>JAZKEV010000186.1:0-5256 GCA_040386765.1 Verrucomicrobiota bacterium | reverse complement strand
GGCGCTGTCCACGCGCCGCTCGCCGCCACCGGCCCCGCCGATGGCCCCGACGTAATCTTCCCTCGCGTCCATCCGCCTGTGCCCGTTCCGATCGCGAGCCGCTGTTCGCTCCCCGCGATCGTCACCCGCACCTCGTTCACCTTCCCGCTCGCATCGCCCGCGAGCGTGAGCGCCTCGATGCGTTGCGGGTTGTCTTTAAAAGTATAACGCTTCCCGACGACACCCGTCGCCAGGCCCGGCGTCTCCACCGGCACAGGCGTCTTCAAGCTCAGCGCCTTCAGCTTCGTCTTCAGCGCCGCCGCTGCCTTCGCATCCACCACGGGCGCCGTCTTCTGCTGCAGCGCGGGAAGAAGTTTATCCCAGACGACATTCAGCACATTTTGCAGATCGCGCGTGCCCGAAGTAATCGCGACCACCGCATCCAACTCCGGAAACACGACGCAAAACTGCCCGTGAGCGCCATCGCCGCGGTAGACGCCGTACCGGCAGCGCCAGAACTGGAAGCCGTAGCCCTGCTCCCAATCGCTCGTTGGCGCGCTGCCGTTGGACATCCAGCGCGAGGTTGCCGTATCCACCCACGCCGCCGGCACGACCTCCTTCCCCTGCCACTGCCCACGCTGCAAATAGAGCTGCCCGAACTTCGCGATATCCTCCGTCCGGATATTGAGCCCAAAGCCGCCGAGCGACACGCCCTGCTTGGTCGCATCCCAGATCGGGTTCGCGATTCCCAGCGGTTCGAAGAGCCGCGGGGCGAGATACTCGACCACCGGCTTCCCCGTCGTCTTCTGCACGATCGCCGAGAGCATGAAGGTCGCAGGCGTATTGTAGACGAAGAAGGTCCCCGGCTTGTGCGTCACCGGCAGCGCGAGAAATTTCTTCACCGGGTCCTCATCCGACACATACGGGAAGCCCTGGATATCTTCGGCATGATGCCCCGTCGACATCGTCAACAGATCGCGCACGCGCATGGCCTTCAAGTTCGCGCTCGGTTTCGCCGGCGCCTCGTCGGGGAAGAATTTCAGCACCGGATCGTCCACCGAAAATTTTCCCTCATCGATCGCAAGCCCCACCGCCGTCGAGGTGAAGCTCTTGCTCAGCGAAAACATCTGGTGCCGGTCCTCCGGGCCATACGGCGACCACCACCCCTCCGCCACCACCTGGCCGCGCCGCACCAGCATGAAACTGTGCAGCGCATCGATCTTCTCCTCCGCTGCCGTGACAAAGCCGAGGATCGCCGCCGAAGGCACCCCCTGCGCCTCGGGCGTACTGCGCGGCAGCCCACTCGCCGCGAACGCGGACACCTTCAAACCAAACACCACAGCCACAACAGCAATGAATCTCATAGGGGTAGTCCGACCGTTGTACTCCCACGGCCTAACGAGTCGACCGAAACAGAGGAGAAAAGGAAATCCCCGCCCCACCTGCGCTTCCGCGTTTCTACCCCACAATCCGGCGTGTCTTTCCCAAAATCCGTCTTCTACGCTCCGCCGCGTGTATTTCACCCACCTCGCCTGCACCCTCTGCGGCCAGTCTCACGACGCCACGATCCCCCAGAACGTCAGCACGTGCTGCAGCAAGCCGCTCTACGCCTGCTACGATCTCGCCGCCGCCGCGCGCACGCTCACCCGCGAGTCGCTCCGCACCCGCGTAAAATCCCTCTGGCGCTACCGCGAGGTCCTGCCCGTCCGCGACGATGCCGACATCGTCACGCTCGGCGAGGGCTTCACTCCCCTCCTCCCCGCACCGCGCCTCGGCGCGAAGCACGGCCTCCGCTCGCTCTTCATCAAGGATGAGGCGCAGAACCCCACCGGCAGCTTCAAGGCCCGCGGCATGACCGCCGCCGTCTCGATGGCGAAACAGTTCGGCCTCAAGAAACTCGCCGCGCCCTCCGCCGGCAATGCGGCCGGCGCCCTCGCCGCCTACGCCGCCCGCGCCGGGATGGAGGCGCACCTCTTCATGCCGCGCGATACGCCCCGCGCCAATATCATCGAGTGCGAGCAGATGGGCGCGCACGTGACGCTCATCGACGGCCTCATCACCGATTGCGGCGCCGAAGTCGCGCGCCGCAAAAACGCCGAGGGCTGGTTCGATGTCTCGACGCTCAAGGAGCCCTACCGCGCTGAGGGCAAGAAGACCCTCGGCTACGAACTCGCGGAGCAGCTCGATTGGAAGCTCCCCGATGTCGTCCTCTATCCCACCGGCGGCGGCACCGGCCTCGTCGGTATGTGGAAGGCCTTCGAAGAAATGGAAAAGCTCGGTCTCCTGCCCGCCGGTACCAAGCGCCCGCGCATGTTCACCGTGCAGGCCGACGGCTGCCAGCCGATCGTCCGCGCCTTCCACGCGGGCGAGAAATTCGCCGCCGAACACCTTGGCGCGCACACCAAGGCAAGCGGTCTCCGCGTGCCCAAGGCCATCGGCGACTTCCTCATGCTCGACGCCCTCCGCGCCAGCGGCGGCGGCGCCATCGCCGTAAGCGACGAGGAGATGATCGCCTGCACCCGCGAAGTCGGCGCCACCGAAGGCATCTTCCCCGCGCCCGAAGGGGCTGCCTGCTACGCCGCCCTCAAAAAACTCCTCGCCGCCGGCACTGTCCGCCCCGAAGAAACCGTCGTCCTCTTCAACACCAGCACTGGCCTGAAGTACTTGGAATGCTACGCGTAAGCCCCACCACAGGAAAAACCTCAGATCGCGCGGCTTGAAGTAGGGAGGGTCGCCGCCCTCTCGCATTCCCCACGCGGAAGGTCCGCCACCACCTCGCGCCCCTTCAAAAACTCCTCTGTTGTAGCCCGCCGCGAGCGGCGGGAGAGCGAGAAGGGATATATCGAAACTCTATCCTCGCTCCATCCCTGCGCTCACGCGCAGGGCCACAAAGGCAAAAAGATCATCCGAAAATATTATGCAGGCGCCCGGCTGGTTTCCTTTTTGCGCCTTCTGCGCCTCTTTGCGGCTAACTCTCCTATCCCACTCATACGCCACCGCCCGTCCCCGTCCTACTTCGTTCCCCAATGCTGCGCGATCTTCCCGCGCACAAACCGCACGCTCTCCTCGAGCTGCTCCATGCCGTCGACCCCATCCTCGATGCTGATCCAGCTGTCGAAGCCCACGCTCTTCAGCTCCGTGAGGATCGCATCGTAGTCGTTCAAGCCCTTGCCGATCGTGCCGTGCCGGAGGCGCTTCGCATAACCCTCCGCGCCGCCTTCTTCGCGGCGCAAATCCTCCAGCGTGCCCTCGGCCAGGAAACGGTCGCTGGCGTGCATCGTCCGCACGCGGTGCTTCACGCGGCGCAAGAGCTCCAGCGGATCGTCCCCCGCGAGAAACGCATTGCTCGGATCGTAGTTCACGCCGAAGCGCGGGTGATGAATCCGATCCACGAGCTCGCAGAAGACATCCATCTTCTGCGCAAACTCGGGGAAGCTCCAGAAATCGTCCTTGTAGTGATTTTCGATGATGAGCGTCACGTCGCACTTCTCCGCCTCCGGCAGGCAGGCCTCGATGCAGCCCACCACGAGATCGAGTCCCCGCTCACGCGTCAGCTCCGGCCGCCGCTGCCCCGAGAGCACGCGGCAATACTTCGCGCCCAGCGTCGCCGCCATGCGGATCCACATCTTCTCGCGCTCGATCTCCGCCTTCCGCGCCTCCGGCTCCGGGACCGAAAAATCCGGAGAGCAGCACAGCATCGGGATCACCATCCCGCGGCTCTCCACCTCGCGCCGCGCCGCCGCCCAATTCTTCTCATCCGCGAGTTCCATGAAACCGCTGTAGTACTCCAGCCCGTCGACCTGCAGCGGCGCCGCGAGGTCCACCCAGTCGCGCAATTTCATGGTGCCATCACGCACGAGCGGGCGCATGAAGGCTTTGGGGAACGCGGCGAGCTTTGGCATGAGTTTTACTTTTCCGCGACTTTGTTGGCGTTGCGACCGATCAGCGAAAATTGCTCCATGTCCACGACCGAACCGCTCACCGGACGCGACTCGTCGCCCAGCCAGTAAACGGCCGCCGACGCAACCTCCTCCGGCTTCATCAACCGGCCCGCCGGCGCAAAGATCGCGGGTACCTTCTCCGGCCAGTCCGGCCCCATCCCGTACTCGATCTGGTGCGCATACTCGCGGTCTGTGAGCACCCAGCCGACGTTGATATGGTTCACGCGCACGCGGTCGGTCGCATGGGCATTGGCGAGATTGCGCGAGAGTGTCTGCAGGGCGCCTTTGGAGAGGCTGTAATCGAGCAGGTTGGCCTGCCCGCTGTGCGCATTGATCGAGCCGATGTTGAGCACGCAGCCGCCGCGCGCCTTGAGCTGCGGAAACGCCGCCTGGATCAGAAACAGCGCCGCGCGCACATTCACCGCCATCATCCGGTCGAACGAGGCCGGCGTCGTATCCAGCAAATTAGTACGCGCCACGATCGCAGCATTGTTCACGATGCCATCGATCCCGCCAAACGCCTTCACCGCCGCCGCCGCGATCCGCTTCGGGCTCTCGAGATCAATCAGATCGTCGAGATGCAGCGCCGCATTGGCACCGAGCTTCGCCACCACCGCTTCGCCATCTTTCCGCTCAATGCCATGCACGAGCACCCGCGCCCCTTCCGCGACCGCCCGCTCCGCGATGGCCTTGCCGATGCCGCTCGTGCCGCCGGTTACGATTATGACCTTATGGAGAAGTCTCATGGGGAGGGAAAAGAAATCACAAATCACAGACTCCAAACGCCAAAGAAACGCCCATAAACAAAACCCAAAGATTTCTGGTTTCTAACCATTGAGATTTCTTTGGCGTTTGTGATTTCTCGGGCGGCTCAAGCCGGGCGCAGCACGGCTTTCACAATCTCGCCGCCATGCATCTTCTCGAAGGCCTCATGCCACTCCTCCAGCGGCCAGATGCCGCCCGTGATCGGCCGCACATCGAGCGTCCCCGAAGCGAGCAGCGCGAGCACGCGCTCCCACATCGGCCAGTTGTGGCTGAAGCTGCCCTGCAGCGTGATGTTCTTCTGCACCAGCGGATCGAGCGAGAAATTCAGCGGCTGCGGACCCCAGCCGACTTTGCTGATCCAGCCCGCGGGCCGCACCAGTTCCAGCGCGGTCTTGAGCGCCGCCGAAGCGCCCGCCGCATCCACCACGCCTTCGACGCCGAGTCCGTCGCGTGACTTCGCCCATTCGGTCGCGTCGCCGACGATCACCTCGCAGCCGTAGGCCTTGGCCACGTTCAACCGCACGCGGTCGCGCTCCAGTCCCACCAGCGCCACCTCGGCGCCTGCGAGCCG
>JAZKEV010000185.1:0-9357 GCA_040386765.1 Verrucomicrobiota bacterium | reverse complement strand
GTGGATCCTCTCGTGCACGTAGATGCGCTCCACGGAGCAGCAGCTCTGGCCGGTATTGTAGAAAGCGCCGTCGGCCACCGCGGCGGCGGTGGCGGCGAGATCGACGTCTTCGCAGACGTAGACGGGATCCTTCCCGCCGAGCTCGAGCTGGAGCTTGATCATCCGATCGGCGACCGCGCGGGCGATCCGCTGGCCCGTGTTATACGAGCCGGTAAAAAAGACACCGGCGATCGGCTGGCGCAGCAGCTCGGCGCCGATCTCGCCCGTGCCGACGACGGGGGCGAAGACGGCGCTCGGCACTCCCGCCGCATGGAGCAGGCGTGCGATTGCGAGGCCCGTGCGCGTGGCAAATTCCGAGGGCTTGTAGAGGACGGCATTGCCCGCGAGCAGCGCGGGGATGAAGACATTGGAGCCGACGAAGTACGGGTAATTCCACGCCGAGATATTGGCGATCACGCCGAGCGGCTCGTGGGTGATGCGTTCGGTGAGGCCGGCTTTGCGATCGACAAGGACGGTCTCGGGGCGCAGGGCGCGGGCGGTTTCCTTGAGAAAGAAATCGAGGCGCGGCAGCAGGCCCTTGAGCTCGTTGCGGGCTTGCGCGATGGGCTTGCCCATCTCGCCCGTGAGGGTCGCGGCGAGCGCGTCGGTCTGCTCGACGACAGCGGCGCGGAAAGCGGCGACGGCGGCGAGGCGGCGCTTGAGGGGGAGCGCGGCCCATGCCGGCTGGGCGGCCTGTGCGGCGGCGAATTTCGCGCGTACCGAATCGGCATCGTCGGTTGCGACGGTCTCGATGAGCTCGCCGTTGGCGGGATTGGTGATGCGCAGGGGATACATGGCGCGCCTAGAGGGCGGTGGTGTAGAGCTGCTCGAAATCCGCGGCGGTGCAGGGCCGGGGATTGGTGCGGTGACAGGTGTCATCGGTCGCGATCGCAACGAGCCTGGCGAAGTGCTCCGGCTTGCAGCCGACGTCACGCAAACGGGCGGGGATGCCGATCTCGGCCTTCAGGCGCGTGAGCCATGCGACGAACTCCTCGCCGGTGCTGCCGGCGCCGCTGACGCGCGCGAGTTCGGCAAATTTCTCGGGCGCGGAAGGCAGGTTGAAACGCATCACGTAGTCGAGCATCACGCCATTGGCCAGGCCGTGGTGGAGATCGAGGACGGTGCCGAGCGAGTGCGCGCAGGAATGCACGGCGCCGAGATCCTTCTGAAACGCGATGGCGCCCATCATGGAGCTCATCATCATATCGGAGCGGGCCTGGAGATTTTTGCCGTCGCGCACGGCGAGGGGGAGGGCGCGAGCGGCGAGCCGCACACCTTCGAGCGCGATGCCGTCGCACAACGGGTGATAGACCGGCGAGAGGTAGCTCTCGATATTGTGCGTGAGCGCGTCGATGCCGGTGGCGGCGGTGATCTTGGGCGGGAGATCGAGCGTGAGCTCGGGATCGGCAAAGACGGCCTTGGCGAGCAACGCGGGCGCGAAGACGATCTTCTTCACGTGCGTTTGGTCGTCGGAGATCACCGACGAGCGGCCGACCTCGGAGCCCGTGCCACTGGTCGTTGGCAGCGCGATGAAGTGCGGCAGCGGTTTATCGATGGGCCGACGCTGGGGGTGATCCCACGCGTACTCGAAGATGCTGCCTTCGTGCACGGCGAGGAGCGCGACAGCCTTGGCGACATCGAGCGCGGCGCCACCGCCGAGACCGATCACGGAGTCGGCGCGGTGTTCGCGGTAGGCGGCTGCCCCAGCGGCGACCTGTGCGGAGGTGGGGTTGCCCCACACGCCCGCGAAGAGACCCGGTTCCAGTCCGCCGCCACGTAGGTCGGCCTGAAACTCAGCCACGAAGGGCAGGGCGGCGACGCCCTTGTCGGTGACGATCAGGGGGCGCCTGGCGCCGATACCGGAGAGGTGCGCGGGGACTTTTTTGCGCGCGCCGGCGCCGAAGATGATCGCGGTGGGAAAGGAAAACGAGTGCAGGCTCATGCGAAGGAGAGAAGCGAGTAGTGAGTAGCGGGTAGCGAGTAGGGTGAGGCGGTTTTGGATGCTCGCTAGTCGCTACTCACTACTTTAGATAATCTCGAAGTAGCGCTTCAACTCCCAGTCGGTGACGCCATCCTGCCACTGCCGCCACTCCCACTCGCGGCTGGCGGCGAAATGATCGACGAAGTCGTCGCCGAGCCAGTCGCGCGCGATGGCGGAGCCGTGGAAGATCCGCGTGGTCTCGATGAGCGAGCGTGGCGCGCGGGGGGTGTTTTCGCTCCCCTCATTGCTCCCGTGGATCGGCGGGGCCGTGAGCTTCAGCTTCTGCTCGACGCCGTGCAGGCCCGCGGAAATGACGGCGGCCATCGCGAGGTAGGGATTTACATCGGAGCCCGGGCAGCGCGTCTCGAGGCGAGTGGACTTGGGCGAGCCGGGGATCACGCGGAAGCTGGCCGTGCGGTTATCGATGGCCCACGTGGGTTTCACCGGGGCCCAGAAGCCGTCGACGAGCCGCTTGTAACTATTGATCGTCGGCCAGATCATCGGCGCGAAGTCCATCATGCAGGCCACCTGGCCGGCGATGTAGCTTTCGAAGAGCGCGCTCATGCCGTGGCGGCCGCGCGGATCGTGGAACAGGTTCTTTTTGCCGTCGGAAAGGCTCTGGTGAATGTGGCCGCTGCAGCCCGGGTAGGCCTGACTCCACTTGGCCATGAAGGTGGGCATGATGCCGAAACGTAGGCCTATCTCCTTGGTCGCGGTCTTGAAGAGTGCGGCTCGATCAGCGGATTGAAGCGCGTCCGCAAAGGCGATCGCGGCCTCGTAGACGCCGGGGCCTGTCTCGGTGTGCAGGCCCTCGATAGGGATGCCGAAGCGCGGCAGCTCGTCGAGGAGGGCGTTGAAGAACGCGTGGCCGTGGCTTGCGCGCAGGATCGAGTAACCGAACATCCCAGGCGTGATCGGCGTGGGATTGGCGTAGCGCTTGTCAGCCCAGCTCTGGGGCGTCTCGGCGAAATTGAACCACTCGAACTCCATTCCGCACATCGGCTGGACCCCGAGCTTCTCGGCACGGCGCAGCACGCGCTTCAGCAGCTGCCGAGGGCAGAGCGGGTAGGGGGACTCGGGGCCCTGGCCATCGGCGCCGTGCCAGACGAATTCGCCGAGGAAGAAGGGCACGTTGTCCTGCCACGGCACCTCGCGCTGCGTGGAGAGATCGATGCGGGCGAGCGCATCGGGAAAACCTTTGTGCCAGCCGGTGAGCTTGGAATTGTCGTAGCAGGCGTCGTTGCTATCCCAGCCGAAGACGACGTCGCAGAAACCAAAACCGCCGGCGGGCGCGGGAGCGGCGGCGGAGAGGAATTTCTCCTTGCTGACGAATTTGCCGCGGAGGATACCGTCAAGATCGACGACTGCGACCTTCACCCGGTTGGAGGGCGATTTGCGCACCTGTTCCAAGATGCGGTTATGCGCGCGAAGCGCGGCGGTGGAGTTGGAAGCGGGCAAAGCGGAAAGGGGATAGACCGAAGCCAGGACCGTGGACCAATCTGAAATCGCGCTGTTACCGGCGCGAGGCGAAAACGAACGCCGCCCACAAACGTAACGATGTGGACGGCGGGTGTTTTCCGGCGTTAAACCGGAGGAGCGGTTACTCGATCAGCCCCGGCCGCGTCTCGCGGCGCGGAGGCGGGATATCGTGGCAACAGCGCCCCCGCGGCGCGGCGCACTGCTTTTCGAGCCAGCGGTGGCAGCAAACGTGCGCTTGCGCGAGGACGCCGCCGGTTTCTTGACCGCCGTGGCCGCACTGCGCCGTCCACCGGTGCGCTTCGTCGACGTGGCGCCGACATTCTTGGACTGACTGCGAACGCCCGACCGACTACGGCCGGCGGTTTTTACACGATTGGTAGCGGTGGCCATAAGTTAGACGACAGTCATTTACGTCATGCGTAGGTTCCCTACGGACGTGAACTTTGAGTAAAAAATCCCGAACAGGTGGGCCCCTACCTACAGACGATTGGGGTGAGGACCCACGAGTCTTTTAACCGCAAAAGACTTCTAATAGGGCCAACGAAAGAGCTGCCATGCGAACCGATACGTCGGGCCTCAGGCGGTACCAATTCAGACGAAACCTATGAACTCCTCAAAATTCTTCCAGCTTCTGGCGAAGCGCCTTCTGCCGGCCGCCGCCGTCCTTCTGGGATCTGCGGGACTCCTTTCGAGTTCGGCGCGAGCCCAGACCTTTGTGGCCGAATGGGCCGAGGTGGATATCGGGCGGCTCGGGCCCACCGGCCTCGCCCTCGATCGGGTGGGTGGGGTGACGTATCTGTACGCCGCGGACTCGGTGAACGGACGCATCTTGAAATTCGACACAGCGACCGGAACCCGGGTTGGAGTGTTTGGCACCACGGGCTTCGGCCCGGTGCAGTTCAATGCCCCCTATGGCATCGCGGTCGATCCCGTCTCGCACGATATCTACGTGGCGGAGCGAGGCAATCGTCGCATCCACCGCATCACCGCCAACGGCGCCTTTGTGATGGCGTGGGGCGAGCCGGGCACGGGCAATAACCAATTCGCCGCCCCGGTCGGCATCGCGGCGGATGCCGCGGGCAATGTGTACGTCGCCGACCACGGTAACAACCGCATCCAGAAATTCAACGTCACCAACTCCGGCGGCACCTGGCAGGCGAACCACGTGCGCACGTGGGGCTCCCTCGGCGCCGGCCTCGGTCAGCTCAACGGCCCCTACGGCCTCGCGCTCGATGCCCAAGGCGCTCTGTGGGTGGCGGATGGCGGCAACAGCCGCGTGCAGAAATTCGATGCCAACGGCAACTACCTCTCCGTGATCGGCTGGCGCGGCACGGCCACCGGCCAGTTCATCACGCCGACGTGGGTCTCCTTCGACTCCGCGGGTAATATGTGGGTGACGGAAACCAATTCGGACCCGAGCAATCCGCTTGCCGCCGACATCGGGCACCAGCGTATCCAGAAATTCAATGCGGCGGGCACGTTTGTCTCGTCCTTTGGCTCGCTGGGTGAGAATGGCGGGCAGTTCCGGCTGCCGTTCCAGATCGTCGTGGATGTCGCCGGCGATTCCGCCTACGTCTCGGACTACTACAACACCCGCCTGCAGAAGTTCTCCCTGAGCGGCTCGACTCCGCCGCCGCCCCCCCCGCCGCCGCCGCCCCCGACGGCTGCGGCCGCGCGCTTCGTGAATCTCTCTTCCCGTCTCTACACCTCGGATGGCGATGCCAGCCAGGCTTTCATCGCGGGCTTCGTGGTTTCGGGCACGACTCGCAAGCAGATGCTGGTGCGCGCCATCGGCCCCGGCCTCGCGCAATTCGGCGTCGCTGGCACGCTGAGCAATCCCCGCCTGCGCATTTATTCCGGCACGACCATCGTGGCGGAGAACGAGAACTGGACCAACGATGTGGCGATGCGTACGGCGCAGGAAAGCGTGGGAGCGTTTGCGCTGCCCGCCGGCAGCCTCGACGCGGGCATGCTGGTGGTCCTCGAGCCCGGCGCCTACAGCCTGCACGTGCTGGCGAATGGCGGCCAGGGTGTCGCGCTGGTCGAAGTCTACGATGCCGAGACGTCGCAGCCGACAAAGCTCGTCAATCTCTCCACCCGCGGCTTCGTATCGACGGGTGACGCTGTGCTGGTGGCCGGCTTCGTCGTGCAAGGCACGACCCCGAAGCGCGTGCTGATCCGCGGCATCGGGCCGGCGCTCGCTGGCTTCGGTGTGGCGGGTTCGCTGACGGATTCGACGCTCAAGGTTTACCAAGGCACGACGCTCGTGGCGCAAAACGACGACTGGGGCACGCCGCAGGCGGTCCTCGGCGGCGGCGCGCCGGCGACGGGGGTTGAAATCGCGGCGGCAGCGGCGGCGACGGGCGCCTTTGCCCTCGGCGGTGGCAGCAGAGATGCGTCCGTTGTGGTCACACTAGCCCCCGGCGCGTATAGCGCGGTGGTCGCGGGTGCCAACAACTCGACCGGCGCGGGCCTCGTGGAAGTCTACGAGATGCCGACGCCGTAAGCGCTGTAAGCGCGAAACTCCTTAGGGTCTCCGAGCCTCGCGTGCTGCGTCACGCGGGGCCTTTTTGTTTGGCGAGACGCGGCTCCGCCGTGACTTCAATTCCGAACAGCCCCGAAGGGGCGAAAGGTTGGGATGGAAAAGGAAAGAGTCCTGAAGGGACGAAACTTCACACGCTTTGCGCGCCGAGTGTCGCCCCTTCAGGGCTCACCATGATATCTGTCCACAACCCAGGGCTCTGCCCTGGGCTATCTAATTTCGCTCCTTTGGAGCTTCGATCGCTGATTCTCCAATCCAGGGCGGGTCACAGACCCGCCCTACTTTATGCAACCCACGTTTACTTAACCGCCGGCCACCAGCGGTAGAGGAAGAAGTAGACGAGCACGCCGGTCACGCTGACGTAGTACCAGATCGGATACGTCCATTTCGCCCAGGCGCGGTGGCGCTCGATTTGGCCCTTGAGGGCGAGGGCGAAGGTCTTCGGCACGAGGTAGGCGATGGAAATCGCGAGGATGATGTGCGAGATGAGCATCGCATAGTAGAAGTATGCGATAGCGCCCTCGCCGCCGAACTTGGTGTGCACGCCGCGGACGAGCACCTTGTGGGTGACGTAGCCGACTAGAAACACGGCGGAGACGAAACCGGCGGCGAGCATCACGCGGCGGTGATTCTGGATGCGCGAGGAGCGGAGGGCGGTGTCGTGGGCGCGCTGCGCGGACTTGATCTGCACGAAGCCGATTGTAATCAGCACGGTCGCGAGGCCGTTGAGGGCGGCGTTGATTCCCGGGATATCCTGTACGGTCATGGGACGAGCAGCCGGTCGGCGACGAGCGCGCCGAGTACGAGCGGCAGATAGATGATGGAAGCGAAGAAGAGCTTGCGGGCGGCGGCGTCGCGACCGTCGCGTTTGAGAAACACGATGGCGCGCCAGAGGAACCACGCGCCGCAGGCGGCGGCGGCGAAGCCGTAGGCCTTGCTCGCCAGGCCCAGGAACGAGGGCAGGAGGCTCACGACGAGGAGGGCGACCGTATTGACCAGCGACCACATCGCGACCTTGCCGCCCGCCTCATCGCGCACCGGCAGCATCGGAAAGTGGACCGCCGAATAATCGCGGCGATACGTCCACGCGACGGCCATGAAATGCGGGATCTGCCAGAAAAAGAGGATGCCGAAGAGAATCCAGCCGAGCGAACTGACGCCTCCCTCGCCGGCCGCCCAGCCGATGAGCGGCGGAAATGCGCCGGCGATGGCGCCGATCTCGGTGCTCCATGTCGACCACCGCTTGGCGGGCGTATACCAGCCAAGATAGGAGACGATGGTCAGCAGCGTGAAGAGCGCGGCGTAAGGCCCGACCTTGGCGAAAAGCAGGAAGAGCGCGACGATGCACATCAGCGTGCCGAGCACGAAGGCGGAGCCCGTGGCGACTTTGCCAGAGGGGATCGGGCGGTCGGCGGTGCGCTTCATGCGCGCATCGGTATCGCTTTCCATCCACTGGTTGAGCGCCGCGACGCCGCCGGCGGCCAGACTGGTGCCGACGAGGAGATGGGTGAACTTAAGGGGATTCGACGGCGGTCGCGCGGCGAAGTAGCCGACGACGGCCGTGAGCACGGAGAGCATGCTCAGCCGCGGCTTGGTGAGCTCGAGATAGTCGCGAAAACCTGCGGGTGTTGCGGTTTCCTGCGTCATGCGGCGAGGGGACTCCTGTTGGATGTGGGCTCGCCCGCGAGGGTATCGCGATGCGCGGTCCAGGTAAGCCAGAACGTGACGGCGAGCGTGAGCGCACCGACCGCGACGTGAGCGGTGGTCATCTCGGGCTTGCGAAACGTCCAGATGATCTGTGCGCCAAGGGTGATCTGAAGCACGAGCAGCGCGACCAAGGCAACGGCCGCAGCACGCATCGTGGAGGTCGAGCCGCGATCACGATGGACTACGATGGCAAATGCGACGAGCGCGACGCTCAGGATAACCGCCATCACGCGATGCGCGAAATGGATCGCGATGCGGAAATCCCACGTGGCCGGGAGCCAGTGGCCCTCGGGCGTCGAGTAAGGGAAGGTATAGATCGAGAGACCGGCGCCATTATGCCGCATCGTGGCCGCGATCACGAGCTGGGCGAGAACGAGCAGGCAGCACACCACGCCGAGGCGGCGGAGCGCCTTGCTCACGGGGACTGACTGCTCGAGCCACGCGCGCGAGCACGAAATGGCGATGGCGAAGAGGATGCAGACGTAGACATGCGCCAGGATGCCGTGCGGAATGCGCAGGAGCTGGCCGAGCGACATGTCGAAGTAGGGGATGTCCATCTCGTTGAGCGTGACGCGCTTTCCGCCGAGGATGCCTTGAATTATCACGATCACGAGCGCCCAGCCGCCCAGGGAGCGCAGCCACCCGCGGGATTCACGACGCCAGAGCCACACGCCCAAGCCGATGGTAATGAAGCCCATGATCATGCCCGTGAGCCGGTGCGAGTGTTCCGCAAACATCGCGATATCGGTCAGCCAGCCCTCGGGATTGATCGAGCCGTTGGAGAGCGGCCAGTCGGGAAATGCCATGCCGGCGCCGATGCTCGTGGTGAAGGCCCCGAGCGTCACCAATAGGAACACCCAGACGCTGCCCACCGCCGCAAACACGGCGAGGGCCGGTTTGTGCGTGGACGTGCGTGGAAGTGAGGAGGCGAGGGCCATGAGCTGGGCAAAGGCCGAGCAGAAGCGGCGATGCTGTTTGCCGCAAACCCTTTGACAATTTTTTCCTCCGGCGAATCGGTAGGGCAATGGAAACTAATAGCAGGGGGCCGCAAACAGGCACAATCGGCGCAAAGGCAGGCTTTCCTCGCTTTGCCCGTTTGGCGCTTTTGGGTGGCGCGCTGCTGGGTGGTTTCGCGGGAGTTGGGGCGGGGTGTGCGAAATCGGCGCCGTCCGCCAAAGCGACGGCCAAGGATGAGCGTTACCCGCTTACAGGTGAGATCCTGCGCGTCGACAAGGAGCGCAAGGTGCTCCACGTGCGGCACGAGGACATCAAGGGCTACATGCCGGCGATGACCATGGAGTTTGCCGTGTCGGCCGGCGACGTGGAGGTGGCGAAGGTCGGGCAGCGGATACGGGCGGAACTCGTGCCGGTGAAGGACGGCGATTTCCGCCTCGAGAAGATCTGGCCCGACGACAAGGCGACGGCGGACGCCGTGCAGGCCGGTGCGCTGCAGCTGCGGCAGGATACGCACACGCGCGGCAAGAATGCCTACCGTGAAATCGGCGAGGCGGTGCCCGGCTTCGCGCTCTACGATCAGAGCGGACGCGTGGTCGACAGCACGCGGTTTCGCGGCAAGCAGATCATGCTCAACTTCATCTTCACGCGCTGT
>JAZKEV010000184.1:0-4654 GCA_040386765.1 Verrucomicrobiota bacterium | reverse complement strand
ATCACGCGCGTGCCAAACATCTCCTTCGTCTCCACGAGACCGTCGCCGCTCAACCGGCCGAGCGCCTCGTTCACGATGGAGAGGCTCACGCCGTATTTCTTCACGAGATCGCGCCGCACGAGGTGCTCGCCGGGCCGGTAAGTGCCAGCCGTGATCTCACGTTTCAGCTCGCCGTAGACGCGCGTCGATTTTGTTTGGACCACATTCCCGCTCTCCATGGCCATGATCGATCCTTACTTTGGGAGTTGAAGTCAACCGCCACCTCTGCGGCGGCACTCTCTAGTCCATCACTTCTTCTTGAGCGCCGGGGGCTCAGCCGCGAGTTTGGCGGCGAGGGTCGCGACTCCCGCCATGTTTCGCTGGAGCGCCTCCTCGGCATCCACGTCCGTGCGATGGCACAGCACCCCGATCGGGCCGCGCCAGCCGCTCTCGGCGATCACCTTCATCAACGCCATCTCCTGGTCGCCCTCGCCCACGTATTGGATCTTTTTGCCCGCCCTGTCGCCGTTCTCGACGATTCCGCTGACATTCACGGCCACCACGTGCGGCATCATCCGCGGCCACTGCGCGGCAAACGTCCGGATATGCTCATGCGCGTGGTGGAAATTATAAACGATGCCCACATTCGCCGCCCCCTCGCGGCGCAATCCTTCCAGCACCGCCAGCTGATTATCCGGGTCGCCGAACCAGCCTTGGTGATTATAAAGCGCGATCTTGAGGCCCTGCGCCTGCGCCGCCTCGGCAATCGGCTTGATCCGCGCGACTTCGCTCGTAATCCGCGCCACCTGCTCGGCCGCATTTTTCGCCGGCGCGCCGCCGCCTGAAACCCACAGGGTCGGCTTGATCTTCTGTCGCTCGATCGTCGCGAGGATCTTGCGCGCATTGTCGTCCATCTTGCTCGAAAACCACCAGGCGGTGAGCTCGATCCCTTGCGCTTTCATCACCTCCACCTCGCGGTCAAATTCCGGGATGTGCTGGGGGCGGAAGTCGTAGGCATACGCGCGCAAGCCGATCCGCTTGAGCATCTCCGCGCGCTCCTCCGGGGTGCGCTTCTTCGCATCGTAGGGGACGATGCACCACGCCTGCAGGTTCTCCTTGTTCCAGATCGACGCCACTTCGGCCCCCTGCGCGGAGGACAACGCCGCCGCGCTCAGCGCCAGAACCAAGAGCCACGCGCCGGCACGCACTCGACACAACGCGCTGACAGGAAAAATCGTCGTCATGGGGAATGGGGAATGAAGCAAACCCCACGAGATCATTTTCTCTTCGGCAAGGCAAACGCCACCCACGCATCGCCCGTCGGCCCACCCAGCTTCCCGCCGCCGCTGGCCGCGATCACGATAAACTGCCGGCCGTCCGCCTCACAGGTCGTCGGCGGCGCGGTGCCATGCAGCGGCAGGTCGGCCGACCACAGTTCCGCACCCGTCTCCGCGGCAAAGGCCCGGATCTTCCTGTCGCGCGTGCCGGAGCAGAAGACGAGGCCGCTCGCGGTCACGATCGCGCCGCCAAAATTCTCCGTGCCCGTTTTCTGCAGGCCGGCCTTGGTCAGCTCCGGGTACTCGCCGAGCGGCACGCGCCAGACGATGCGACCCGTATTGAGGTCGATGCAGTTCAGCGTGCCCCACGGCGGCTTGATGCCGGGGTACTCCTCGTGATCGAGCACCTTCTTGTATCCGCCAAAGGCATACTTGGGCCTGCCCGTCGGCGGGGGCGCGGGCCGGTCGCGCACGAGGAGGAAATCCGCCAGCGCCTTCGACTGTTCCTTCGTGACCATCGGCATCGGCGGCATCGCGCCGCGGCCCTTCGCAATCAATTCAACCAACGCCGCCTCGTCCATCCGATGGCGCAAGCCGCGCAGCGGCGGTACCATGCCGATGCCGGTCCGCGTCGGGCTGTGACACGCCGCGCACAGCTGCTGATAAACCTGCTCTCCCGCGGTCGCAGGCACGAGCGGCGCCGGATCGTCGTCGCGAAAAACCGTGATCGCCCACGGGAGATGATTCGCGCTCACATAGAGTCGCGCCGAGCGGGGATCGACGGCCGCGCCCGTCCACTCCGCGCCGCCATGCAGGCCGTAGAAGACCGTCGGCTTCGCGGCCTCGAAGGCCGTGAACCAGCCCATGTTTACCCGTGCAAGCATCGCCTCCACATGCGCGCGCGCCTCGGGCGTGCGCTGCGTGATGTCCTCGCGCCGGAACTCCTGTTTGCCGAAAGGCTCGGGCAGCTCGAGGTCCGGCTGCCACGGCCAGGTCTGCTCGCCTTCGAGCCGCGAGGTGGGCGCGCGCCGCATGCGATAGGGAAAGAGCGGCTTTCCGGTCACGCGGTCGAGCAGCAGGGTGTTGCCGATCTTCGTGACCTGCGCGACCGCATCGATCTTCCGACCATCGCGCACGACGGTCACGAGATTCGGAGCCGCCGGGAGGTCGAGGTCCCAGATATCGTGCGGAATTTCCTGGAAGTGCCAGAGCCGCTTGCCCGTGGCGGCATCGAGCGCGAGCACGCAATTCGAGAAGAGATTTTCGCCAAGATGCCCGATGCCGATGAAGTTCGGCTTCGGCGAGCCCGTCGACACGTAGGCGATGCCGCGCGACTCATCGAGCGCCATGCCGCCCCAGCAATTCGCGCCGGTCTCCTGCCCCTGCCACGTATCCGCGCCGAATTCCCCCGGCTGCGGCATGGTGTGAAACCGCCAGCGCAGCGCGCCGGTGACCACATCGTAGCCGAAGACATCGCGCCCGAAACCCGGCACGATCAGCACATCCTTCCAAATCGCACCGGTCACGCCGCCGCCCGTGGGCAGCGCCGCGCGGCCCTTCTCGCCAAAGCTCTCCACCGGCAAGCCCGTCGCGGGATCGAGGGAGTAGACCCAGTTGCCCGCCGTGAAAATCAAACGCGCGCCCACGGCAACCTTCCCCGCCGCAGCCGGCTGGCCCGGCCAGTAGATCAAGCCCCGTCGCGCCGGCAGCTCGTCGAGCCGGTTGCCTTTCTTCTCCGGTTTATAGCGCCAGCGCTCCACGCCGGTCGCGGCATCGATCGCCACGATGTGATGCCCGCCCGTGGGCGCATACATCACGCCGTCGACGACGATCGGGTTGGCCTGCAGGTTGGCTTTGCCGTCCTTCGAATTGTACGTCCACGCCACTTCGAGCTGCGCGACATTCTTCGGCGTGATCTGCTCGAGCCCGGAAAAGCGATTCGATGTCGGACCGCCCAGCGAGCGGCTCCACGTGCGAAACTCCCCCGCCGCGGGCCAGCCATTGCTCGGCGTCAGTTCCTCCGGGCGGGCCGCAGGGATCGTTTTATACTCGGGCGCGCTGGCCGCGACGCACGTCGCAGCGGCGGCACCCAACGTCGCCAGAACCAAGGGGAGACAAGCCTTCATGCCGGATACGAAAAATGAAATGGGGTCGGAAGATGCGGACGCACCATCCCTAACGTGCCGCGCAGGACGTTCGACATCGTTTTTCGATCCGTCCTGCTGTCTCAACCGGGCGGAGGTTCACTCCGCCCACGCTAAGCGATACGTTTGCCGAGGCGGGTCGTCGCCTGCCTCGCGTAAACTCAGGCGTGCACCGCGGCAGCGGCATGCCGCCCGCCACCGTTGGTCGCGGCCTTGCGGAGCGCACGTTCCTCGTTCAGGAGCTTCATGAACGCGCCCATGTATTTGCCATGGTCGTGGAAGGTCCGGCCACTGACGAGATTGCCATCCACCACGCAGCCTTCGTTCACATAGATGCCGCCGCACACTTCGAGGTCGAACCGGCACTTGCCCACGGTCGCCATCCGGCGACCCTTCACGCAACCGGCGCGCGCCGGGATCTCGACGCCATGACACACGCTCGCGATAGGCTTGTTGTGCTCGAAAAACCAACGCGTGACGCGCAACAAATTTTCGTCATCGCGAATATACTCGGGCGCGCGTCCGCCGCTAAAAAAGATGCCGCAGTACTCCTCCGGCTTGATGTCGGCGAAAGTGATGTCCGCATTGATGGTGTAGCCCTCCCACTCCTTGGTGATCGTCCAGCCGGGCTTCACCTCGTGCATCACCATCTGGTATTTCCGCTTTTCCGGGGCAGCGACCACCGCCTGGAAGCCGTCTTCCTCCACGCGGTAATACGGATAGAGCGTATCCACCGTCTCGGTGGCGTCGCCGACAATGATGAGAACTTTTTCCATAGATAGAGAGAGCGGGCAGCCGAGGAGTAGCTGAACACTATGAGGAAGATTTGTCCGGGCTCGGCTGTCAAGATTCCTTTGATCGATCACAAGCAGCTTTCCGATCAAATCCCCGAGCACGGGCACATCCGGCGGTAATTTACCTATATAAACTCTCCTCTATAAACGTTTCCTTTTGCGCGTTTACGCGGCAAACTTAATGATCGATCTTGTCAAGCACACCGGAAGTTGTTCCAACTCCGCCCCTCAACCCCCTCCCTGTGTCATCCCCGGCCCCTTCCGCTTCCCCCACTCGAAACGCACCGGCTAATTCCCCGGCTCCCGACCGACGCAACCTCGTCCTGATCGCCGCCTTCCTCGGCTGGATGTTCGACGGTCTCGAGATGGGCATCTTCCCGCTGATCGCTCGACCCGCCCTGCAGGAGATGCAGGCGGGCGCGGGTTCCGTGGGCGAAGGTTTTGTCGGGCAGTGGATGGG
>JAZKEV010000183.1:7651-11693 GCA_040386765.1 Verrucomicrobiota bacterium | reverse complement strand
CTTGTAGAGGCCGGCCAGCATTTCGCGGCCGACCGTCGTTTGATTCTCGTCCAGTTTGAAGAGGCGGTTGAGCATGGAAAAACCTTCTCGTTGAGCCGGAAACATCGGCAGGATGTCCAGCCCAACGCTGCGTAACCAGCCAATAACATGCCGATCATCGACGCACACGTTCATTTGTATCCGGCCGAGGTGGACGCCGACCCGGCGGGCTGGGCGGCGGCGAAAGGGGAGCGGCATTGGGCGGTGCTCTGCACGCGGCGGCGGCGGGACGGGCGGCCGGTGCAGACGCTGCCCACCGTGAGGCAGCTCGTCGCGGCGATGGATGCGGCGGGCGTGGACCGCGCGGTGCTGCTCGGGTGGTATTGGGAAAAGCCAGAGACGTGCGCCTGGCAGAACCGCTTCTATGCTGCATGTGTGCGCGAGCATCCCACGCGGTTCTCGGCCTTTGCCACGCTGCATCCAGCGGCCGGACGCGAGGCGACGCTCGCGGAGGTGCGGCGTGCGCATGACGAGGGGCTGATTGGGCTCGGCGAGCTCTCGCCGCACTCGCAGGGCTTTGCGGTGGATGAGCCGGTCTTTGGCGCGGCGCTGACGCTGGCGGGCGAGCTCGGGATGCCCGTCAATCTGCACGTGACCGATCCCGACAGCCGGCCCTTCGCGGGGCGCATCGAGACGCCCGGCGAGGATTTCGTGTGGCTGGCGCAGGCGTATCCGCAGACGACCTTCGTGCTCGCGCACTGGGGCGGGATGATGCCGCTGCGCGATCCGCGCTTGGGCGCGCTGGCCAATGTCTACTACGATACTGCGGCGTCGCCGTTGATGTACGATGCAGGGGTGTGGCCGCGGATGCTGGCTGCGCTGGGAAGTGAGCGCGTGTTGTTTGGCTCGGACTTCCCGCTGAATCTCTATCCGAAGCTGGACGAGATGCCCGGTCTCATCCGCCTCGTGGGTGAAGCGCAAAGCGGCGGTGCGAGCCCGGAGGTGATGGCGGGCAACGCGACGCGGCTTTTCGGCCTATGAGAATTTTATGAGAACTGTGCCAGCGCCCAAGGAATGGCGGGGCTGGTGGATTGGTTGACGACGATCTGCAGCCCGGTCGTGAGGCCGCCGGGGAGCGGCACTGGGATGGTGAGGACGGGCAGGCCGCCGATGCTCGCGGGCGCGGTGACGGTGATGACGCGATTGCGATTCTCCAGCGTGCACTCGGCCTTTGTCAGCGCGGGAAAGGGCGAAGCCGGCAGCACGAGAAAATCGTGGGCCTTGAAATAGTGCTGCCACAGCGCGCGGATGGCGGCGCGGTGGTTCACCGAGGAATCGATCTGTTCCGTCGTCAGAGAGCGGCCGCGGATGAGTCTCGGCCACACCACAGGGTCGTAGCGCTCGCGATAACGCTCCGCCCACGTGCTATGCACTTCCCATGCTTCGAGGGCGACCGTGGTGTGATATGCGTCGAGCGCCGGGGCAAAGCCGTGCAGCAGCTCATCGCGCAGCGCGGGCCTGGCGGCGGGAGCGAGCCGCGCGGCGGCGGCACGGAACGCAACGGCGACCTCGGGATCGAGGCCCGGCAACTCCAGATAGCAGCCGCGCGGTGCTTGCGACGCCTGCGGAGGAGGGCCGATGAGGGCGAAGAGGGATGTCTGCATATCCGCCGCATTTGCAGTGAACCAGCCGGCTGTATCGAAGGAAGGCGCGAGCGGAAAGGCGTCGGCGATCCAGGCATCGTGCGGTGTGAGGCGGAAACCGTAGAGCCCGCAAAATGCCGCCGGCACGCGCACCGAGCCGCCGGTATCGCTGCCGAGGGCCAGCGGGACGATGCCCGCGGCCACGACGGCCACCGAGCCGCTGCTCGAGCCGCCGGTGGTGCGGCCCGGAAAATGCGGGTGCTCGCAATCGCCGTAGTTGGGATTTTCGCCGGTGATGCCGTACGCGAATTCGTGTAGGTGGGTCTTCCCCGCGAGCACCGCGCCCGAGCGGTGGAGCGCAGTCACGGCATTGCTGTCGGTTGAGGGCATGCCGCGAAGCTCAGGCAGAAAGGTCGAGCCCGCGAACGTGGGCCAACCGGCGACATCGAAGAGATCCTTCGCCAACCAAGGCACACCGGAAAGCGGTCCCGCCGTGGCGCGAGACGTGGCAAACTCCGCCGCGAGCTCGGCTTCGGGGCGAAGCAGCGCGATGGCGGCGCGTTGCTGGGCAGGCGAGAGTCGTGAGCGGGCGCGGGTGTGCACCTCACGCGCCGCGGCTACCGGGGAGAGTTGCTGCCAGTCGCGAAAGGTCATGCGCCTTCAGCTGATTGTCGCGGAAGAGTTGAGGCAATCCTTCATGGGCAAGCGATCCCTCGGCGGCGTTCGACGCATTCCAGCCGATGAGCCGTTCACTAAATGCGAACTGGACCGGGTGGCGTGGCTGGATCACTCGCTTCCGCGGACGGTGTGACGCGGGTGGTGAATCGACCCCACTCAGCCAGAAAGCGGAAAATCTCCTCCTCATCAAATTTCCAGTCGCCCCAAATATGGGACCAAAGGGGATGGACCCACGCGCCTTCGAGTACTGTCCCCTGCGGAGAAGACTCCAATCGACCTACCAGTCGTTTTGAGAACCGATCTATCGTGGCCTCGAGCACAATGTCGGCTTCGCCCACTGTACCGACCACGCGTGACGTCCATCCTGAAAACTCCGGGCGCTTCATCCCGACTTGCTCACGCAATGCGGCACGGCATTCGTCGAGAGGAAGTGGGGACACGAGTTTCATTTCGATCTAACTTCACAAACAACCCGCGTGGCCCACAAGGGCGAATCTTTCCCGCCTTGCCAGCATCACGCCGAGACTCGGTGGCGGCTCCGGGAGGGTGCCGCCAGTCGTGGAAGATCACGAGCGTGGCCCTTGAAGCCACGCCAACGCTGTGGCGAGGCATTCGAAAGGATGGCTGATCGCCATGACACGAGTCGGTCCGATTTCTCCGTCATGGATGTTGCCCGTCCGACCGCCGGGCCTTCACTCTCGTCGGTCATGGGTTTGTCGCTGAAAATTCTGTTGTGCCTCGCGTTGCCGCTGCTGCTGGCTGGCTGCGGACGCAAGGAGGCGGGCCCGGCGACATCGTCGTCGAACTCAGCGGGGAAACCGGCACCGCGCAAAGTCGTGCTGCAATCGGACTGGTTTCCGCAGGCGGAGCATGGGGGATTTTATCAGGCGCTCGTGAAGGGATACTATCGCGAGGCCGGGCTCGAAGTGGAGATCTGGCCGGGTGGACCGGGCGCGGGCATCAAATTGAAGGTGGCGCGGGGCGATGCGGATTTCGGGATGAACCGCAGCGACGACCTCATCCTGGCGGTAAGCCAGGGGATGCCGCTCACGATCGTGGCGGCGACGTTGCAGCACGACCCGCTGGGGCTGATGATGCACGCAGCGAGCCCGGTGAAGACCTTCAAGGACCTCAATGGCCGCGTGGTCGTGGGCAATGTCGGGCTGGCCTACCTCTCGTTTATCGAGCGCAAATTCGGCATCACATTTGAGAAGCGGCAGAACACCTACGGGCTCGGCGAATTTCTCGCCAACCCGGAAGTCATCCAGCAATGCCTCGTGACGAACGAGCCGTTTTTCGCCCGGCACAAGGGAGTGGCGGTGCGCACGCTCGCGCTGGCCGATGCGGGATACGACAGCTATCACACGGTGTTTTGCCGGCGAGAACTGGTGCGGGATTCGGCGGACGTTGTGCGGGCATTTGTGTGGGCGACGATTCGCGGCTGGACGGACTACATGGAGGGCGACCCGTCGCCGGCGAACAAAGAGATCCTGAAGCGGAACTCGCAGATGACGCAGGAGCTCATCGATTTTTCCCGCAGCGAGATGATCCTCCGCTCACTCGTACACGGCGAGCGCGAGAAAGGGGAGAAGATCGGCCAGGTCTCGCTCGCGAGGCTCTCGCTCGAGATCGACATGCTGCGGAACCTGAAAGTGCTGGAGAAGCCGATTGCGGTGAGCGCGGTGGCCACCAAGGATTTTCTACCGTCGTCGGCGCTGCCACCGAAATAATTTTTCTCCATG
>JAZKEV010000183.1:0-7641 GCA_040386765.1 Verrucomicrobiota bacterium | reverse complement strand
TGCCCTTTCCATGAACCCTGAAGCCAAACTCACCGAACTCGGACTCACGCTCCCGAATCCTCCGGCCGCCGCCGGCAGCTACGTGCCCACCGTGCGCACGGGCAACCTGATCTTCTGCGCGGGGACCATCGCGGTCTTCAACGGCCAGCAGACGCACGTCGGCCAGGTCGGCAAGGAGCACACCATCGAGACCGCGGCAAAGGCCGCCGAGGTCTGCGCGCTGAACACCCTGGCCAACATCAAGGCTGCGGTGGGCTCGCTCGATAACGTCACCCGCATCGTGATGGTAAACGGCTTCGTGAACGCGGTGGATAATTTCAAGGACAGCCCTTCCGTGATCAACGGCGCGAGCGATCTCTTCGTGAAGATCTTCGGCGATGCGGGCAAACACGCGCGTGCTGCGGTGGCGGTCAACGGGCTGCCTCGCGGGACGACCGTGGAGATACAGGTGGTGGTTGAGGTGAAGGGGTGACCTTCGCTAGGATAAACCCGGCGGCCGAATCTTAAAAATTGGGCCGCTGCGGTACAGCCTCAACGGCGAGAGATCTGCGCCTCAAGTTGCTCCGCCGTTATGCGTTTCCCCGCCTTCATCGCGCGAATCTTCTTTGCCGTGGCTCGCTTCGATTCCGTCGACTTATGGCGCAGGCGAACGAGATAGGCCTGCAGTTCCATACGATCCCGCTTTGAAAGCTGGCTCACCGCTTGTTTCAATTCGAGGAGGCTCATGAGCGATACCGATCTACTCCGATGATCCATCAAGCATCCGTTCAGCAAGCTCACCCCAGCTTCTTAAACAGCACCTTGGCATTCCGGCCGCTCTCTTCGTAGAGCTTCAGGCGGGCGTCGGGGAGGATTTCCTTGGTCGCTTCCTCGAAGCCGCAGACGTTGGTGAAGAAGCCGAAACTCTGCGTGGAGAGGGCGATGATCATGGTGGCGTTGCGGTCCTTGGCGACCATGCAGGCGTACTCGACGAGCTTTTTGCCGATGCCGCGGTTGTGGTAGAAGGGCACGACGTACAATGAGCCGACCTCGGCCATCTGCGGCTTGTCGGGGTAGAAGTAGAGCGTGACGCAGGCGATGATGTTCTCGTCGATCTCGTAGACGAAGAACTGGTCGATGTTTTTCTCGATCGCCTGTTGCGTGCGATAGATGAGCTCTTCGCGGCGGACGGCGGCGCGGGTGAGATTGTAGATGAAACGGACGTCGCCTTTGCGCGCCTTGCGGATCTGCGCGTAGTCGTTGCCGTAGACGAGGGAGCCCACGCCTTCGTTGGAGAAGATCTCGTTTAGCAGGCCGTCGAAGATGCGGCCGTCGACGATGTGGACGCGGGGCGTGCCGGTCTCGATGGCCTTGATGGCGTGCATCGCCTTGGAGAGGCTAGCGTCGTCGATCCGCTGGGGCTCCTCGCGGACGATCCGCTGGAGCGCCTCGATGGAAATCTCGCGGCGAATTTCGTTGTCGATCTCGAGGCCGGGCGCGGGCGTGAGATAAATGATCTTCGTTGCTTGCAGAGCCTCGGCGAGTTCGGCGGCGAGGAGATCGGAGTTTACGCGGAGCGACCGGCCGTCGGGGCCGAAGGCGATCGGCGAGACGACGGGCACGACCATCCGCTCGATCAGCTCGCCGATAAAATCCTTGTCGATGCGCTCGACCTTGCCGGTGAACTGCTGGTCGATGCCGCGGATGATCCCAATGGGGAGCGCGCGCACGGCATTCGTGGTGGCGCACTTCAGCGCGTTTTGCGTGAGGCCCTCGACGACGGCGTGCGAGACGCGCGAGGAGGCGCGGATGGCGAGATCGAGCGTGGCGGCATCGGTGACGCCGGTGCCATCGGAATTGGTGATCGCGATATTGCGCATCACGGAGAGCTCCTTGAGCTGATGGCTGATGCCGTGGACGAGCACGAGCTTGATGCCGAGCGAGCGGAGCACGGCGACATCGACGAGCACGTTGCCGAAATTTTCATCGGCGACGATCGAGCCATCGATCGCGAGGATGAAGATCTGGCCCTGGAAACGCGGGACGTATTTCAGGATGCCGCGGAGGTCCGTCGGCTTGATCGTGGTAGCGATCGCGGAGGTGGCTGCGGAAGACGGGCCGTTACCGTTGCTGATGCTCATCAAAGAAAAGTCGTCTTGTTGTCGAAGATGCGGGGCGGCGCGTCAATAGTTGCGCGAGGGGCAGGCGGTACATCGGGAGCGGTCCGGGGCAAAGGCGCTGTGCTCCCCGGCTTGCGTGCGACGCGAGTCGCGGGCTTTATCACGCGAATGTTGCAAACCTACATCGTGCCCGAGGGCATCCGTCGATTGCGTGCCGACAAGGCGCTGGCGCTGGCTTTCCCCGAGCACAGCCGCACGGCGCTGCAGCGGGCCTTCGATGCGGGGCATGTGACGCTCGGCGGCGCGGCGATCAAGCGGGATGCCACTGTGGCGGGCGGCGATACGCTGGAGTTTTCGTTTCCCGAGGTCGTCCCGATGGAGCTGAAGGCGGTCGATATCCCGCTGGATGTGATCTTCGAGGACAAGCACATGCTCGCGATCAACAAGGCGGCGGGCATGGTCGTGCATCCCGGCGCGGCCACAGGCGAGGATACGCTGGTGCATGCGCTGCTGTCGCACTGTGAAGACTCGCTGAGCGGCATCGGGGGCGTGGAGCGGCCGGGCATCGTGCATCGGCTCGACAAGGAGACCACTGGCCTGATCGTGGTGGCGAAGACCGACAAGGCGCATCGCGCACTGGCGGATCAGTTTCAAACGCGCTCGCTCAAGAAGGAGTACGTCGCGATCGTGGCGGGCGTGCCGCAACTGCTGAGCGGGACGATCGAGAAAGCGATCTCGCGGCACCCGACGCACCGGCACCGCATGACGATCGGCGAGGGCGGCAAGCCCGCGAAGACCTCGTGGGAGCGGATGGAGATCTTTGACGACATGGCGGCGCTGATGCGCTGCCAGATTTTCACCGGGCGCACCCACCAGATTCGTGTGCACATGAAGTCCCTCGGGCACCCGATCCTCGGCGATGCGCTCTATGGCTGGAAGGCTGACGAGCGGATGACGAAGCAGCCGAAGCGCGTGATGCTGCACGCGGAGCACCTGGTGTTGACGCATCCGATCAGCGGCAAGGAACTCGATCTGCGCGCGCCGCTGCCGAAGGATTTTTTGGATATCCTGAAGGCGCTACGCAAAAAACGGCGCGCGAGTCTGTGAGCCGCCCTCGGGACCCTCGGTTGATGAAACGAGGACCGAAACATCGGCGTGATCGATGGCGGCATTCAGCGTGCGCTTGATCTCGTAGACCCGCTGATCGACCTCGCCCAAAGTGAGCGAAGGGGAGAAGGAGAGCGCCACCTCGACGAAGACGACTTTACCGGAGCGGCGGGAGCGCACGCGGTCGAGGCGCTCGTAGTCGTCGAAGTGCCTTACGAGCGCGCGGTTGATGCCCTGTTGGACCGTCTCGTCGACGGTGCGGTCGAGCAGGTCGGGCAGGCCGCCGCGAATCATCTGCCAGGCCGTGACGCTCATGAAGCCGGCGACGAAGAGAGAGCCGAGGATATCGGCGCCGCCGCTGATGCCGGGATCGGAGAAGAGCGCGGAAACGGTGAGCAGCACCTGCACGACGCCGGAGGAAAAGAGCTTCACGAAACGCGCCCGGAGCTGAGCGTCCATGATGACGGAGGGAGCGGCGCGGGTGGCGTTGCGCACGCTGAGCCAGGAGACGAAATTCAGGTAGGTGTTGAGCGCGCCGATAATGGCGGCCATCGCAAGGCCGAAGGGCGTGCCGTGCGGACGCTCGCCAAAGATGAGGTCGATGGCACTGGAGCAGATCCAGAGCGCGCCGAGGAGCATGCCGAGGGCGATGAAGAGGTTGGCGAGTTGCTCGAGCTTGCCGGAGCCGAATTCGAGTTCGGTCAGCTGGCCGCGGTGAATGCGCCGGAGCGCAATGAGTGAGAAGAACTCCGTCACCCACATGAGAATGGTGCGCACGCTCTCGGCAAACATCGTGAGGGAGCCGCTGAGGACGGCGACCGAGAAGATGAGGGCGATGAGCGCGAGATCGAGCCACAGCGCGAGGCTGATGGCATGCTCGCGCGACGCCTGCAGCGGCGAGAGGACGAACGGAGTTTTTGACGCCCGCGCGCTCATAGGCGCAGCCGCGTGCGGATGATGCTCAGGATGCTGACGTCGGGAAAATCGACGAAGGCCATGATGCTGATCGGCGGGTGCTCGAGGTCGCCGGGCAGCATCTCGACCGTGAGGATCGCCTGTGCGATGCCGGGACGGCGTCCTTTGGCGATCGCCACGAGATCATCGGTGCCGAGCGTGCCGCTGGAGCCGCGGACGAGGAGGACGCGGGCCTTGCGCGTGCGCGTTTCGCCTTCGACGACCACGAACGCGCGATCACCCGGATGAAGCAGCGAGGCTTCGGCATCCGAGATCGGGACATCGACGAGGAGGGTCTTGGGATCGACCCAGGAAAGAATCTGCGTGCCGGGAACGACGCCCGCGTGGGGCGCGGAAAAATGGCTCCAGACGATCGAGCCCGGCGGCGCGGTGAGAATGACGTCGTGCGAACGGTCGAAAATGAGATCGGCGGCGGCGGCCTCGGCGCGCGCGGCCGTGAGCAGGGCTTGGGCGCGGCCCAGCTCTTCTTCGCCGCGCGAAAGCTCGAGGCGCGCGGTGTAGAGCGAATGGGTCGCCCAGTCGGGCTCGTTGCCATCGTCGAGTTGGTAGGCGCCGGCCTCGGCGGCGCGCTGGCGGGCGAGCGCGTGTTCGAGGCTGGCGGCGGCAGCCGCATGCGTGCGCTCGAGCGCGAGGACACGGGCGGCGGCGGCCTCGGCGGCAGCGGTGGAAGTGTTGCCGAGGAGGGAGAGGTCGGCCTCGCGCTTGGCGGCGGAGCGCTCGAAGACGAGCTGGCGGGAGAGTTGATCCGCACCGGCGGTTTCCGCCGCGACGCGCGCGGCGACTTCGCGCTTGAAGGCCTCGCGGTGCGCGGTGAGGAGTTTTTCGCGCTCGGCGAGAATCGTACGGAGCAGCTCGACGCGGCGGAGGGTCTCGCGCTCGGTGGCCACAGCGGCGGCGAGGCGGCCGCGGGAGGTTTCCAGCGCGGCGCGATCGGCGCGGATCTCGGTGATGCGGGCGATGCGCCCGTCGGGGGGCACGCGCGAGCCGGGCGTCAGGATCGCGGGGTCGAGCTCACCGCGAATGGGTGCGGTCGCGATATTGATCCATGTGGTGATCGCCGCGTCGCGGATGACGAGGGATTTGAAATAGGGCCACGACAGCCAAAGGCTATAAACCAGGAAAGCACCCAGCCCAATCCAGACAGCCGGACGGCGTTTGAAGGAGGCGAGGGTTGGAAGCGAAAGTTTCAGAGATTGGGGACGCGGGGCGAAGCGTCTCTGCGGGGTAGTCTCTCCACTAAATGGCAGAAAGCGCCTCCGCGGCGAGACCGAAGCGGAGGTTGTAGAGGGAGTTCTGAAAAGCGTTGAAGCGCCCGAGGTCGGCGACCGCAAGGAGCGTGGCCAGCGCGGCGGGAAAGACATCGGCGCGGGCGGAGGGGAGACCGGGGATCTTTTGACGCTCGGCGAGGGGCAGCGGCGCGAGATAGGCGAGCAGGTCCGCGAGCTGCGCGCGCGTGACGAGCGGGTCGGTGCGCTCGAAGGGGAGGCCGGCGCGCGCGCCGAGGATCGCGCGCACGGTGCTCACCGTGCCGCCGGTGCCGACGGCGCCGGCCGACGACGGCAGGGTGAAGGCGAAGCCCGAGTGTGCGAAAACCTCGCGTATGTGGGCCGCAATGGCGGCATCCGCGGCGGCGGGAAACGGTTGCGTGGGGTCGGTGACGAATTTCTCAGTGAGGCGCACGCAGCCGAGCTGGAGGCTGATCGCCTGCTCGATGCGGCGCTCGCGAAAGGCGAGGCACTCGAGGCTGCCGCCGCCGAGATCGAAGACATAGAAATCCCGCAACGCCGTCAGCGCGGGATCGGTCGTAAGACCGCGCCCGATGAAGTTGGCCTCTTCGTCACCCGTAAGGACGCGGATCTCGTGGCCGGTGGCGGCTTGGACGCGGGCGCGGAAATCGGCGCCATTCCGCGCATCGCGGACGGCGCTGGTGGCGACAAGCACGATGCGGCCGGCGCCGTGCGAACGGGCATCGGCGAGCAGCGTCTGGATGGCCTCGAGGCCGCGCGCCATGCCGTCTTCGGAAAGCTGCGGAGCGGCGTGGCTGATGCCCGCGCTGATGCGGGCATCGAGGGTGCGCATGGCGAGCGGCAGCACGGTGCCCTCGGTGCTGCGGGTGGCGACGAGGATTTTTATGGAATTGCTGCCGATATCGATGACGGCGACGGGCGGAGCGATGTGGGAGGCGAGTGTCATCAGTAGGGAGAGCGGCGGGCGAGGCGGAGGAGAGGTGCTTCCAGCCAGCGCCACGAGCACCACGCAAGCGCAAGCGTGACGCCGAGCGAAACGACGGTGAGCGCGCCGGCCTGCAGCGTATGGTGCACCGGCGCACTCCCCAGGATCAGCCAGTGGAGGACGTACCACACCGGGCGGTGAAACAGGTAGACGAAATACGACACGAGCCCCACCCACGCGAGCGGCGCCCAAGCGAGGCAGCGCGCGAGGGCGCTCTGGGGAAAGGCGAGCACGTGGAGCAGCACGCCCGCGAAGCCGAGCGCGAGCAAGAGGAGTCCGCTCGATTCGGTGATGATGGAGGCCGTCACCGATTCCGCGGCCAGCGCGCCCGTCGACACGATGGCCGCGCCGAGCACGAAGGCACCCAGCAGCAAACCGAGCGCGCGCCGCTGGCGGCGGAGCGCAGCCATGGCCGCGGTCGAGCGGGCAGCGAGCGCGCAGAGCACGCCGCAGAGCAGGCCGTCGGCATGCGTGGGCAGGAGGAGCGAGGCGGCGAAGGGATTCTTGGTGTAGAGGATCGTGACGATGCGGAACAGCGGACTCGCGAGGAGGAGGACGACGCAGCCCAACGCGAGCTGCCGGGGCGAGAGGCGCAGGAGCACGAGCGGCAGCAGCAGATAAAACTGCTCCTCGATCGCGAGCGACCAGGTGACGGAGAGCCAGTGCGGGCCCATGTCCTGGTGCGCGACCATCCAGAAATTTTGCAGGAAGGCGAAGAACGGCCAGTCGGGCAGCACGCTCGCGAAGAACCGGCCGCGATAGACGGCATTGAGCCCCGGGACCTCGCGGCCGATGAAGACTGCCGCGAGCAGCAGGATATATAGCGGCAGAATGCGGAGCGCGCGGCGGAAATAGAAGGACCGCAGCAGGCGAGGGGAGCCGCGATGATCGAGCAGGATACCTCCGATGAAAAAACCCGAGAGCACGAAGAAGAGATCAACGCCGTGGTGAAAGAGGCTGCCGGTCTGGCGCAGCGTGTAGTGGAAAGGCACATCCGCCGGCGTCGGCACCACCACGTAATAATGCATCACCACGACCAGCAGCACGGCGAGGCCGCGCAGGCCATCAAGCGCGGCGATCCGGCCGGTCGCGGGCGAACCGGGCGCGACCGGGGCCTCACTCATAGGACGAAGCCGTTGGGCGCGATGAGGAGCACGAACTCGCCCTTGAGGCTCGCCTTCGCGAGGCGGGCCTGGACCTCGCCGGCGGGGCCGACGAAGAAGGTCTC
>JAZKEV010000182.1:2775-12960 GCA_040386765.1 Verrucomicrobiota bacterium | reverse complement strand
CTGCGTGTCACCCCGTCCATTCCGTCCATTCCCTCCATACCGAGAAATTTTATGTTCGGTCCCCGTGAGGGACGACCTCCCCTTGGACATCCTCCAAAAGACTGCAGCCGCCAGTAATGCAGAAAGGCGCTGAAGAACCGAAGAATTCGATATTTTTGCGCCTTTTTGCGCCTTCTTGCGGCCAATCCTTCCTCAACGACGCGCTATCGGACCGAGCGCCCGCAAGTAGACGGCCTTGTGGCTGTCTCGCTTGCGCCTCCTTACTTACGCAGCGCCCAACAAACCCTCCACACCGATCCCCTTTTCCCGGCAAAACTCCCGCAGATCAGCCGTCAGCGGCGCGGTGAAAACGTGATTCATCCCCGCCGGCCGCAAATCGATCTCCGCACAGTGCAGCGCCTGCCGGTTCAGCAGCAGCTTGCTCGCCAGCGCTTCGGTCCAGCCGGTGTCGATGAAGTCCAGGTACAGCCGCGCGTCCGGCCCGTAGATTTTGTCGCCCACGAGCGAGTGCTTCAGCCATTGCGCGTGCGCGCGGATCTGATGCTTGCGGCCCGTCTCGGTCACGATGCGGGCCAGCGTGAAACCACCTCCACTGCCGAGCGGCGTGAAATGCGTCACCGCGCTCTGCCCGCCTTCGTCATCGCCCACCACCGCCGATTTCACGAACACCGGGCTGTGCACATCGTCGCCCAGCGGCCGGTTCACTGTCATGGGTTCCGCGAGCACGCCCGTCAGGATCGCGAGGTAGGCCTTGCCGACCTTGCGCTCCATCATCGCGACCTGCAGCCGGCTCGCCATTTTTGCATCCTTCGCAAGCACGACCACGCCGCTGGTTTCGCGATCGAGCCGGAAGACAAGATGCACCGTCGGCAGCCCGGAATACTCGCGCAACGCGCCGACCAGGCTCGACCAGGGTCCCGCCTTGGAGGGGTGGCACACGACATCGCCCGGTTTGTTTACGACTAGCAGCCGCGCGTCTTCGTAGACGATCCAGCCCGGCACTTCCTCCGGCGCGATCATCCGCACCGGCCCCTGCGTCTTCGGCCGCCGTGGCCAGGCGCAGGCGCGCAACGAGTAGTTGTCATCGCCCATCGGCTCCGGCGGAGCGCTGCCCGTGGGCGTGGTCATGATTTTCCCTTGGCGTCTCCGCCCAATTTCTCCCGCGCCAGCATCTGCGCGCTGATCTTCGCGGCGAACGGCTTCGGCACCCTCGCGCCGAAAAATGTCAGCAGCTTGTTTTTCCAGCCTGGCACTACTTGCACACGACCCGCCGCGAAGGCCTCCAGCGCCGCCTCGGCGACCTCCGCGCTGGTCATCGCAAAAGCTTCCGCCCGCCCCGTGCCCACGCCCGCGCGGCGGAAAAAATCCGTGCGCGTCGTCCCGGGGCACACCGCGAGGGCGTTCACCCCGGTGCCGCGGAGCTCTTCGTTCAGCGCCACGCTCCAGTTCAGCACGAAGGCCTTGCTCGCTCCATAGGTCGCCGCGAGCGGGGTCGGTTGATACGCCACCACCGAAGCGATATTCATGATCGTGCCACCACGCGCAGACAGCAGCGGTAAAAGCAATGCCGTCAACTGCACGACCGCCCGTACATTCAGGTCTATCATACGTAGCTCGTGCGCCAGATCGCTCTCGCGAAACGGGGCAAAAGAGCCGATACCACTGTTGTTGATGAGCAGGATTTTCCCCGCCGGCACCTCACGCGTCAGGAAGGCTTCGACCTCCCGGGCAGTTCGCTCGACCGATGCCGCATCCGCGAGGTCGCAGGGAAAATGGTTCAAAGATTTCCCCGCATTAGGAAAAATATTTTCCGGCGGAGATGTGCGCGAAAGGTTGCAAAGGCACATCTCTGGCTTCAGTGTATGGCACAGCTCAATGAACGATTTTCCAATACCGGAAGATCCGCCCGTCAGAACGACGGCCGAGAACGATTGGAGCGCTTTGCGAAGCGAGGTCACCACGACGAGTGACAAAGACATCCGAGACTTTCTTCGCAAGACCGGGCTTAACCCCGACCTTGCGTCACCCGAAACAACACGGAGAAACATGAACAGCCAAAACAACCACGAACTGATCGTATCTGGCATCCACCTCGACCTGACACCGTCCCTCAAGACGTTTGTCCGAGAGAAATCAGAACGACTGTTTCGACACGGGGAGCGCATCGTGCGCATCCGCGTGGAACTGGCGTGCGACCGCAGTCTGGCGAGCGGCGTCCAGTTCGAGGCGAAGGGCCATATCCACATTAATGGTCCCGACATGAATGCCACCGTCCAAGCCGACGAGTGCCACAAGGCCGTATCCATGCTGATCGACAAACTCGACCGCATGCTGCAGCGCCGCCATCAGCTCACCCGCGTAAAGCGCAACCATCCCCACGCCGTCGAGTTGGAAGCCGACATTCCCAAAGCGTTTGCGTGAGTAGCGCCCGCTAAATTCCCTTTCCCCAGCCCGTCGCTCACCCGGCGGGCTTTTTTGTGCCCGCATCCCCCCCCATTTCGACTCCGGACGTTCGTAGTTCCGCCTTCAGGCGGAAGGTTTGGAGGCTCGAGACAAAGAACCTCCCCATTTCCACGCATACCTGAAGAGTCACCACCCTCCGCCATTCGCGTCCCGCAGCCGCTCTTCAGAAGAGAAGAAGCGGGATCCTCCGCCCATGCCAAACACGACGCTCGGCGAGGATGTATGGACCGCCTCGCCCTCCCCTCAATCTCAGCCGCTCCTCCGCACTATTTCTGGTTCGCCCTGCGCTTCCTACAGCGCCGCCTTCGCCCACGAAGGCAGCTCAATCTTCCGCCCGTGCAGGTGATCGCGCATCACCGTCTGCATCCATGGCCGGGACGCCGAACTGTCGAGCACCTGGAGAAAGGTCTTCCCGCCTTCTTCGACGATAGCGTACTTCGCGATGGTAATGCCAATCGGCCCCACCTCGCCGTTGAGCGTGCAGCTCACATCGACCCGCTTCCGCTTGGAGTCGATCGCAAGCTCATCCACCCGGCCATAACGCTTGATGAAGTCGTTCGCGTACGACTTCGCGGCCTTGCTGGTCATCATGTCTTTCGCAGCGGTGAGCATGGTTGTGTTTGTGTACTTTACCCATGGTACGGCAAACACGAAGCCGGTTCTCACCCACCTCATATTAGCGGTTAAACCCCCTACGGCATGCGAACCACCTACCGCCGCAGATGTCCGCAGGGTGGTCCGCTCATGAAACTTAATGCCATCCATCTGAAGCGTTACCGCGAGATCGCGACGCTGTTCTGGAAATACGGTCGCTCCGACATCGTGAAGCAAATGGGAGTCGACGAGGACGACCTCAAGAAGTCCGAGGCCGCCGTTACCTCGACCGACTCGACCGAGGCCGGCGCCACGGACGACCCGAACTTCAAGCGCGACGCTGCCGCCAAAAACGCAAAGTCCGCCCAGACCCCCGCGGTCCCCCCGGGCGAAAACTCCTCGACCACCGCCGCCCCCCTCTCCGCGCCCGATCAGCTCGCCAGTGACCTCGAGGCCATGGGCCCGACGTATGTGAAGCTGGGCCAGGTCCTCGCCGGCCGCCCGGACCTGATGCCCGAGGCCTACCGCAAATCCCTCGAGCGCCTGCAGGACAATGTGAAGCCCTTCCCCTACGAGGAAGTGGAAAAAATCGTGGAAGAGGAGCTCGGAGTCCGCATCTCCAAGGCCTTTTCGGAATTCAAGCGCGAGCCCGTCGCCGCTGCTTCGCTCGGCCAGGTCCACGAAGCGCGGCTCCGCGACGGTCGGCCCGTGGTCGTCAAGATCCAGCGCCCTGGCATCCGCCCGATGATCAAGCAGGACTTCGAAGTTCTCACCGAGCTCGCCACGACCCTCGATGCCCACACGAAAGTCGGTAAGCGCTACCGCTTCGCCACCATGGTCGAGGAGTTTCACCTCACGATCCAGAACGAGCTCAACTACGAGCGGGAGGCGCAGAATCTCATCACGCTCGGCACGAATCTGAAGGAGTTCGAGCGCATCCAGGTGCCTCAGCCCGTGATGGACTACACGACGCGCAGCGTCCTCACGATGGAGTACATCACGGGGCGCAAAATCACCTCGCTTACGCCGCTTGCCCGCATCGATGTCGCCGGAGAGGAGCTCTGCGAAGAGCTCTTCCGCGCCTACTTGAAGCAGGTGCTCGTCGATGGTGTGTTTCACGCCGACCCCCATCCGGGCAATGTCTTCCTCACCGACCAGGGCCGCATCGCTCTGCTCGATCTCGGCATGATCGGCCACACCGCGCCGCAGATGCAGGAAGCCCTCCTCAAGCTCCTCCTCGCGATCAGCGATAGCGACAGCGATGCCGTCGCCGATCTCGTCGTCCGCAGCAGCGAGAAGACCGAGGAGTTCAATCTCCCCGCCTTCAAGCGCCGCATCTCGCAGTTCATCTCTCGCACTCGCGATCAGGGCATCGCGCAAATCCGCGTGGGCCAGTCGATCCTCGAGGTTACCCACAGCGCCGCCGAAAACGGCCTGCACGTGCCTAGCGAGCTCACCCTCCTCGGCAAGACCCTCCTCCAACTCGATGAGATTGGCCGCATCCTCGCGCCCGAGTGGGATCCCAACGCCTCCGTCCGCCGCAACGTCGACGAGTTCATGACGCAGCGGATGAAGAAGGACATGAGCAAGGGCAACATGCTCAGTTCGCTCCTCGAGACGAAGAACTTCATCGGCGGCCTCCCCAACCGGCTCAACCGGATCATGGACTCGGTCGCCAACAACGAGATCGAGGTGAAGGTAAAGTCCGTCGACGCCAAGGTGGTGATGGACGGCATGCAGAAGATCGCCAACCGCATCACCACCGGCCTCATCCTCGCCGCGCTGATCGTGGGCGCCTCGCTCATGATGCGCATCCCTTCGCGCTTCCACCTCTTCGGCTATCCCGGCCTCGCCATCGTATGCTTCCTCGTCGCCGCCGCCGGCGGCCTCTGGCTCGTCCTGAATGTGTTCATCCAGGACTATAAGGATAAGAAAAAGATCAAGCGGTAAGCGCAATTGTCCTGTAGCGGCGGTCTATGACCGCCGACGAATAAGACACAGCATTCGACCGGCGGTCATAGGCCGCCGCTCCAGGCTGCTGTGCTTCGCGCGCTTTCTCATCGCTCTTAGGAGGCCTCTCCGAGCGCTCTGAACTTGAGAGCACCGCGCTCCCTCTGTCCTCCCTCAACCGCGCCCTTGCCTCGCTGGTAACTTTATGGTTACTACCGCGCTGTGATTGTCTCGCCTACCCGCACGTTCCGCCCCCGTCTTTTCAGCGCGCTTCTGGCCCTTCTCTTTGCCGCCGGAATCACCTCTTCCGCGCTCGCCGCCGTCTCCGCCGAGACATGGAAGGCAGGCACCGGCAAAGAAAATATTACCCCAAAGGAGCCGCTTTGGATGACAGGTTACGCGTTCCGCACGCGCCCAGCCACCGAGAAGGCACAGGATCTCTGGGTAAAAGCGCTCGCCTTCGAAGACCCCTCTGGCCGCCGTGGCGTGATCATCACGGCCGATCTCTGCGGCATCACCCGCGAGCTCTCCGATCAGGTCGCCGCCGAGCTCGGCAAACGCTTCTCGCTCCCGCGCAGTGCCGTGATGACCAATGCCTCGCACACGCATTCCTCTCCCTGGCTGGAGGGCAATCTCATGGGCCTGCGGCTGTTCTCTCCGGAGGATATGAAGCGCCTCGTCACCTATCGCCTGCGGGTCGCGGTCTCCATGATCGCCGCCGCCACCCAAGCCCTCAAAGCGCTCGCGCCCGCCACGCTCGCCACCGGAGAAGGCGAGGCCACCTTTGGCTTCAACCGCCGGAATAACTCCGCCACCCAGGTCACGGCCCTGCGCGCCGCGGGCAAGCTCCGCGGCCCGAACGACGACCGCGTGCCGATCCTCACGGTCAAGAATGCGAGCGGCAAACTCGTCGCCGTGCTTCTCTCCTACGCGTGCCACAATACCACGCTCTCCGGCTACGAGTGGCACGGCGACTACGCCGGCTGCGCGCAGGCCGAGATCGAGAAGCGCCACCCCGGCGCCACTGCCCTCTTCGCCACCGGTTGCGGCGCCGACCTCAATCCCTTCCCACGCGGCGAGATTGCTCACGCCGAGGCCCACGGTCGCGCCCTCGCCGACACCACCGACCGCGTGCTAGCCGGCACGCTGCGCCCGATCTCCGGCCGCTTTGCCTCCGCCATGAGCGATCTTCCGCTCACGTTTTCCCGCACGCCCACCGAGGAAGAGCTGCGCACGCAGCGCGAAAAGGAGCAGCCTTTCAAAGAAATGTATCAGGCCTGGTCGCACGTCGTGGAGGAAGACATGCGCAAACGCGGCCCCGCCGTCCTCGACTACGCCTATCCGATCCAAGCCTGGCAGCTCGGCTCACTGACCTGGGTCGCGCTCGGCGGCGAAGTCGTGGTGGACTACGCCCTGCGCTTCAAGAAAGAGCTCGGCCCCGACGCGTGGATCTTCGCCTATTCCACCGATGTCATGGCCTACATCCCCAACGAACGCATCCTGCAAGAAGGCCGCTACGAAGGCGACACCTCGATGATCGTCTACGGCAAACCCGCCAAATGGACCGCGGGCCTCGAAGACCGCATCGTAACCCGCACCCACGAGTTGGTAAAAGAAGTCCGCGCGGAGAAATAAGCCCTCCCAGCTCGCGCTGAGTGCAGACGCGGCTTCCCCTCGCGATCCATCGGTCTTACGCCAAATCGAGATTGGGATCGGAGGAGCCCCGCCTGCCAGGTAGGCAGCCAGCTTGCTGGCGCTTTGTTATAATTCGGACGAGCGCCCGCGAGCGGGCAGCCCGCCACCCAATCGCAGCCGCGTCCTACGTCCGATTGCGGCGTAATAGAGAGCGGTCACGGAGCCGATCACCTGGCGACCCTCCGTGACCTCTGTGTCATTCTCCGTGCTCTCTGTGTCTATCCGTTTCTCTAGCCTCTCAGCTCTACGCTCTCAGCCTCAGCTCCCCCCTTACGGCAACTTCGCCTGCACCTGCTTGCTCACCGCCCCGAAGTCGATGAGCGACGCCTCCGGCCGCTTCTTCAGCGCACCGATAACCTTGCCCATATCTTTCTTCGAAGTCGCTCCAGTCTCCTGAATGGCCTCCGCGATAAGCGCATCGACCTTCGCCGGATCGAGCGCCTGCGGGAGGTACTTCTCCAGAATTTTAATCTCCGCCTCGTTGGCCGCCACGAGATCGGCGCGCCCGCCCTGGGCAAATTCCGCCTTGGCATCCGCGAGGTTCTTCACCGCCTTGCGCACGGTCGCGATCGCCGTCGCCTCGTCGATTTCCTTGTTGGCGTCCATGGCGGCCCGCTTGATCGCAGCATCCATCGTGCGCAGCGCCGTGGTCGTTGCGCTGTCACGCGCCTTCATGGAGGTCACGATGTCGGCCCGGAGGGTTTCGTAGGTTTTGGACATTCCGTGAAAATCTCAGCGTGCAAAGACCCATGCAACCGTGATTTTATACCCGCGATGACGCCCCTGCCCTCGCGCAATGTCCTCGGCGGCCCCCTCAAGCCCTGCTCCAGCGCGCCACTCACCGGTTTTTTTCGCAATGGCCATTGCGACACCTGCGCCGACGACCACGGCTGTCACACCGTCTGCGTGGAAGTGACGGCCGACTTCCTCGCCTTCAGCCGCCAGGCGGGCAACGACCTCTCGACCCCTCACCCCGAGTACCACTTCCCCGGCCTGCGGCCCGGCGATCGCTGGTGCGTCTGCGCCTCGCGCTGGCTGGAGTGTGTCGAGGGGGGCTTCGCCGCGCCGATCTCGCTCGCCGCCACGCACGAACGCACGCTCGAGCTCATACCTCTCGCCACGCTCCAACGCTACGCCACCGCTTAATTCCCCCACCCATCCCCATGCCCCCACGTCGCCCCTTCGCCGTTCTCGCCGGCTGGCTTGCCTCCGCCGGTTTCACGCTCGCCGCCTCGTCACCCGCCTGGCTTCCGTCGAGCGTGCCGCCACCGCCGGAAACCGGCCCCGCTCTCACCCAGGGCGCCTATCTCAAGCCCGAGCAGGGCCAGGCCATCCTCGATGCCGCGCTGAAAGAATTTCCCAACAAGGCCGCCTGGGATGCCTACGGGCAGCACGTGCGCACGCGCATGCAGCAGGCCCTCGGTCTCTCTCCCTGGCCCCGGCGCACTCCCCTCAATCCCACCCTCCACAGCCGCCGCACCTACGACGGCTACTCGGTCGAGAACGTCGTCTTCGAATCCTTCCCCGGCAACGTCGTCACCGGCACGCTTTACCGCCCCCTGACCCCGCGCGGCCCGGTCCCGGTCATGCTCTCCACCCACGGCCACGGCGGGCGTATCCAGAAACTGGATGACTACGCGAAGCACGCCCGCTTCGGCCCCAGCATGCAGACGCGCTCGGCCAGCCTCGCCCGGATGGGCGCGATCGTTTTCGCCCTCGATATGGTCGGCTATGGCGACTCGATCCAGGTCGTCGGTCAGGATGCGCACCGCAATGCTCCCGTGCTCACGATCCAGACCTGGAATTCGATGCGCGCCCTCGATTTCCTCCTCTCACTCGACGGCGCCGATCCCAAGCGCGTCGGCGTCAGCGGCGAGTCCGGCGGCGGCACGCAGAGCTTCGTCCTCGCGGCACTCGATCCGCGCGTGACGCTGAGCGCGCCCGTCGTGATGGTCTCCTCCTACTTCTTCGGTGGCTGCCATTGCGAGAGCGGCCTGCCCATCCATCGCAGCGCCGATCACTTCGTGAACAACGCCATGATCGCCGCCCTCTTCGCGCCCAAGCCCCTGCTCGTCGTCTCCGACGGCAAGGATTGGACGCAGCACGTGCCGCAGATCGAGTACCCCTTCCTCCAAAAGATCTACGGCTACTACGGCGCCGGCGCGCTGGTGACCAATGTCCATCTCGCCGACGAAGGCCACGACTACGGCCCCTCGAAACGTGCCGCGCTCTACCGCTTCGTCGCCGAGAAATTCGGACTCAGTCTCGCCGCCGTCCAAGCCGCCGACGGCAAGATCGACGAGTCGCGCGTCACCACCGAAACGCCCGCGCAGCTCCGCGCCTTCAATGCCGAGTGCCCCGTGCCGCACAACGCGCTGCACGACATCGCCTCGCTCGAGAAAGCGCTGCAAGTCCTCCAGCAGCCGCCGGCGCCCGCTAAGAAGAAAAGCTAGGAGCTTTTTTTCCTGATGTAGCGGCGGTCTATGACCGCCGTCGAACGGGATCGCGTCCTGGCACGCCTCGGCGATCAAAGACCGCCGTTACATTGACCGCCTGCCACCAAAAAAAAGGTATGCGTACTGGGAGCACAGCGTCTCTCTCCGCACCCCTCACCCCGCAAACGCCTTCACCACCACCCCCGCCGCCTTCAGCTCGCGGCGCAGCCTCGCCGCAAAGGCCACCGCCTGCGGCGCGTCGCCATGCAGGCAGATCGTGTCCGCCTTGAGGGCGATCTCGCGGCCATCCGCCGTGCGGACCGTGCCCTTCTCCATCATCTGCAGCACCTGTGCCACCGCCACGTCTTCATCCGTGATGAGGGCATTCGGCTGCGTCCGCGGCGTGAGCGTGCCGTTGGCTTGATAGGTACGATCGGCAAAAAACTCTTCCGCCACGCGCAGTCCGCGCGACCGCGCTGCCTGCGCAAAAGCACTGCCGGCGAGCGCGTACACCATCAGGTCCGGCCACAGCCGTCCCAGATCCGTCGCGACCGTCTCGGCCAGGTAGGGATCGCGCGAGACCTGGTTGTAGAGCGCGCCGTGCAATTTGACGTGCTTCAACTGATCGCCCGCGACTTCGAAGAGCTGCTCCAGCTGCATCAGCACCAGCCGGCCTGCTTCGGGCCCGTTGACGGCGCGCTCCGTCCGCCCGAAATTATGCAGATCGAAGTAGCCCGGATGGGCCCCTACGTTGACGTGGCGCTTGATGGCCAGCTCCACCGTCTCGATCATCGATTCGAGGTCGCCGGCATGCGCCCCGCACGCGATATTGGCCGACGTGATCAGGGGCATCAGCTCGGCATCATGGCCCATGCCTTCGCCAAGATCGCAGTTGAGATCGATTCGTTTCGTCATGGGCAGCGCGTCATGGACCCGTGGAACTCATGTAAGTACGGTCAAGGGATTTCTCAACGTTTCCAATTCATTCCCTAGAGGATAGGCGGAGCTTGGAGGTTCCCCATCCCTGCTCATTTTTGCCTATTTTAGC
>JAZKEV010000182.1:0-2758 GCA_040386765.1 Verrucomicrobiota bacterium | reverse complement strand
GAATGGAATTCCCCTCGATCTCGCTGTGGCTTCCAATAAAAAGGTGGAATGATAAACCGCATGGACGAGAAAGTCTTCCGGTTCGTGGAACTGACATGCTACTGGAGCTTGATTCTCGGCTTCCCCATTCTGCGCGCCGTCAGCAACAAGCACTCTTCCTATTTCATGCCCGGGACGTTCTGCCTGTTCGGGTCAGTCGGGGTCGTTTTCTTGACCCGTTATTTTATCTACGAGCGCCCTCAGTACATCTTTGATCGCACGCCGGCACAGAAGATCGTTCTCACACGACAGACCAAGCGGGCGTTATTTGTGGGGTATGCGATGAGCATACCGATGTTCTTCCTCGGGGTGCTAGGCGTGTATAGTCCGGTCTTGATGGAGCGGGTCATCACCGCGATCTCCCCCATGCGATTTCTCCTTTAACGGCGTCTGACTCAACCCGGCCGGCCTCGAATCAAGTAGTCGTCCTGCCGGTTCCTCAGCTCAAGATGTCAAGGGCCTGTTGATTCAACACGATGGCGTCAATCGACGCATCGTCCAGTGGCACGGGGTTCAACACGGAGTAGCCCCATCATTTGTAGTTGGTGATAGCGTAGCGCGTTGCTTCTTCCCGCGTTGGCGAAATGAGCGTGTCGGATACGGCATCAAAACGAAAAATCTCATAAGGTGGAGGCATCACGCTCCTCCCCTCAGCGCGTTGACTGTAAATTCGCACAAATATTTGGTCACCTTCGGTCGCGATCTTGCAGCCAGAAAAAATGCGCTCTGGTTTCGCTTGGGCAAACAACAGCCGGAGATGCTTCTCAAGTTCGGGTGTCGGGTCTCTCATAGCTTTATCTGCTGACTGAACTGCAGGCGCATCAATTCCTTTTTGCCGTCAGCCTCCACCTGTACGTTGATCGTGTCTCCATCGGTGCCGCCCAGGGAGCCTCACTTACCCTGTAGTTTCTGTGCGACGCCTTCTCGCAGCAGTCCAAATGCCCGCTCGCGGGCAAAGAGCGCCGCGTGCGCTTCATCGATCGAGACCATGCGAAAGCGAATGCTGTCGCCCGGTCTCAGCTGCGCAACCAGCGGTAAGTCCACCGCGATCACCTGCGCCAGCTGCGGATAGCCTCCGATGGTCTGCGCATCGGCGAGCAGCACGATGGGTTGCCCGTCGGGCGGCACCTGGATCGTTCCCGGCGCGACCGGAGCCGAGACCAGGTCTCCGCTCCTCGTGCGCTGGAGCGGCGGACCCTGCAGCCGCACACCCATCCGGTCCGATTGCGGCGATATCTTCCACTCCGCCGCCGTCCAGTCGGCGGCAAATTGCTCCATGTGCGCTCCCGGCATCACGCGAACGATCGGCGAGCTGGAATACCCCGGCCATATCCGCTCATCGATCCGCCAGTTCCCCGTTATCGCGCGCGCATCCGTTCGCACCGGCAGCACATCGCCATCGCGCAATGCCCGGCCCTCCCAGCCGCCCAGCCTGGCCCGAAGATACGTGCTCCGGCTGCCCAGCATGGGTGCCACTTCGATCCCGCCGGCGATGGCGAGGTAACCCCGGCAGCCACTCTTTGCCGCGCCGAGCTTCAGAATGTCGCCCGCGCGCACCCGCAGCGGCCGGCCGCGCGGCAAGCCGAAATCCGCCCCGGCTAGCGCCACGAGCGTATCGCGGCCAAAACGCACTTCAGGCCCAACCAAGGTGAATTCGAGCCCGGCGGCCTGCTCCGCATTGCCCAGGACGGAATTGGCTACGCGCAGCGCAAACGCATCCGCCGCCCCGCTCAGCGGCACGCCGCGCGCGCGGTGCCCCACCCGTCCGGTGTCCTGCACCGTCGTCAGCATCCCGGCCCGGAGGACTTCCATCCCGACCGTCGCATGCGCCGATCCACTACCCGCCGCAGCCATCGCCGTAGCCACGTCGGCCGCGCGCGCTTCTACTTCTTTGGCCGCAACCGCGGCAAACTCCGCCTCCGCGAGCGGTACGAACGACACGCGGTCGCCCGCTTTCAGCAGCGCCGGCTCCACGCGCCCCGCGTCGAAGAGCGCGCGAGGCGTTCGCCCGATGACATTCCAGCCGCCCGGCGTCGTAAAAGGATACACGCCCGTCTGCGCCCCGCCGATTCCCACCGAGCCCGCCGGCACCGCGGGTCGCGGCGTGGCGCGCCGCGGCGTCGCCAGCTCCGCCGGCAAACCTCCGAGGTAGGGAAACCCCGGCGCAAACCCGATCGCATGCACCAGATAATCCCCTCCCGCATGCCGCGCGATGATCTCCGCTGCCGTCAGCCCCGTGTGGCGGGCCACGTCGCCCAGATCGGGCCCGAACTCGCCGCCATAACACACTGGAATCTCCACTCGCCGCGCCGCCACCGCGACCGTCGCCTCGTCCGCTCGCGCGGCCAGAGCGGCGATTTCCTGCTTCAGCTCGGCAAACTCCCGCGAATGCATCCGCTCGTAAAAGACCGCGACGCTCGCAAACGCGCTGACCACATCGACCACTCCTCCCGGTCGATGCCGCTCGATCTCAGCCGCTATCGCCCGCGCCCGGGCTGCGATGGCTTCATCCACGCGCTCGCCCAGCGAGATCGTGATCGCCGAATCGCCCAGCGCCTGGATCGTCATGCCCCGAAGCTAGCCGTCCCGCGCCACCGCAAAAGCAAAAAGGTTAGGGGCTGTTTTCAAAATAGAGCGACATCCCATCTCTGTCATTCTGAGCGCGGCGAAGAATCCACGGTTGCGAACACGCTGCGGCCTTCGCACGCGTGGATTCTTC
>JAZKEV010000181.1:7979-11256 GCA_040386765.1 Verrucomicrobiota bacterium | reverse complement strand
CTTTCCTCAACGACCGCCTCAGCGCATCAGGAGCGCCTGCGCACCGCTTTCGTCGATCAGCAGCGTTTTCAGGAGACCGCCACGCAAGGCGCCGGCTGTCGCGGCGGCGCGTTCGGGGCCGGCGGCCACACCGATCACCTGTGGAATCTTGCGCAATTGGTCGAGCTCGACGCTGATCGCGCGATTCCTCCACGGCGATTGACACTCGCGGCCCTTCGCATCGAAAAAGCGGCCGCAGATCTCCCCGACCGCACCAGCCGCGCGCAGTTGGGCCACATCGCTGGCTCCGAGCACACCACGCTCGATATACACCGATTGCTCAAACGGGCCGACGCCTACCAGCGCCGCATCGGCTTTACGGAGGCGCTGCCAAACCGACTGGATCTGGTCGGAGGCGAGGAAGAAATCGCGGGTCTTCTTGTCGGGTACGAAGGCCGGGGTGCTAAGCGTGAGAAATTCACCGCCCCACAACGCCACGACGAAACGACCGAGCTCGATCGCATCGACCGACGAGATGTTGGCCTCGATACTTCCCATCGCCTGGACGAGCGTGAGCCGCTTCAAGTCGCCGCGGCGAAAACGGCGGACCACATCGGCCACGCTGCGCCCGCCACCAAGCGCGACCACGCCGCCATGGGGCAGGAGAGAGGAGACGAACTGGGCCCCGAAATGACCGACGGTCTGGCGCGCCGCCTCGGTATTGGCGCTCTTCGCGGTCTTGATGACGGCGGCGGCCTTCAGCCCAAACTCCGCGCACAGCTGCTGCTCGAGCTTCTCGTTGCGCGCGGTGTACTGCTCGACGGTGATGCGCACGATGCCGCGGTCGAGCGCGGCGGCGAGGAGGCGGGAAATCTTTGTCTGCGAGACGTGCACAAAATCGGCCACTTCCGTTTGGCCAAGGCCATCGACATAGTAGAGCGTGGCCGCCATGCGCAGGACATCATCGGGGTAGGTGACTTTTTTCGGCATGAGAAATCGCGGTTGGAGTAAAGAGAGCGAAAGGGAAGGGCGTCACGAATGTGTGACGAATGGAAGAAAATCATGCAAATATTTAGTCGCATAAACTTTTTACTCGCAGAAATGCGCTTAACCCCGCACCCGTTTTTACGACCCTACCACCATGAGAAACCCGAATCCCCTATGGGCGCTGGCCGCGGCTGCGTTAGCAGCGACGGCCTTGGCGCAGAGCACCACTTCGCAGCCGGCTTCGGCTGCCACCGATGGCGAACCCGTGAAGCTGGAAGTATTCACCGTTACCGGCTCGAACATCCGTCGCATCGATGCGGAGACGGCTCTGCCTGTCACGGTGATCGACAAGAGTGAGCTGGATGCGCGTGGCGCCTCCACGATGGCGGAACTTTTCGAGACGATTGGCGCCGCTGAGCCGTCCGCGATCAATGAGCTCAACAACGGTCCGCAGCTTGCGCGCGGCGACGTCGCATCGGTCGACCTCCGCGGCATCGGCTCCGGCAGCACGCTGACGCTGCTCAATGGCCGCCGCATGGCGCCGCACCCGGTCTCGATGGCGGAAAACGGCGTGCCGTCGCTCGCGGTGAATATCAACACCATCCCGCGCGCGATGGTGGACCGCGTGGAAATCCTCCGCGACGGCGCCTCGGCCATCTACGGAGCCGACGCCGCGGCAGGCGTGATCAACAATCTGGTCTCCCGCACCTACGTCGGCCGCGGTCTCACGCTCAAGGGTTCGGTGACGCAGCACGGGGGCGCGAACGAGTTTAACGCAACGATCTTCGAAGGCTTCAAGAAGGGCAAAACCCACATCTCGATGTCGTTCGACTATTTCCACCGCGATGCGCTCGCCGCGCACGATCGCGACTGGGCAAAGCACGCCGACCTGCGCCAGAGCCGCGCGCTCCCCGCGCCGTGGAATGGCCTGCCGCTGACCGATCCCTCGAACGGCGCGGCCATTGCGCGCGACAACGATTTCCGCAATACCAACGCGGTCAATCAGTGGGGGCAGTGGCAGCGGGGCAATATCCAGCCGGACTTTCTTACCTTCACGGGCTCGCGCCCGGCCAATAACACGGGCATCGTCGCGACCGGCACGGTGCCGACGGGTGTGGCGACGATGGCGGCGGATGGTATGTTCTATCTGGTGCCGACGCCGACGGGCCTCGCTTTCCGGACGGCTGCGCCTTCGGCCAATATCGACAACGCCGACAACGCGACCTTCTCCAACTGGAACAAGTGGAAGATGCTCCTGCCAGCGACGGATCGCATCCAGTTCGCGACCTTCGTCGACACGCCGATCAACGATAACATCAATTTCTTCGGCGATCTGCTCTTCTACCGCGCCTACAGCCGCACGAGCCGAGAGCCGGTGAACTTCAAGAACACGGACGACCAGGGCATTTACCTGCCGGCGGCCAATCCCTACAATCCCTTCGGCGTGCGCTTCTATCACCCGACGGGCGCGCCCAATGCCGATGGCACCCAGCGCCTCGTCGGCACGCCGGCTGACGTATCGCTGTGGACGGGCATCTCGCCCGGCCAGAACGCGGATACGCCCTCCGGCTTCAAGCCCCGCGAGACGGAAGTCACCAGCTATGCGTGGCGCCTGCTCGGCGGCCTCCGCGGCAAGCTCGGCAGCACGTGGGAGTGGGAGTCGGCCCTGACGGCCTCGGGTGCGCAATCGCACGAATTCGAACACTTCCAAGTGCGCGAGTCGAAGCTGCGCCAGGCGCTGAATCGCACCGACGCGACGGCGTTCAATCCCTTCCCGGTCACGTTCCGCATCGTGAACAACCAGATCACTGTCGACCGTCCGTTCGAGAATCCGACCTCGGTCGTCGATCCCTTGTACGGCGACGAAGATCGCATGGGCCGCACGAACCTTTTCATCTGGGATGCCAAGGTAAACGGTCAGATCGGCCGCTTCTTCACGGGCGGCCCCATCGGTGTCGCGAGCGGCGTCGAGCTGCGCTACGAGACCTATTCGGACAAGCGCATGACCTACGTGGGCGTGAACCCTCCGGGTTCCGCCGCGGAATTCCCGCTGCTGCGCGAAGGCGACAACGACTTCCTGGCGCTCAGCTCGAACGTCCCGATCGACGCCAACCAGACGATTTATGCCGCTTACCTCGAGACGGCGCTGCCCTTCGTTTCGCGTGAGAATCGCGCCCCGCTCTTCGAGGCGCTCGAGCTCACGCTGGCAGGCCGTTTCGAGCACTTCTCGATCCACGGTCAGACGACCAAGCCCAAGGCCAGTCTCATCTGGAAGCCGACGCCATGGCTGAAGCTCCGCGCCTCCGCCGCC
>JAZKEV010000181.1:0-7969 GCA_040386765.1 Verrucomicrobiota bacterium | reverse complement strand
GCCCAATCTGGTGCAGACCAACATCACGCCGCTGCGCCGCCAGATCGCGGCGGACGATCCGTAACGCTTTGAGGTAACCGCGCTGGCGTCCGATGGCACCGCGCAACGCAGCACGCTTCGCCAGGGCAATCAGAACCTGCAGCCCGAAGAGGCCTCGACGTGGCTCGCGGGCTTCGTGCTCGAAGTGCCGAAGATCAAGGGCCTCTCGTTCACCTTCGACTACTTCAATCTGAATCAGAACAAGGTCATCGAGAACATCGGCGCCGCCGCCGCGATCGACCGCGACGAGATCATCCTCGATATCGCCATGCAGGCCGAGCGCGCGAAGGGCACCCCGATCAACCAGATCGACCTCGGTTCGGGCACCGACAGCTACCGCGGCTCCAGCAAGGTCGTGCGCAAGCCGGTTTCGCAGGCCGACCGTGACGCCTTCGCCGCCTACAATGCCACGGCCGCCGGTCAGGCTCTGCCGCGCGCTCCGGTCGGCGAGATCATCCATGTCGTCGACGACTACCTGAACCTCAGTGGCCGCGACATCCAAGGCTACGAGTTCGGTGTGCAGTACAAGACGCCCAAGACCCGCTTCGGCACCTTCACCTTCAACGGCGATGCGACGCACTACGTGAAGCGCGAGTCGAAGGCCGACGAAGTCTCGCCGATCCTCGACGAGCTCGGCCGCAACGGCCGCACCTCGTGGCGCGCCAATGCCTCCGTCTCGTGGCGGCAGGGCCCGGTTTCGGCCGGCTGGTTCGCGAGCTACTTCGGCTCGTTCGTCGATACGTCGGCGGCGACCACGGAGCAGATCTACCGCGTGCTGGGCCGCCCGGAGTACATCCAGGTCTTCAACGACAACGGCGTCACCCGCTACCTCCTGCGCGTCGATCCCCAGATCAATCACAACGCGTGGGTTTCGTACCGCTTTGACCGCAACGCCAACCCCTGGCTCAAGGGCGTGACGGTGCGCGGCGGCATTAACAACGTCTTCGACACCGACCCGGCGCTGGTGGACGAGCAGTACGGCTACCAGCCCGGCACGTTTAACGTGCGGGGCCGTCAGTTCACGATGGAAGTTTCCAAGCGATTCTGAGAAACAGGGCGGGTTAATTACCCGCCCTAATTTTTTTCCACCTCTATGACCCTCCGCATTCTTCCCCTCGCGATCGCCGCCCTGGTGGTCTTCGCGCCTGTTCACGCCGTCGAGATCGTCGCTCACCGCGGCGCGTCGTTCGAGGCGCCGGAAAATACGATGGCGGCGACCAATCTGGCCTGGAAGGAAAAGGCCGACGCGGTCGAGACCGACATCTACCTAGGCAAGGACGGCAAGATTATCGTCCATCACGACAAGACCGCGAAGCGCACGGGCGGCCGCGATGTGGCCGTGGCGGAGATGACGCAGGCGGAGTCGCGCGAGCTCGATGCCGGCAGCTGGAAAGACCCGAAGTACAAGGGTGAGAAGATCCCGCTCCTCGAGGAGCAGATCGAGTCGACCCCGAAAGGGAAGCGCATCCTGGTCGAGATCAAGGTCGGCCCGGAGATCGTGTCGGAACTCAAGCGCGTGCTGACCAAGCTGAAGGCTTCGGAAAAGAATATCACGATCATCAGTTTCCAGTATGATGCGCTGGAAGAAGTGCGGAAGCAGATGCCGAATCTGCCTACGCTCTGGCTCGTGGGCCACCCCGCGCCTAATGCGAAAAAGAATCCGAATGCGAAGCCGACGCCCACAGTCGACGAGATGATTCAGAAGTGCAAAGCGGCGAAGCTCACCGGCCTCGACCTGCAGCACACCTGGCCGCTCACGGACTCGGACGTGAAGAAGATCAAGGATGCCGGGCTGCAACTGCACGTCTGGACGGTCAACGACGTGGAGATCGCGAAGCGCTGGATGGGTTTTGGCGTCGCGAGCATCACGACGGATCGCCCCGGCTGGCTCCGTGAGCAGCTGAAGCTCTGAGCGAGGGTTCCCTCGTGGCCCTGCGCTAAACGCGGAGCCTTGGTCGGCTCCCTCTGTCTGAAAGGTCCCGCCATATAAGCGGCGGGCTAAAAACTACCTCGTGATTTCCCTGTTCAAGCCCGCCCCCGCCGCCACACCTCTGCCTTCCGATACGGTCGACCCGGAATATCGCCGGTTACGCTGGCAGGTGTTCACGGGGATTTTTATCGGCTACGCAGCCTTTTACCTCGTCCGGAACAACTACTCGCTGGCGATGCCAGCGATTTTGAAGGCTCACCCGGAGTACACGAAAACGCAGCTCGGCTGGGGAATGACGGGACTGCTGACGGCCTACGGAGTTTCCAAGTTCGTGATGGGCTCGGTGTCGGATCGCAGCAATCCGCGCTGGTTCATGGCGCTCGGGCTGCTCCTCACGAGCGCTGTGACGCTGGCTTTCGGCCTCGTGCCGGCGATCTACAATTCTCTGTTCCTGATCGTGGCGCTGCAGGCGGCCAACGGCTGGTTCAACGGCATGGGCTGGCCGCCCTGCGGCAAGACGATGGTGCACTGGTGGAGCACGAAGGAGCGCGGCAAGGTCGTGGCCTTCTGGAATGTCGCGCACAACGTCGGCGGCGCACTCATCGCCTACATCGCGATCAATGCGGTGGCCTACTTCAACGACTGGCACGCGACCTTCTACGCCAATGCGGCGCTCGCGCTCGTGATCGCGGTGGTGATCGCCGTTCTGGTGCGCGACACGCCGCAGAGTTGCGGGCTGCCGCCGGTCGAGAAATACAAGAACGACTATCCGCCCAACTACTCGGCGGAGCACGAGCGCACGTTTACCTTCAAGGAGATTTTTCTCCGGTACGTGCTGAACAATAAATTTCTCTGGGCCATCGCGATCGCGAATGCGTTCGTCTATTTCGTGCGCTACGGGGTGGTGAACTGGATTCCCACGTACTTGCAGACCGCGAAGGGCTTCAACTTCAAGGAATCCGGGCTCGCCTGGACCGCCTTCGAGCTGGCGGGCATCCCCGGCACGATCTTGTGCGGCTATCTCTCGGACAAGCTCTTCAAGGCGCGCCGCGCTCCGGCGACGATTCTTTTCATGGCGCTCACGCTCGTGGGACTGGCGGTCTATGGCATGAACCGCCACGGGCCGCTGTGGATCGACATCGCGTCGCTGATCGCCATCGGATTTTTCGTTTACGGCCCGATCATGATGATAGGCCTCCATGCCCTCGATCTCGTGCCCAAGAAGGCTGCGGGCACCGCGGCGGGCTTCACCGGGCTCTTCGGCTATTTCCTGGGCTCGGCCCCCTCGGGCGCGGGCGTGGGCTGGATCGCGGAGAAGTGGGGCTGGGGCGGCGTGTTTGGCACGATGATCGTGTGCTGTGTGCTCACGATGATCTTCAGTGCCATGACGCTGGGCCACCGGGCGACCAGCAGCGCGTCGGCGAACGGATAGCGCAACGCGCCGATATTCCCTTTATGAAAACTGGTTCTGTCATTCGGGATGCAGCGAAGAACGTGCGCGGTGTAAGATCACTCTGCGTTAGTGCCCGTGGGCTCCTTGGCGCACTCAGGATGACAGCGGTGGCGGGTCTGCTCGCTGTGTTGGGCACAAGCGCCGCACTCGCGCAAAGCGCGAAGCCGCTCGTCCTCGCTCATCGCGGCGCCAGCGGCTACCTGCCGGAGCACACGCTCGAGGCCAAGGCGTACGCGCACGCGCTCGGCGCCGATTTCATTGAGCAGGATCTGGTGCTCTCGAAAGATGGCGTGCCCGTGGTGCTGCACGACGTCCACATCGATACGACGACGGATGTAGCGAAGCGTTTCCCGGAGCGGAAGCGCGCCGACGGGCGCTACTACGCGCTCGATTTCACCGTCGCCGAGCTGAAGCAGCTGCGCGTGAGCGAGCGGTTCAATGCGAAGACGGGCGCGCCGGTCTTTCCGAAGCGCTATCCCTCGAAGGAATCGCCGTCCACGTATCAGATTTCGACGCTGGAGGAGGAACTGCAGCTCATTCATGGGCTCAATCGCAGCACGGGCCGCGTGGCGGGCATCTATCCCGAGCTGAAGCAGCCGACGTGGCACCGCGAAAACGGCGTCGATCTCAGCCGCGTGGTGCTGCCAATCCTCGCGCGCTACGGCTATGCGACGAAGGCCGACCTTTGTTTCCTGCAGTGTTTCGAGCTGACGGAGATTCGCCGCCTGCGCAACGAACTCGGGTGGAAAGGCCGGCTCATCATGCTGCTCGCGGGCGGTGCGAAAGGAGACGACGGCGTCGATCACAACGCGCTCTGCAAACCCGAAGGCATCAAAGAACTCGCCGCGCTCGTCGATGGCCTCGGGCCGCCGATCAGCCGCATCGTTTCCTGGCCCGCCGGCGGTGGTGCGCCCAAGTTTACCGACCTCGTCACGCTGGCGCACGCCGCCAAGCTTCAGGTCCATCCGTACACGATGCGGCGCGACGAACTGCCGAAGAATTGCCCGTCCACGGATGCGCTGCACGCGGCGCTCTTCGGGCAGGCGCGCGTCGATGGACTCTTTACCGATTTCTCCGATACGACGATTGCGTGGCTGAAGCAAAACGTCGCGACGCTGTCGCGCGCGCCGTAACGAGGGGCAGCCCGCTTCTTCCGAAGCGGGCTGCGGGAGGAAGTAGCCCGGCTCGGAAGAGCAGGGACGAGGCGCGAAGGTCCTTTCCAAGCGCGTCATCCACCGTGCGTTTACGTACGAAAGACTACGAAGCATGGACGGATGACTTTCTATCCATCCGCGGTCGCTCCTCAGAGGGCGTCTAAAAAGGTTGTCATTCTGAGCGTAGCGAAGAATCCACGCGTCCATCCTCACTCGTCACCATGGATTCTTCGCTACGCTCAGAATGACAGACGAAGTGGATCGAAGGGCTTGTTAGACGCTCTCTGAGCGAGTTGATGCTAATCGTTTTCGGTCCCTGCTCTTGCGCGCAGGAACTCGACACCGGCATGTTCTCCCGCATGTGGCTTCAGCGTTACCTCAAACCCCTCACTATCGCGGCGGCGTGTTGCGTGGCCGAAAGCCAGGCGCAGATCTCGTTGGAGCCGGAGCAGAGCGTCTTCGAATTCCCCATGGTTTCCGAGCAGGCGGCCAACGCGCACGATACGCCGCTCGCCGATGCCCGCTTCATCCATGGGGACAAGACGCTGCTCACGCTCGATTTTTTGCAGACGGTGAAGCTGTGGGATGTGGCCACCGGCAAGCTCGAGGCGACCTATCGCGTGGGCCCGCTCGCGGCGGTGAACTCCATCTCCCTCTCGCCCGACGAGGAGTTGCTCGCGACCGCCGGCAAGAATGGCCGGATGGCGGTCATCAACCTGAAGACCGGCAAGGTGGAATGGGATCTGCGAAATACCACCGGGTTTATCGATGTCGATTTTCACCCCGACGGCCGGTCACTGCTCGTCTCCGACGATACCAGCCTCGTTGCCTACGATCGGAAAACGGGCAAAGAGATAAAGCGCCTCCATCGGCCGGCAACGGATCGTGACCGGCTGGACGCGGCGTTTCTTTCGGACGAATGGCTCGTGACCGGTTCGCAGGAGGGCACGTTGACGATGTGGAAGTGGAGCACGGGCAAGCCCGAGCCTCGCATCATTTCCGCCTACACGAAGGAATTGAAGGTCGAATGGAAGGTCATCGCCAAACCGCAGCCCTACGCGGTGTTGGCGCAGCTCAACGGGCCGCTCTCGGTGGTGAACCTTACCACGGGTGAAAAGCGGCCATTCAACACCGGCGCGTGGCGCATCAGCACGGGTTGGGACATTGCCGGCCCGCAGAACAAGCTGATTACGCCTCAACTCGTCTTCGATTTCCCTTCTGGAAAGTTTCTGGGCCGCACGACCCTCACCGGCTTCGACGCGGTGCGGGTGAGCGCCTCAGGGCGCTACCTGGCAGCGCTCTCGAAGCGGGCGTGGCGGATCTACCGGTTGCCGGATAATTTCAGCACGGCGGCGAAGGCGCTTGGGCTGTGACGTACGACTACGCTGGGGAAGAAGACAGGTGGAACGCTAATCTGCGCTAATCTTTTCGGAAGAGAGAGAGGCGTCGGAGCGACAACGGCTTCGCCTGATCGGCGAAGAGCGAGAACGGTGGCCGCAGTGAGTGGCGGAGGGAGGGACCTGACAACTGCCGATCACCTTTGTCATTCTGAGCGGGCAAAGAATCCATGGCAGCATTTTTGTAGCGGCGGTCTATGACCGCCGACCGAAGCGGATAGCGCCCTCGTACGCAATCGGCGGTCATAGACCGCCGCTACAGGATAATCGCGCTACTGCGCGCCCGTGCGCGCCTCGAGGAGCATCTTCACGAGGCGGCCGACGTTGGCGGAGCTGACTTCGTCGCGGACGCCGGTGTCGGTGTTCACGCGGTGGACGATCACGAGCTTGTAGTCGGGGATGATGATGACGTGGTGGCCGCCAGCGCCGCGGGCGGAGTAACTGCCCTCGGGGAGCCTGGCGTGGGGGAGGTGGGGGAACTTGTTGAAATCGCGCGCCACCCACCACATGTAGCCGTAACCAGATGTTGAATACAACGTCGCATCGGAGTGGTAGCGCGTGCTCTCGTCGATCCAGGCGGCGTCGACGAGCTGCCGGCCGTTCCAATTACCGCGGTTCATCATGAGCACGCCGAAGCGCGCGAGGTCGCGAGCCGTGACCCGGAAGGGGTAGGCGGGGTAGATCGACTCCTCACCGGTGACGTACTGGCCATCTGCCGGGGAGTAGTCCTCCATGCCGATGGGGCCGGCGATATCCTCCTGGATGGCTTCGAAGATCTTCCGGCCGGTCGCCTTCTCGTAGATCGCGCCGGTGATGTTGAAGTCGTAGTTGTTGTAGTACCAGTGCGTGCCGGCGCGCTGAGTGTGGCGCTCGGGCTTCAGCTTCTTCATCCCGGTCGATTCGTAGAGCGCGGGGTGGTAGATGCCGGAGCGCGCCTTGAGGCAATCGCGCACCGTGGCCTGCTTTTCCTCGTCGGTCAGTGGCGGCACGTCGTCGAGGCCGAGCTTGGCGAGCGTGGCCTCGAGATCGATTTTGCCCTCGCGCACCGGCTTGCCATAGAGCGTGGCGAGGAAGCTTTTTCGGATGGAGTGCGTGTTGAACTTCTTGTCGACGTCGCCCCATTGCGAGACGACCACGCCGTCGTGCACCAACATGACCGCGGAGGTCTTCAGTGTGGCTGAGAACTCACGCGCGGCGGTGAGCTTGGCGGCGGAGAAGCCGTGGGACTCGGGCGTGGCGGCGACTTCCCACGTCTTGCCGGGAAAAGTAGCGGCGGAAACGGCAGCGGCGAGCGCTACAAAGGTGAAAGCAAGAAAGCGGAGGCGGAGAGAATGGAGCATGGGGTGGGGTATTCGAACCGGAGATAATTTTAGCCGGAGGATTGGGCGCAAAAAGGCACAGGAATGAACGGCGCGGCGCAAATCTTCCGCGGGCCTATAGGCCCACGCACGTGTGCAGTGTAGCGTTGGATTTTTTGCGCCTTTTTGCGGCCAATAAGAATTGGGCGGTACAGAGCCCTTACGTTACCAGCTCTTCGCCAACTCGAGCCAGAACTGGCGGCCGCGCGGATTGTAGGTGCCCGACTGATATCCGTAGGTGCCGTCGGCGATGGGCGGTTCGGTGTTGAGGAGGTTGTTTACGCCCCAGCGGACGGAACTGCTGCGGAGGAGGGCAAACTTGTGGCGGCGATCGAAACGGTAGCCGAAGTTCACATTGTGCGAAATGACGGGCTCGACGCGCAGGAGGTAGCGGGTTGCGCCGGCATTGGTGGTCGTGGAGTTGTCGATGTACTCCGGGCGGCCGAGGTACTCGTAGATTGCGGCCGTCGTGGCCGCGCCGCTGTCGACGAAGGAACCGTAGTAGCTCGTGAACCACCCGGCGGACCAGTTGCCGCTGCGCCAGCGCAGGGATGTATTCCAGCGCCAGATGGGGCGGCCGTCTTCCCAGAGGTCGTCGCCGGGCGCGGCGCCGATCGTCTCCTGGAGCATGAACTTCG
>JAZKEV010000180.1:0-3123 GCA_040386765.1 Verrucomicrobiota bacterium | reverse complement strand
GTTCATTCGCGCGGCAGATTGGGTTGCCGCGGAATTCCGTCCGCACGTGGTGACCGGGTCAGCAATCGCGGACAGAGAGCGTCCATGGGTTCGCCGAAATTAAGTTCCGGCCCCTCCGGTTCCTTACGTTTGGGCCGGCGCACCACCACGGGGCGGCGCGGCTCTGGTTGGCCGAAGGCGAGGGCGGGGTTCATACGGACAGGGGCAAGTCCTCGGGAGTAGACGGGCCGAACTCATCGTGGAGCCAGACGGCGATGGCGATGGTTTCGCGGGCGGTGGCTTCGTCGGGCGGCAGCGGTGGGGAATCGGAGAGGCGGTCGAGCACGGCTCGAAGGCGCTCCGCTTTTTGGAGGAAGGTTTCGGAGTCCATGACCGGCAGAGAAACCCGGTGGCGGGCGAGGTCAAGTGTTCAAATGAACACTACTCTACAAGTTATTCGCATTGCGACGCTGCTACAGCGAATGGGTATGACAAGCACACCACCAAACCGATATCCGCCAGAGTGGGGCCGTTGGAGTTGGCGCAAAGCGCAAAGGGCCTTCCCGCGGCGGCATGATAGGGCTCGCGGTCTTTAGGAATCGGCTCATGTTCGGGCCGAAGAGCTGGCTTCTCACGCCTTACCAATCATGAACGAGGTATTCACTGTTGCTGACGGAGATGCCTATTGCTGGTGCGAAGATCGGTCTTCGGTGATGGTTAAGGCAGTTACCAAGGCTGGTGATCCGGTCGAGCTTACAAGCGAGGAGGCTGTAGCTCTCGCGCAAGCCTTACTAAAGGCCGCGGCGAAGGCATCGTGAATCGTATTCTCTTCCTCCTCCTCTGCGTCTCCGGCGCGCACGCCGCGAGTTTCGCAGGTAAAGAGCGCCCGACGCTCACGCTTTCGCCGGAGCATTGGGATACGCTGGGATGAAAGCTACCCTACATCTGGGAAAGCTGGTGCACGGAGCGCTCTTCAAAGACGATGTTCTCAACATGGCCCAGGCCATGCGCGCCCCGTCGCCGGTTTCTTCGGCCGCAGCAGAACGTGACGCGACGGAGCCGCTGCCGTCGGCTGTCTCGGTTCGGCCGGCGGACCCCGTGGTTGCGGAGGCCGACCTCGCCGCTTTTCGATCCCGGCTCCTAGCTACCACTGTCCGGCACTTCGACCGGTTGCTGAAGGCGGATGGGACGGTGAGCCGGCTGAAGGGGAAGTCGGGCGACGGGATGACTGCTTTGGCGTTCCAGTTGGGATACGAGCTCACCGGAAACGAGAAGTATCGGGCCGCAGCGTGGATGCTGGCGGATCGAATCGTGGCGGACATGCGGGCCACGAAACATGGTGTGCTTTACATCAAGGAAAAGGAAACGACGGACGGGGAGGCCATCGACGGCGGTGGCCCGCCGGCATTCGGGTGGTACACGTCGGCGGCGGCCTACATCCTGCAGCGGCGGGGCGGGCGGGAGGCTGACCTGCGCTATCTTGCGGCGGTCGCGGAGCGGTTTCCCTGGAACGAGCAGGGGTGGTGGGCCAACACGATCGATATCGAATCGGGCGAACCCAAGACGCCGCTGACCAAGCCCGGGGCGATCAACAAGAATGCAGGCATGGCGCTCGCCGCCGGCGTGCTCGCGCATTGCGTGCGGGGGATCGACGATGAGCTCGCGACCCGCTTGCAGGCGAAGGTCGAGCGCTGCGTCTATGGCCAGATCGTGCCGAAACAGCAGGCGGATGGTTTCTGGCACTATGGCTTGAAGGATACCGATCCGAAGGGGAAAGACATCCTCGGCTATTTCATGCTGACGGCCGATGCGCTCACGCGGCTGCGGCACTTTGCGCCGGAGGTGCGGCGGCCCGCGCTGGATGCGGCCTTGGAAAAGGCCTTTGGATTTGCGCGCGAGCAGATCGCGCCGATGACCGATCCGAATACGGGCGAAGCGTCCGGGCGACGCACGGCCGGTACGCCGAAGCACTTCGCGCTCGGCAAAGATCCCAAGCGTGGCTTCACGCTCGGGATGCTGCTCATCGCGGGCGGCTATCAGGCGGAGGGCATGAAAATCCTGGACCACTGGATGAAGAATTTCCCGACCGGAGATGCGGGCCAGGATGGGGCGAGAGCCGCCGACTGCTTCGTGCATATCCTGTTATTTTTGGCGCAGCCGGGCTCGCGGCCGGACGAGGCTCGAAAATAGCCGGGAGGCGCGGTTTGAGGTGGGTTTTCAAAATACCGAGACAGGCGCGAAATAAGTAGTGGACGGCCCGCTGACGGGCGCGGGTGAGTGAGTAAACGGACGAGCGCCCGCAAGCGGGCAGCCTACCTCGCGAGCGGGGCTCCTGATCCCGCCGCTCACGCGGCGGGCCACCAAACCGCCTTCGCAAACGGATTCTTCGCCGCACTCAGAATGAAGAACCCTTTGAAAACACGCTTTAGACAGGCTCGAGCAGAAGATTTTTCGGGAATGGACGGTATGGACGGAATGGACGGGTTTTCAGAGCGGGGCGGATGTGGGATACTGGGGTCATTATGACTACCGAACGAAAGGTGCGGGGGGATGCGAAATTGGAGTGGTTGAAAGTGGAGCAGAAGAAGCGGTTGCTCGTGTGGCTGGATGAGGAGAATCGGACTTACACGGAGGTGGTGGGGCTCGTGCGGGGTGAATTTGGAGTGAGGGTGGGGAAGAGTGCGGTGGGATGCTTCTGGCGGCGGCATGTGCTGCCGCGGCGTTATCGAGAGGAGGCGCTTGGGGAGTTGGGGTTGGAGCTACCGGAGGGGCAGGAGGGGAGGTTTGAAGAGGCGACGTTGAAGCTGGCGCGGATGCAGGCGTGGGCGGCGCTGAGCCAGCCGGAGCCGGAGGTGCGGAAGGCGGAGCGGTTACTGGGCTTGGTGTGGATGGCCGAGCGCATGGCGCTGGCGCGGGAGAAGCTGGCGCTGGACAAGCAGCGGGTGGCGTTGCGGGAACAGGCGGCCGCGGCGCGGACGGAGCGCGTGGCGAACGCGGCGGGTGGACAGCGAGGGGCGAAGGGTGCGGGGCAGAACGCGGAGGGCGGCGAGCCCAAGCCGTGGATGACGGAGGAGCAGCTGAGGGAGTATCTGAAGATAGACTTCTCGCAGTGGGATCCGCCGGCGGCGAATCCTCCTCTATTTC
>JAZKEV010000179.1:0-10862 GCA_040386765.1 Verrucomicrobiota bacterium | reverse complement strand
TTTCGCTGGACCTGACAAGCCTTGGGGCCGGTTACCGCACCGCCGGCATGGCCGGCGCTGCTGCCCGCGCGTTTTGCGGAGCGACTCCAAAAAATTCAACAATGTGGCCGACGTTGGCGAAGCCACGGGTGCGGAGCTTGTCCTGCACGGTCTCGATCGCCCGGCGAAGTTCGTCGGAGGTCTCGGCATCGAGCTCCTGGACGCGGTTCGTCGACTTGCAGACGACGTGGTAACGCGTTGGCTGGCCGAGGTTAATCTCGTAAAGGGCGGTGCCGTTGTGGAAGAACGTGCGGCGCACGAGGCCGATGTCTTCGAAGGCCGCCATGCAGCGGTAAACGGTGACCAGATCGCAGTTCTCGCCGCCCACGTCTTCGTGGAGCTGCTCGATGCTCGTGGGCTGAGCGCGTTTGCTCAGCGCGGCGAGGATCGCCAAGCGGGGCTGCGTGATGCGCAGACCGGCGGACTTCAGCTTCGCGGTGGCGAGGTCAACCGGAGTCGGAGCTTTTGCGTGGCTCGTCGTGAGGTTGCCGGACAAGGGATGATTGGTCTGCGTCGAGGCGATCATTTAATTTGTTAACAGCATTTTGACAATTGATAGGGAAATCTCCAGATAATAGTCATTCGCAATAACACGCATACGCTATGCGTAGTAGACGAGGGGTTGCGCGGTGGGGTAGCGTGTGCCAATCTCCGCCGCTCACTCATGCAAAACCCAGATTTCAGCGAAATCGTCGCGCTTATCTGCAAGGAAGATCCCCGTTTTGACCGCAAAGCGTATGACTTCGTCCGTCTCGGACTGGATCATACCGTGAAGGAACTGCGGAAAAAGGACGTGGGTCGCGCCGAGAAATCGCGCCACGTCTCGGGGCCCGAGCTGCTCGAAGGCTTGCGCGTGTATGCGCTCGACCAATACGGCCCGCTCGCGAAGACGGTGCTCAATGCGTGGGGCATCAAGCGCTGCCGCGATTTCGGCGACATCGTTTTCAATCTGATCGAGTATAATGTGTTCTCGAAAACCGAGAACGACCAGCGCGAGGACTTCTCGGATATCTTCGATTTCGAAGACGCGTTCGTGAAGCCGTTTCAACCCACGCGGCGCGTGCGCGGCACGCCGGCCGAGGGCGCCTTCGGCACGGCCTGAGCGGAGCGACGGCGCTTTTGCGCCAGCGCTTCCTTGTCGGCGGTCGCGCACCGCCGTATGATCCTTCTTTTCCATGGTAAAAACCCACTCTGCCCCCCGCGGGGATCTCCAACTTCTGGATACGTTTTGGCGCGAGCCGGTCGAGCGCACCGTGCTGCCGAACGGGCTCACGGTGATCCTGAAACGCGACACTTCCGCGGCGCTCGCCTCCGTGCAGGTGTGGGTGAAGACGGGCAGCATTCACGAGGGCGCGCATCTCGGCGCCGGCCTCTCGCACTACCTGGAGCACATGCTCTTCAAGGGCACGACGCGGCGCGCGGGCCGCGACATCAGCGCGACGGTGCAGGCGCACGGCGGCTACATCAACGCGTACACGACCTTCGATCGCACCGTCTACTACATCGATCTGCCGAGCGAGCACACCACGGTGGCGCTCGATATCCTCGCCGATGCAGTGCTGCACTCGACGCTCCCGGCGGAGGAAGTCGCGAAGGAAAAGGATGTCATTCTGCGCGAGATCGCGATGACGAAGGATGATCCGGACAACCGCCTGTGGGACACCCTTTTTGCGAGCGCGTTTCGCGAGCATCCGTACCGGCAGCCGATCATCGGGCACCGCGATGTCTTTTCCGCGGTGTCGCGCGAAGATCTCGACGGTTACTATCGCTCCCGCTACGTGCCCAACAATCTGGTGGTGGTCGTCGTCGGCGATATCGATCTCGCGGCGACGCGCGCGGCGATCGAGCAGCATTTCGGCGCCGCGCCGCGCGTGCGGCTGGCGCCGGTGCTCGTGCCTGCTGAGCAAGCGCAACTCGCGCCGCGCAGCGAGCACCGCTTCGAGGATGTCGAGATCACCCGCGGCGTGCTGGCCTGGCCGATCCCGGGTCTCGCGCACGAAGACGCGCCGGTGCTCGATCTGCTCGCGACCGTGCTTGGCCATGGCGACAGCTCCGTGCTCTGGCAGGACGTGCGCGAGAAAGCGGGGCTCGTGCACACGGTCGATGCCTCGAGCTGGAATCCCGGCACTACGGGGCTCTTCTGCATCACGTTCACCTGCGATGCGGATAAGCGCGAGGCCGCTTCGGCCGCGATCCAGCGTTCGCTGGAGAAGTGCGTCGCGCGCGGCTTCACGCCCGCACAACTCAAAAAAGCGGTGCGGCAGCTCGTAGTCGGCGAGATCAACTCGCGGAAGACGATGAGCGGCCAGGCCTCACGCCTCGGCGTGGCGGAAGTGGTCGTGGGCGACCTCGACCATGCGCGCACCTTTTTCGAGGAAGTCAGCCAGACGAAGCCCGCCGATCTGCGCGTGGCGCTGAAGAAGTACCTCGCGCCGGGCCGGCTCACCTCGGTTTCGATGAATCCGGTGGCCTCCGCCGCGCCGGCGCAGGCCGCATCGGCTGCGGGTTCGGGTCAGCCCGACTTTTCCGAGATCAAGCTGCCCAATGGCACGCGGCTCTTGTTCCAGCAGGATCGCCGCCTCCCCAATCTTCACCTGCGCGTGCTGCTGCAGGGCGGGCCGATCTTCGAGACGGCGGGCAAGCGCGGCGCGACGGCTCTCCTCGCGACGATGCTCACCAAGGATACGCGCAAGCGCAGTGCGGCGCAGGTGGCGCAATTCATCGAGGAGGTCGGCGGCTCGTTCTACCCGGTTTCGGGTAACAACAGCCTGGGCCTCGTAGCCGAAGTGCTCCCGCCCGATGTGGATCGCGCGCTGGCGGTGCTCTCGGATGCGATGCTCGCTCCGGCCTTCAAGCCGGCGACCTTCGCGCTGGAGCGCGATGCCCAAGTGGCGGCCCTGCAACAGGACGACGACGATGTGGTAACGCTCACCCGAAAGCGCGCCCGTGAGAAGTTCTTCGGCACGCACCCGCTCGCGCTCGATCCCAATGGCAACGTGGCGGGGGTGAAGGCTCTGACCTCCGCCGACCTCGCCAAGCTCCACCGCGCGCTGTGTGTGGGGCCGAATGTAGTGCTCGCCGTGGCAGGCGATTTCGACCCCAAGAAACTCTTGCCAAAGCTAAAGGCGTTCCTCGCCAGGATCCCGCGCGGCAAGCTGCCCACGACATCGACGGCGCGCGGTACCTTTGCACTGCCGGCGACGGTGGGCGACTTCGTCGAGACCGAGCCGCGCGAGCAGGCGGTGCTGGTGCAGGCCTTTCCGGGGCCGACCGTGCATAGCGCGGACTTCTTCATCGGCGAAGTGGCCGACGAGTTGTTCAGCGGCATGGCGTCGCGGCTCTTCGAGCGCGTGCGCGAAGAGAAGGGCCTGGCGTACTTCGTCCGCTCGGGGCGGATCACGGGGCTCGATGCGGGCATGTTTTATTTCTTCGCCGGCACGCAGCCGGGGAAGGAAGGAGAGGTGCTGGCCGAGATCGATGCGGAGATCGCGCGCGTGCAGGCGGGCGGCGTCGAGAGCGTGGAGTTGCAGCGCTGCCAGGCGCGGTTGAAGGCCGGGCGGCGCCAGAGCCTCCAGACCAACTCCTCGCGCGCGATGCAGGCGGGCCTCAACGCGTTGCAAGGCCAGCCGATCAACGACTGGAAAAACTACGACGGCCGCATCGATGCGGTGACGATCGGAGACCTCGCGGCCTTTGCCACGCGGTATTTCGCCAAGGGCAGCCGCACACAGCTGGTGGTGCGGCCCTGAGGGCGGGGTGGAGCGAATCGACGTGAGTGCGCACCAGCCTGACCTGCGCGAAGTTGGGTTGCCCGGAAAAGTAGGGCGGGTCTCTGACCCGCCCTGGATTGGGAAAAGCGTCGAGGTGGTGAAAACGGAGGAGCAAGAGAAGGCCGCGCAGGCGAAGCAGTGCCTTTTTGTAGCGGCGGTCTATGACCGCCGAAGGCGTACGCGGGCGTTATCCCGCTCGTCGGCGGTCATAGACCGTCGCTACAGGGCAATCACGTTTTCCGGGGGCGCGACGCGCGGGCAACCGACCTTACTGTAAGACATGAACGCCGTCTTTCCGCCGCTTACGGAGCTCTTTCCGAACAGCGACTATGGGTTTCACCTCACGTTGCGGCGGACGGAGCCGCGCGAGTTTTTTCGACCGTACGATGCATCGGGCGAAATGCTGCGCGAGCGGGCGGGGTGGCTGGCGGCGGAACCGGCGCGGTACGCGATGGTGACGGCCGAGGGCGTGCCGTTGGTCGCTGAATTTGCCGGGATGGCCGCGGAGTGGGGGCTGATCGACGCGAGCGCGACCGCGGGTGGAGACGATTGCGCGACACTGCTCGAATTGGGACGAAAACTCGAACCCGACCTCGCATTTCTCTCTGCGGACGAGAGCGGGGCTTTTCGTCTGCGCGGTGGCGCGGTGGTTTTTCCGACCGGTTGGGCGCTCGAGGAGAAAGTCGGGCACACGCTCGACTTCATTCACGGCGTGGTGCCCGGCTTGAATCCCGCGCTCGGCTCGCCGATCCAGCAGTTTCTCACGAAGCTGCGGCCCGGCACGGCGTTTCTGCGGCACAACTGGGGCCTCGCCACGACGGACGAGTGCAATCTGCACCCTGCGCGTCGTATCGCGCCGCCGACAACTCCGGTGCAACTCGAGAAACTGTGGCTCCGCGTGGAGCATCAGGCGCTGATCGCGCTGCCGAAAACGCGTGGGATTGCGTTCGGTATCCGGATCGCCTCCCACCGCTTGGACAGGGTGGCGGAAAGCTCTGCAAGGGCGGGTCTGAAGCGGGCATTGATGACAATGCCTTCGGAAGTCGCTGTCTATAAACAGCTAGAAGCTGTCCGACTTATTGTTATTAGCTTGCTGTGATGTTAGCTGGCTTTTCACCTGCGAGTTTACCAATGTCGAACCGCTCTCATGAAAAAAACTGCTTCAAAACTTACCCTCATCGCGACCATGATCGCTGCCGCTTTCGTGTTCGCCGCCCCGGCGCTTCGCGCCGCTGACGACGCCGAAAAGGCCGCCAAGAAGAAGAAACAGGAGGAGGCCGCCCTCAAGAAGTACGACAAGAACAACAACGGCAAGCTCGACCCCGAAGAGCAGGCCGCCCAGAAGGCCGACCAGGAAAAGAAGAAGAAGGAAAAGAAGAGCTAAGGCTCTTTCCTTCCCGTTATGATTTACGAACCCCGGCCGAAACGCCGGGGTTTTTTGTTGGATGGATTTTTGAGGTGGGCCTGCTCGGAGGTGGATTCCTGTAGCGGCGGTCTGTGACCGCCGACGAACGGGATAACGCCTCCGTACGCCATCGGCAGTCATAGACTGCGCTGCAGAATACGCTACGGCGTGATCACGCCGCCGCTCCATTTGAGCTTCGTACGGACGACGGAGAAGTGGGAATATCCAGGGCGTTGCGCGAGAGGAAGGCGGCGCTTGGCGACGCGGATCTCGACGGGCGAGCGGGCGCTGACCTTTAGATTGCGCTGGCCATCCATCGCAACGAGCAGGCGGGAATCCTCGGAGCGGTTGTAGACGCGGATCTTCACGCCCTCGCGGAAGATGATCGAGCGGTTGCTCAGCGTGTGCGGGCAGATCGGCGTCATCGCGATCACTCCAGCGGACGGGTGCAGGATGGGGCCGCCAGCGGAGAGATTGTACGCGGTCGAGCCGGTGGGCGTGGAAAAGATGAGGCCGTCGCACGTGTAGTCTGTCACGAGCTCGCCGTCGGCGAAGACCTCGAGGCGGATGAGGCGCGAGTTGACCTCGTCCTTGAGCAGCACGTCGTTAAGCGCGAGGTCCTGGGAGCCGCGCCCGGTCGAGCACTCCAGCATGGTGCGATAGTCGATCTTGTATGCGCCGCCGAGCACCTCGATGAAGTTGGAGCGAGCTTCGTCGGCGGAGAGGGTGGTGAGGAAGCCGAGGCTGCCGCGATTCACGCCGATGATGGGAACCTGCTCGCAGGCGGATTCGCGGGCGACGCCGAGAAGTGTGCCGTCGCCGCCGATCACGCAGCAGGCGTCGAAGCCCTTCAGATAGCCGCGCGGCACGGGAAAGCGGCTGGTCTGCTTGTAGACGACGCCCGCGGCGCGCGCGAGGCGGGCGAGTTCGCGGGCCAGCTCGGGCGCGCCTTCCTTCTGGTTGTTCACCACGAAGGCGAGCTTGCGAATCGGTTTCATGCGGGAGCGCGACTATGGGCGGGTTTCACGCTTCAGGCACAGAAGAAACTCGCGGTTGCCATCGGCGCCGGAGATCGGGGAATCCATGGTGCCGACCAGCGTGGCGTCGCGCAGGTTGGCGAGGGCAAAGTCGCGCACCGCGGCAAGCGTGGCCTCCTGCACGGCGGCGTCGCGGATGACGCCGCGGCCCTTGTCGACCTCGGCCTTGCCGGCTTCGAACTGCGGCTTCACGAGGGCGACGAGCGTGCCGCCGACGCGGAGCCGCGGCCAGACAGCGGGGAGCACGGACTTCAGCGAGATGAACGAGAGGTCCATCACGATGGCGTCGAACTCGGCGCGGGGGAGCTCGACGGTATCGAGGAAGCGGGCGTTGATTTTTTCGAGATTGGTCACGCGCGGATCGGCGCGGAGGCGGGCGTGGAGCTGAGCGCGGCCTACATCGACGCAGACGACATCGGCGGCGCCGGCCTGCAGCACGCAGTCGGTGAAGCCGCCGGTGGAGGCGCCGACATCGAGCACATGTGCGCCGCGCACATCGAGCGCGAAGCGCTCGAGGGCGCCCGCGAGTTTTTCGCCGCCGCGACTCACAAAGCGGGGCGGCTGCTCGACCGTGAGCTCCACATCCTCGGGAAAATCCTTCCCCGGCTTGTCGAGCCGCTCGGTGCCACGCAGCACCCGGCCGCTCATGATGAGCGCCTTGGCCTGCGCGCGGGATTCGGCAAGGCCGCGGGCGACGAGCAATTCGTCGAGGCGGAGCTTTTTCATTTCGGCATTTTCTGCCGGGCAGGCGACCAGCAGGTGGTACGGCCGCCGATGGTGGCGTGGGCGAGCGGCTGGCCGGTCTTGGGGCACTTGCCGCCGGGCCGCCAGCGGTGGTGGAAAAGCCAGCTCTGGGGGATGCCGACGTTGAGGTCCTTGGGGATTGTGTTGCCCCGGCCCGCGATGGCGGCGAGCGCCTGGCGGCAGACGGTGCGGCATTCACGCCAGAGGGCGCGGACCTCGGCGGGCGTGAGCGAGCCGGAGAGACGCCGGGGATGGATCGCGGCGCGCCACAGAATCTCGTCGGCCATCCAATTGCCCACGCCGGGGAAGCGCTCCTGCATCAGGAGGACGGCTTTGATCGGCGCGCGGCCCCGGCGCTGGAGAAAGGCGGCGACGACCTTGACCGTGAAGGCCTTCGATAGGATCGACGGAGCGATCTTGGTCCACCACGCAGGCGGCTCCTTGCCCTGATGGAAATCCACGCTGCCAAACATCCGGGGGTCGTTGAAAACCAGGGCATGCTTCTCGGTGACGATCACGAGGTGATCGTGCTTGCCGGGCGGGTGATCGGGCGCGGCCACGCTCAACTCGCCGCTCATGCCGAGGTGGATGCCGAGCCAGACATCATCGCCGAAGCGGAATAGCATCTGCTTCGCGGCGGCTTCGGAATCGGTGAACTTTTTGCCGATGAGCGCGCGTTTGAAGGCAGGAAAATCGAGGTCGCGCAGGAGCTTCTTGGTGTCGTGGCCGAGCACGTCGACCACGCGCTCGCCCTTGGCGGCGAGGTGCCAGCGTTTGCGGAAAAATTCGACTTCAGCGAGCTCGGGCATGGGGAAGGTTAGGCGATGGCTGGAGGGTAGGGCGAGGCGTCCCCGCCGAGCCGCCGCGCTTTGCGTGCCGAACACGGTGGGATGTTCGCAAGCATACAGCGCGACGGCTCACCGGGGCCGGTTCGCCCTACCTTGGGCGGCACAACGTATGGGGCGGCGGGGAGAGTCAAACGCGCGGGCCCCTGTTTAACTCAGTGCCGCGACAAACTCCACCAAGCTCGGAAAAACCGGCACGCCGGGGCGGGCGAGGGCGGCCCAGCGCTCGCCGTCGTACTTGCCCGTGCAGAGCGCGGCGGAGTGGATGCCGGCATTGAGGCCGGCATCGATGTCGCCCTCGCGGTCGCCGATCATCCAGCACTGCTGCGGGTCGAGATTGTGGCGGGCGATGCTCTCGAGGATGAAGCGCGGGGAGGGCTTGCGGTAGACCTGCGGGTCATTGGGTCCCTCGACGGCGATGCAGATATCGGTGAAGAGCGGCAGCGGCAGGCCGAGCAGCTCCTCCATGCGGGTATTGCAGCGATGCACGTCCTCCAGCGTGTGTAGACCACGGGCAATGCCTGACTGGTTGGTGAAAAGGAAGAGCTGGTAGCCGAGCGCGAGCGCGCGGCGGAGTGCCTCCGTCACGCCCGGGATGAGCTCAACGCCGGCCGGATCGGCGAGGTAATGTTTGTCGAGGATCAGCGTGCCGTCGCGATCGAGAAAGAGGGCCTTGGCTTTCTGATTTGGCATCACCGTTGATTGACGTAGGCGACCAACTCCTTGGGCGTGACCGTGGCGGTGCCGATCTTGCCGACGACGACGCCGGCGGCGGCATTGGCGAAGTGCGCGGCGGTCTCGAGCGGGGCGCCCGCGGCGAGCGCGAGCACGAGGCCGGCGAGGGAGGTATCGCCCGCGCCGGAAACGTCGAAGACCTCGCGCGCTGCGGTGGGGATCGTCTTGAGGATCCTGCCCTCGGAGCTGAGCAGCATGCCCTCCTCGCCGAGCGTAATCACGAGGTGCTTGGTGCCGTAGAGCTCGTGCAGTTTGGCGCAGACCTCGGCGGCGGGAAACTTCATGTGCGGCATCGGCTCGATGCCGGCCAGCTGGAGGGCCTCGCGCTTGTTGGGCGTGATGAGATCGAGATCGCGGAAGGCGAGCTTGCGCTTCGGCTTGGGATCGAGCGCGACGAACTTGCCGGCAGCGCGGGCGAGCTTGGTGATGCGGGCGACCACCTCGTCGCTGAGGATGCCCTTGGCGTAATCGGAGAGGATCACGGCGTCGCAGGCCGCGAGCTCCTTCGCGAGCAGCGACTCGGCCTTGCCGGGCGTGAGATGATACGCGGTCGGCGGAGCCTCGCGGTCGAGCCGGCAGAGTTGCTGGTGCTGCACGAGCACGCGGGTTTTGAGGATCGTCGGAGCCTCGCCGGGCGTGGAAATCGTGGCGATCCGCTTGCCGTGGAGGATCGTGGTGAGGCGCTGGCCGGCCTCGTCGTTGCCGATAAAGCCCGCGACGGCGCAGCGGGCGCCGAGCGAGGCGATGTTGAGCGCGACGTTGGCGGCGCCTCCGGCCGTCCACGAATCGCGCGCGATATCGACCACGGGCACCGGGGCCTCGGGGGAGATGCGTGTGGCATCGCCCCAGATGTAGTGATCGAGCATCACGTCGCCGACGACGAGGATGCGCAGACCGGTGATCTTTTTAAGGAGAGGAGCGAGACCTTTCATCGTAGTTCCCAATCGTAAGAGTAGCGGGAGAGCAGCTTGGGCTTGGCGGAAGTGATCTGCACGACGTCTTCGATCCGGCAGCCGCCGAGACCGGGATAGTAGAGACCGGGCTCGACGGTGACGACGGAGCCCTTCTTCAGGATGTAGTCGACACTGCCGCTCATGCGCGGGAGCTCGTGCACCGCGAGGCCGAGGCCGTGGCCGGTGCCGTGGAAGAAGCCGACGGAGCCCTTCGCGGTGTGCTTCGTCTCGAAGCCGCGCGCGGTGAAGACCTCGACGCATTTGTTGTGCACATCACGGCCATTCACGCCGGCGCGGATGTGCTTCAGCGCGGCGAGCTGCGCGGCACGGACGGCCTCGACCAGCGAACGCTGGCGATCGCTGGCGCGGCCGCGGAGGAAGGTGCGCGTCATGTCGCCGTGGAAGCCGGTCTTCGACACGCGCGGAAAAATATCGATGATGATCAGCTCATTGGGCCGGAGCGGACCGGAGCCGCGTTCGTGCGGGTCGCAGGCCTGGTCGCCGCCCGCGACGATGGTGCTGCTGGAGACGGCGCCGGCCTCGAGGCAGGCGGTCTCGATGGCAAACTTGAGCAGCTCGCTCGTCACGGTCTCGCCGCGGTGAAGGAGCTTGCGGCCGCGGACCTTGCTGGCGCGGAGGATCTTCTCGGCGGCGGCGAAGCCGGCGGCGCTGGCGGCATTACCCTCGCGGAGGGCGGCGATCTCGGCGGGCGTCTTGAGCTCGCGCTCGGGGAAGAGCGGGCCATCGGCCGGCACGAGGTCGAGGCCGAGCTCGAAGAGCTTCTCGTAGATGCCGGCGGGAAAATCGTCGGGGACGGTGAAGCGCGGCTGCTTATACTCCTTGGCGACGAGGCAGATGACCTCGGCGGCGCCGACCTTGCGCTGCGGCCAGAGATCGCGGGCGCGCCGCAGGTAGCTCTCCAAGGGCAGCACGACGTCGAAATCCGAGGTGCGCTTCACCCGGCCAAACTCCAGGGCGCTGACGACGGCGTACTTCTTGCCGCGCAGGCCAAAGGCGATGAAGGCATCGGGCACGCTGACGCGGCCAAAATAGAGCGCGTCAGGGCTGCGTTCGGTGTCGGCGTAGAGCAGTGGCGGCGGGACGTTGTTTCCGGGCACAGAAGAGAGTGGTTGAGTTGCGAAATCGCGCGCATTACCCACCGCCCACGTGAAAAACGCAAATCCGGTCTTTCGCCCCGCGCGACTTGGCAGCCTGGCCCTCCTCGCCGTGGGGTTGGTGCTGGCCGGTTGCGGAAAGAAAGCGGCGAAGGCGGGTCCGAGTATTCCGCCCTCGCCCGCGGCAGCTGGCGTGGGGCAGGCAGCCGTGGTGCACTA
>JAZKEV010000178.1:0-7430 GCA_040386765.1 Verrucomicrobiota bacterium | reverse complement strand
GCGACGCTGCATTTCGAGATCGAGCGCCTCATTCTTGTCCTGCAACTCCGCCGCGTGCGCTGCGAGCTCTCGTTGCAGTTTTCGGTTGCGCAGATGCGCCGCGACGCGGGCCAGCACATCCTCCGATTGAAAAGGCTTTGTGATGTAGTCGACGCCGCCAGCGTCAAAGCCCGCCACCTTGTCCACCACGTCGTCGAGCGCGGTGATGAAGAGCACGGGCACCTCGGTTGATGCCGGATCGGCCTTCAGTCGCCGGCAGACCTCGAGTCCGTCCATCTCCGGCATGTTGACGTCGAGGAGGACGATATCCGGTTGCACGTTGCCGAGCCGCGACAGCGCCGCCGGGCCGCTTTGCGCGATGAAGACCTTGGCGCCAGCCGCCATGAGGAACTCGCCCAGCGCACCGAGATTGGCCGGCACATCGTCGACGATCAGGATGCGGGCATCGGTCAGGGATGTCGCTTTCATTACCTAGACGCTCCTGGCCGGGCGACCGAGGCCAGCAGCCGGTCAACGCGTTCAAGATCGTAGGCGGCGGTGAGCTGCTCGAGCCCCGCGATGAAGGCTGTCTGTTCCGGATGTGCCGCGCGGCATCGTACGAGCGCGGCGCGCAGCCCCACCACGTCGCCCTGCGCGGTGAGCGCGCGCAACAGCGCTACTTCCGCGGGCGGCAACGGCGCGGCGGCTGCATCGAGGGCGACAGCCACGGGCTTGCTCTTCCGCCAGGTGAGATTGAGCGCGCGACCGACGATTGACCAGAGCTGGGTCTCGGTAAACGGCTTGGCGAGAAAGTCGTCACAGCCCGCCGCGATCGCCTCGTCGCGATCGCTCGCGAAGACACTGGCGGACACGGCCACGATTCTCGCCTGGGCCGTTTCGGCCCGGATGCGCCGCGCGATCTCGTGGCCATTGGCGCCGTGGTCGAACCGCAGGTCGAGCAGCACCAGCTCCGGATGTTCCCAATCGAAGCGCGCCAGCGCCTCGGTGTCGTTCGCCGCTTCCGACACATCGAAACCCACAGCGGTAAGCAACTCGCGCAGGACCGCGCGATTGGTCGCATCGTCATCGACTACGAGCACGCGGCGGCGGTTTCCGTCATAGCCGACGACCGTTCCCACCGCGCTGTCGCCCACGGCCACCGCGGGTGCGATCGGCAGGGCGAGCTCGAACCAGAAGCGGCTTCCGCGGCCCACGGTGCTCTCCACCCGGATGGTGCCGCCGAGCAATTCCACCAGCCGCTGGCTCAAGGCGAGCCCCAGGCCCGTGCCTTGCGCAGCCGAATGAGCGGTCGACGAGAACGGCCGGAAGATCTGCGTCATCGCCTCCGGCGCGATGCCGCGTCCCGTGTCTTGCACGGAGAACTTCACGTGCTCCATCCCAAACGGCGCGCGCGAGCCGGATGGCGGGCGGCTCTCTCCCTCCTCGACGAGGTCCACGGCGAGCACGATGCCGCCGCGGTCGGTGAACTTCACGGCATTGCCCACGAGATTGAGCAGCACTTGCCGCAGCTTTTGCTCGTCGGTCCGCACGCCGCCGGGCAGATCGGGGCTGAGTTCGACGCTGAACGTGAGACCTTTCGCCTCGGCGCGCAGCCGCATCAGCTCCGCGACGCCGCGAACCAGGGCGCGGAGGTCGCAATCGCTTTCGCGGGGCGCGAGGTGCCCGGCCTCGACCTTCGCGAGGTCGAGCACGTCGTTGATCAACTCGAGCAGGTGCTCGCCGCTTTTCGCGATCACGTCGGCGCGGTTGCGCTGGGCGTCTCCGAGGGTGGCATCGCGCCGCATCACCTGCGCGTAGCCGAGAATTCCGTTGAGCGGCGTGCGCAGCTCGTGACTCATGTTGGCGAGAAACGCGCTCTTGGCGCGATTGGCGGCTTCGGCGGCATCGCGCGCTTCGCGCAGCTCGACGGTGCGTTCGGCAATCGTGGCGGTGAGCTGGTCGTTGCGACGCCGCAGCGCGCGCCCGCGCCAGCGAACCAGTGCCGCGATGGCGCCGCCGGCGGCAACCACGAGGCCGAGTCGCGCCCACCACGCCGCCCACCACGGCGGCAGCACGGTGAAGGCGAGGGTAGCTTCCTCGCCCCACGACCCAGCGCCATCGCTCGCGCGCACGGCGAAAACGTAATGCCCCGCCGGGAGATTCGTGTACGTGCGCGAGCGTTGCACGGAGGGCTCGCTCCACGCCTCGTCGAAACCGCGGAGCTGCGTTTGCAAGCGCGCGGGGTGCACCGTCGGGAGCGCCGTGAAATGGAACGTGAGATCCTGCCGTTTCGCGGGCAACTGGCCGTCGACGGGCCAAGTGGCACCTTCTGCCATCGCCACGCCGCGCACCAGCGCACGAGACTCGAGCGGTCGGCCCAGCCCCGAGGTATCGAAGCGCTCCAAGGTCTCATGCGCGCCCAGCCACCAAACGGCTCCTTCCCGCCGGGACATGCCCGCATCGGGATGGGCGCCGGGCATGGTCGCGAGCCACTCCGCTGGCACGGCCGGCGTCGCGGCCGCGTCGCGCACGGGTTCGCCGCGGGTGCGGTCGAAGCGCCACCGCTCGCCGCTCACAGTAAATACCGCCTCGCCGTCCCGGGCCGTCACCCAGACTTCACCCAGAGGCGAGGGGAGGGGCTTGCCCGGCCCGAAGTGCGTGACCTTGGCGACGGGCCGCGCGCCGCCGCCAGCAGGCGCGGCGCCGAGCTCCACCCGCCAGATGCCGCGCAGGGCCGTCGTCACCCACACGTCGCCGTAGGCATCTTCCGCGACAGTGTGAAAGTTTCCCGCCACCCCGCCGTAGGGGCGCTCCGCGTGCCAGCGACCTTCGCGCCACTCGACCCGAGCCAGCCCGGCGCCGCTGCCGCTTGCAGCCCAAAATACGCCGGGCTCATGCGAGGAGGCGACGAGGTCGAGGACCGTCGGTGCGCCGAGCACGGTCGTGCCCTTGGTCTCGCCGTCGCGCAAGGCCACGAGCCCTTCGTTTTCGGCGAAGAGAAGTCCTTCGGGGGTGGCGGCCAGCGAAAAGTAGATGTGGCCCTCCAGGCCCGGCAGCGGCTCGAACCGTGGGTTGGCGAGCGTCGCCGCTTCGCGTGGTTTCAACCGGAAGAGTCCACTGCTCGTGGAGACGTGCAGCTGCCCGTGATGGCGCACGATGCTGGTGACTGAGGCGCCTGCCAGCCCCTGCGCGGCGCCGAAGATCGTCCGCGGCCCGCCGAGCATCACGCGCGCCACGCCTTTGTTGGTCGCGAGCCACAAGCCGCCTGCGCGGTCGAGGGCGCCGATGCGCACGAGCGGATTGGGCAGACCCTCGGCGACGCCGACTCGCCGCAGGAAGCGTCCCTGCGCATCGAGCTGGATCAAGCCCTGCTTCATCATGCCGAGGAGGATGCCGCCATCGGGCAACCGCGCCGCGCTCGAGACCGCATTCGCCGCGCGCAGAAATTTATCCACCTCCGTCGCGAAAGGCGTGACCGCACCCGCCGCATCGATCCGCCACAGGCCGTGGCTGGCCGAGACGTAGAGGACGCTGCCGCCGCTCTCCGGCAGCATCTGCACGAAGGCGCTTTCGACGATCCGCGTATCGCGCGTCACCTCGATCCGGCGCGAACCCTCGAGGCGCTCGAGCGGGCGGCCCACGATCTTGGAAAAGATACGTGTGCCATCGCTGCGCACGCGGGCGATCGTCTGCGGATTGGCATCCTGCGTCACCTCGAACTTGCCTTCGTGCCAGCGAAAGAGCCGCGAGCCGGCATTGAAGTAGACGCCCGCGCGATCGGCCTCGATCGACCAGACGGCGCCAAACTCGCGGTGCTCGGGTGGAAGCTGAGCGCGCAACGAGACGAAACGTTTTTTGCCGAAAGCATCCTCGTCGAGGTAGCCGAGCTCATCGACGCCGCCGACGTAGATCCGTTGATCGGGAGCGAGGACGAGGGCGCGGAGGTAGGTCGTATTGCCAATCGCGATCCGCTGCCAGGCAGCACCGTCGTACTCGAGCACGCATCCCTTGTTGCCGAGGTACACCAGTCCTCGGGCATCGGTGACGATCGACCACATCTGCGGATCGCCCGCGTAGTCGCGCGTGCCGAAAACCTGCATCGCCGGTTGTCCCAACTCGGCCTCGGGCGGTAGGGACAGCTCCGCGGCGCGGAGCGCGAGGATCAGCGCGAGTCCCACGCTCCAGCGGCAGAACCGTAAGAGGCGGTGGAGATGCGGGAGCATAGGGGAGGGCAGGGGCGTGACGCAACGCTCCCGCCTTCCCCCGCGCAACGCCTAATCCGGAGCCTACTACCGCGGTGGTATGGTCGCGCGAGCCCGCCCGTGATAATCTGCAAGCGTTATGCACCCCGCGCTTCCTCGCCCTCGTACCTCCCTCCTTCGCCGCGTCGGCCTCGCCACGCTGGCTCTCGCCGCGCTCGGCGCCCATGCCGTCCTGGCCCACGGCACGCTCCTCGAGCCGATGAGCCGTGTGTATCGCGTCTACCGCGACAATCCGGAATCGCCCACCGCCCCCTGGGCGCGGGCTGCCCTCGCGATGAGCGGCAAGCAGTCGTTTTACACGTGGAACCAGGTCTCGCAGAATATCCCGAGCTACAACCACCGCTCGGTCGTCCCCGACGGCCATCTCGCGAGCGGCGGAAATCCCGGCTACTACGGCATCGACCTCGTGCGCTCCGACTGGCCCGCGACCTCCGTGGCCCCCGGCAACTATCAACTGCTCTTCTGGGCGACCGCGGCGCACGAGCCGAGCTATTTTGATGTTTATATCACCAAGGCCTCCTACGACCCCTCGCAGCCGTTGACGTGGGATAGCATGGAACCGCTCGGCTCGCATGTGCCGTATTGGAAGGACACGGCGAATCACTGGCGGCTGAACGTCACGCTCCCCGCGCGCACCGGCAAACACGTCCTCTGGCTCGTCTGGCAGCGTATCGACCCCGTGGGCGAGGTGTTCTTCTCCGCGAGCGACATCGCTTTCGATGGCACAGTGACGGTCAATCCGATCGTCCCGACTCCGCCGACCGTCCCCGTTACGCCGACCACTCCCCCGACGACCCCGACCACGCCTCCGACAACCACGCCGCCCACGACACCGACAACGCCAACGACCCCCACTACGCCTGCCACCCCCGTGACAGTGCCTCCGGCGGCCGTTAAGGTGCAGAGCGGGAATGCGAAGATCGAGTTCTCCTCCGAATCCGCCTGGGCCTCCGGTTATAGCGCGTCGATGCGTATCACCAATACGGGTACGAGCACCGTCTCCGGCTGGAAGCTCAAGTTCTCGGGCGATTTCGTGATCACCTCGTTGTGGGATGCGCGGTATCTCTGCGATGCGTCCGGCGGCCATACGATCATCAATCCCGCCTGGGCGACGGATCTCGCGCCGGGTGCGAGCGCCACGTTTGGCTTCGTCGTCGCTGGCGCGGTGCGCGCGCCGACCGGCTTCACCTTCGAAACCACCGCGACCACGCCTCCGCCCCCGCCGACTCCGGCGCCCGCGGCTTTTGCCGCGACGTTGCGCTACGACTCAACGTGGAATGGCGGCTTCACCGCGACGCTGCGCATCACCAACACCGGCCCGGTCGCCATCGATGGCTGGACCGCGGCCTTCGAGGCGCCGTTCACCATCGGCTCGCTGTGGAATGGCGTGTACGCCAAGACCGCCGGCGTCCACACGGTGCGCAATGCGACGTGGAATAGCCGCCTCGCGCCCGGCGCCTCCGTCGATGTCGGCTTCAGCGGCACCGGTGCCGCCGTCGTAGTGCCCGATATCGTCGTGCGACCGAAGACGCCCTGAGCAGGGTCAGTCTCTGTGAACGGATAGTCGCACAGCGCGGGCTTCACTGCCCGCGCTTTTCTTTTGCGCGAGTGGCACGCGTGGAAGCGATAGTGCCGGAATTTGGGACACAGAAAGCGCAGAGGAGGCACGGAGGTCACGGAGCGCTCAGATGTCATCGGAATTTTCTCTGTGTAACTCCGTGCCTCCTCCGTGACCTCTGTGTCGAAGATCGGGACCAATGCGGACCCGCACCGCCCTCAGTTTCCTCGGGTTTCTTCTTGCGCCGCGCTTGGCTGGTAACTGTATGGTTACAGAAATCGAGTCCGGCGGCGCGATGGGCGCGCTTTGCCGGGCCCGCCGCCGCACCGGATGCAAACGATCGATTACCTGGTTATCGCCGTCTTTTTCCTGCTCGTCGCAGGGATCGGGGTGGTGTCCTTGCGTCGGATCGAGGGCTCAAAGGATTACTTTGTAGCGGGCGGGAAGATTCCGTGGTGGCTCGGCGGGATCTCGCATCACGTGTCGGGACACAGCGGGGTGGTGTTCGTCGCCTATGCCGCCATCGCGTATCGCGACGGGTTCACGATCTATGTCTGGTGGGCGGGCTCGATCTTCGTCGCGTGTTTCCTGGGTGCGCGGTGGTTTGCGCCACGGTGGGCCCGGCTGCGCACGCTGCTCAATATCGAATCGCCGACGGAGTACCTCGCGTTGCGCTACAATGTACCCACACAGCAGCTCATGGCGTGGAGCGGCGTGCTCCTGAAGCTCTTCGATGTCGGGGCGAAGTGGGCCTCGATTGGCGTGCTGCTGCACGGCTTCACCGGGTTGCCGATTTCCACCGGCATCTGGATCTCCGGGGGCGTTTCGCTGTTTTACATCACGATCGGCGGCCTGTGGGCCGATCTTTACACCGATCTGCTTCAGTTTGCGGTGCAGGTGGTCGCAGGGCTCGTGCTGCTCGCCGCGGTCATCAATAACCTCGGCGGCATCTCGAGCGTGTGGACGATGTGGGAGCGGCTGCCGCCGGGAAACAGCCAGCTCTTCAATGGCAGCTACACGCCGCTCTTTCTCGTAGGCTACATCGCGGCGGCCACGCTGAGCTACAATGGCGGCACCTGGAATCTCGCTGCGCGCTACATCGGTGCGCCGTCGGCGGAGAGCGCGCGCCGCTCCGCGATGCTCTCGGGCTGGCTCTATGTGGTCTGGCCGCTGTTCATGTTTTTCCCGATGTGGGCCGCGCCGCTGCTGCTGCCCAATCTCGCCGACCCGACTCAATCGTACATCCTGCTTACGCAGAAATTTCTTCCGGCAGGGCTGATCGGCCTGGTGCTGGCTTCGATGTTTGCCGCCACGATGGCGATGACGACCTCCGATACGAATACGATCTCCTCGGTCATCACGCGCGACATCCTGCCGGTGGCCTCGGCGCGGTTCCGTGAGCTGGATCAGAAGCGGGCGCTTCGGCTCGCGCGGCTTACGACGCTGTTGTTTACCGGGCTCACGCTGGTGATCGGCGTGGAGGCGGACCGTTTCGGTGGCATCCTCGGGCTGATCATCTCTTGGTTCGCGGCGCTGATCGGGCCGGTGTCGGTCCCGATGCTGTTTGGGTTGTTACCGGTGTACCGGCATGCAGACGCGCGGGCGGCGATCGCCTCGATCATCGCGGGCTT
>JAZKEV010000177.1:3446-9562 GCA_040386765.1 Verrucomicrobiota bacterium | reverse complement strand
TCGCTGCGCTCAGAATGACAAATTAAAATCTAAAAGCTAAAGGACGTTGGTATAAGGAGCGCACCCCACTTGACCGGCGCCAACACGGGAGCGAGGAGGAGTCGGTTTGGGAGCTCTGAAATTTTCAGAACTTCCTGAAAACGAGCGCTCGCCTCCGGCGGGTAGTTTACAATCGTTGCGCGCAGAAAGGCGCTTCACTGCGGAGCGCCTCCTGCGCTTTGGCGCAGGGTCACCCACTTACCCCGCTCCGATGAAGTTTTTTGGCCTCCACTGGATCGATGTCCTCATTCTCCTCGCCTACATCGTCACCGTACTGGTGATTGGGAAAAAGTTTTCCCATGGCGTGAAGGGCGAGAAGGACTTCTTCCTCGGGGGACGGTCGCTCGGGCGCTGGCTGCAGTTTTTCCTGAGCTTCGGCAACATGACCGATCCGGGACAGGCGACGACGACGGCGAGCTCCGTGTACCGGCAGGGCGCGGGCGGAGCGTGGCTGGCGCTCATCACGCTTTTTCTCACGCCGTACTACTGGTTCATGAACGTGTGGTTTCGCCGCGTGCGGCTCACCACGATGGCGGATCTCTTCGAGGACCGCTTCGGCAGCAGGTTCCTCGCCTCGCTCTATGCGGTCACGATGTTGATGATCGCGATCGTGGGTGTGATCGCGGGCGGAAACGTGATGGCGCTCAAGACGCTGCAGCCGCTGATGGTGAAGGATCCCGCGATCTACACCGTGGCAGAGAAGCAGACGGTGGCGAACTACCACGAGTTTGTGGACCTCCGGAAACAGCGGCAGGTCGCGGCGCTGCCCGCGGCGAGCGAGGCGCGCTACGACGTGCTGCGCGATTACTACAACCGCGGACAGCTGCAGCCCTACGTCACCTATCTGAAGCCGGTGACTTTCTATCTCGTCTCCACGAGCTTGGTGGCGGTCTTCATCATGCTTGGCGGGCTCAAGGCCTCGGCTGTGGTGGATGCGATCCAGGCGATCCTCGTCGTGCTCATATCCATTATTCTGATACCTTTCGGATTGTGGAAGATAGGCGGAGTGGATGCGCTCCACGAGAAGGTGCCGGAGGTGATGTTCAACCTCTTCGGCGGCGACATGGCCTCGGAGTACACCTGGTACTCGATTGCGGCGTTGCTGTTGGTGCAGCTGCTTGGGATCGCCGGCTCGCAGCACCACATGACCATCTCGGGCTCGGCCAAGGACGAGATGGCGGCGCGCCTCGGCGCGGTGACGGGCGGGTTCAGCAAACGCTTCGTCACGATCGCGTGGGCGTATTGCGGCTTGATCGCGATCGCGCTCTTTGGGCCGAGCCTCTCGGATCCCGACCAGGCGTGGGGTTTGATGACGCGCGAGCTGCTGCCGGTGGGGCTGATCGGCATCATGATCACGGGCATCCTAGGCGGGAAGATCGCGCTACTCGGCGCGCAGTCGGTGGTGCTCTCGGCGCTCGTGGTGAAGAATCTTTATCAACCGCTATTCCCCGGGCGTTCGGAGCGGCATTATATGATGGTAGCGCGCATAGCGGTGCCGGTGCTGCTGGGGATCGGCGTGCTGGTGGGACTTTTCATGAACAGCATCGTGGCGATCCTGAAGTTTGCGATCGTGCTGCTGCTGGTGTGGGGTGTGCCGATCACGATGCTCTTCATCTGGCGGCGCGTGACGCAGGCGGCGGTCTTCGTGCAGGTGGCGGCGACGCTCGTATTCATTGCGGTGATACCGTGGGTGGTGTCGTCGATTCCCGCGCTCTCGCGCTCCCAGGAACTCACGTTGATGACCCGGGAGCGGGTGGTGACGCAGGAGGTGACGGCGACCGCGGCGGACGTAGCGGCAGGGCTGGCGGCGCGAGAGGGAGAGACAATCACCAAGACGCGCCGGATCGAGCCGGTGTCGGTCTACTTCGAGGAGCAGGTGGTGCGGGTCGACCCGAAGGACCCGAACTCACCGAAGACCGGGAAGGGCTTGTTCCGCACCGAGGTGTATTTGCTGAAGCTCGTGGGTTTCGATGTGGCGGGCTTCTCGTCGGCGCAGTTGCTGACGACACGTTACATGGTCGACGCGATGCTGCCGCTGGTATTGCTGATCGGCGTGAGCCTGTTGACCCGGCAGGCTGATCCGACGCGCGTGGCGCGTTTCTACGCGCGGATGAAGACGCCGGTGGCGGCCACGCTGGAGGAGGACGCAAAAGAAGTGGAGAAGAGCTACGCCAATCCGGTGCGCTACGAACATACGAAGCTGTTTCCTGGCACGTATTGGGAATTCACCAAATGGGATAAGACTGACGCGCTCGGCTTCCTTGCCTGCTGTGCGCTCGTGGGCGTGGTGCTGCTAGTGTTTAAGGGGGTGCTGGTGATCGGGGCCTCCTAATGCGCGGCGCGATGACTACGAGGGCGACGATGTTCGGAGTCCGGATGTTTGCGCTGCTGGCGGCCGCGATGCTTCTAATGGCTGCGACGGTGAGCGCGGCGCCGGCATGGCAGACCTCGTCGCGGGCCTCCGTGCTGGTGAGCGGCGGGGCGATGATGAACGGCGATCATTTCAACGACGCGGTGCTGCCGGCGATGCGCGAGCACTATGCGGGCCGAGCGAAAGTGGCGCTGGTGCTGCACGCCTCGCATCCGAGCGATCACGACCGGATGGAGGCGCGGCTCGTAAAGGCGTTTGCTCACCTCGGTGTGCCAAAGGCGGAGTCGCTGCACCGGCGCGACGAGGCGGGCGCGAGTGCACTTCTGCGCGAGGCGGATGCGATCTTCGTGGGCGGTGGCGAGACCTTCGTGCTGCTGCGCGAGCTGACGAGGACGGGGCAGCTTGCGCTGATTCGCGAGCGGGTGCTCGCGGGCGTGCCGTATGGCGGGGCGAGCGCGGGTGCCAACGTGGCAGGATTGATCATCGGCACGACGAACGATTTTCCGGTGGCCGATGTTCCGAGCCGCAATGCGCTGGCGCTGCTGCCGGTGACCCTCAATCCACATCACCCGGTGCCGGAACCCAAGCCGGAATGGGATGCGCGCGCGGGGAAGATTGCGGGCTACCTGAAATTCAATCCGGAGGAGCAGGTCTTGGGGCTGGCAAACGCCGCGATGGTGCGGCTCCACGGGAACGAGGCGAAACTGGTGGTGGGCCGCGCATGGTTGTATCGGAAGGGCGCGGCGCCGAGGGAGCTGGTGCTGGGTGAGCGGATCGCGGAGCTGGCGCAAATTCGGTAGTGCAGAGCGGAGGATTTTCCTTCACGGCTGTTTTCGAACCACATAACGCCATGGCAGATTTTCCGGAGCGCGATTGGAAGTATCTGAGATGTATCCACGACGAAATGCTCGAGACGCTTTCTCAGCGGATGAACGACGAACTGCGAGCTGTGCTCGCGCGGACGGATATTTCCGAAAACGAGAAGCGCGGAGAAATCTATGACCTCGTTAAGAAGCGCGATCGGGTGGTGGCTGATTGCTTCGACGATTGGAGACGTAGCACAATCGCGCTGCGCTGCGCAGTGCTGAAGCATGAGGGGCTGTTAACGCCGGAGCACATGAAGCGGCTCGCTCCGGAAACGCAGGAATGGCTCAAGCAATTTGGCTAGGACGACTGGATAAGTGTTGGCGGTCGGGTGGCGGGGCCGAGTGCCTGCGAGGAGGTGGTGTCGTCAAAGGCAGGGTGATGACAGCGAATGGCTCGGATCGTGAAGATTTGAGGGAGGGCGGTGGAACTGTGGGATCGGAGCAACATTTGCGCGGACGTGGCGTCTTGGCGGGGATGACCCCTGAAATTACCCGGCCGGAGGCTGGCGTCGAAACGCGAACCGATGTCTGGCGGCGATGGGGGGTGGCGGTCTCGCCGCCCATGTGGGCGGTGGTGCTGGCGCTGCTGCACCTGGCCTGGGTGCTGGCGCATCTGGCACCGGCGACGATGAGCCCGGATGCCAATGGCTATGTGGTGCAGGCGCGGCTCCTGGCGGAGCAACGGGCGACGTCGTTCACAACCGTCTCGCCGGCACAGTTTGTCGGGATGCACTGGCTGGAGACGGAGCGAGGCGTGTTTCACAGCCGGTATCCAGCAGGGTTGCCGCTGATCTACGCAGCGGCGTGGAAGGTGGGCGGGCTCAAGGCGGCGCTGTGGGTGAATCCGCTGCTGGCGAGCGCGACGGTACTGCTGACTTTTCTGCTGGCGCGGCGGCTGGCGGGGGGCGGGTTTGCGCTGCTGGCGGAGCTGGTGGTGGCCGGTGTGCCGGTGACCAATCAACACGCGTTGGATGCGGACGCGCATGTGGCAGCGGCCTTTTTTCTGGTGGGCGGCGTGGTGGCGCTATTGCGGTTTGGCGAAACGCGGGGGGCGTGGTGGGGGCTGCTGGCGGGCCTGATGCTCGGGATCGTGCCGGCGATCCGCTATCCGGAGGCGCTTGTCGGTGTGGCGGTGGCGGGCTGGCTGGTGTGGCAGGTGCGACCGCTCTGGCGGATTTGGCCGGCGGTGGTGGGGGCGGCGGTGCCGTTGGTGGCTTTGATGGCGCACAACGCGGCGGCGTATGGGGCGTTTTGGAAGACGGGCTATGCGCTGACCAATGAGCAGACAGGCTTTGGCTGGAGCTACTTCATGGCGCACGCGCTGGCTTACCTTACCGCGTTGGGCGGGCAGGGGCTGGCGCTGATGTTTGCCTTTGGCGCGGCGGGGATCGCGGCGCTGGCGGCCCATGCGCCGACGCGGCGAGAAGGCGTGCTCTTTGCGGGGGTCGCGGTGCCGCTGGTGCTGCTGTATATGGCGTACTATTTTGGCGGAGGCGGCGCGATGGGGGCGGCGGGCAACCTGCGGTTCCTGATTCCCACGTTTCCCTTTTTCGCGGTGGGCGGGGTGTGGCTGCTGCAGCGGATGGCCGAGGCGCTGGGTGGAGCGGGGAAGGTTGCGGTGGCGGCGGTCGCGGGTCTGCAACTTGTGATGGGTCTTGGTGGCTCCACGCAAATGCTGACGCAGGGTGATCGCACGCTGACGGCGGCGGCGAAGGTGCATGCGGTCGCGGAGCGCGAGGTGCCGGCCGGCAGCGTCTTGATCGTGGAGCGCGGGCTCGCGGAGAGTTTGGACGCGCGTGGCACGTGGAAGCTGGTCGAGGAGAGTCTTGTCGCCAGCGGCGGGATGGGGCTGGGCGGAATGGGTGGACCGGGCATGGGGCCGGGGGCACGCGGTCGTGGTCCGGGTGGCGGGATGGGACCCGGCATGGCGGGGGGACGCGGGCGGGTGCTGGAGGAGGGGCAGCCGAGCCCGCAGCAGGTCGGCAAGAATCGCGGCCAGCAGGAGCGTTACGCGGGGCTTTCGCCCGCCGAACGGAGCGAGCGCGTGTGGGCGGACGTCGCGGCGTGGGCGGGCGACAAACCGATTTACTGGCTGGCGCGCTCGGAGGACGCGATCGACGCGGCGTTGCCGGAGTCGGCCAATTACAAACGTATCACGGAAGTGGATGCGCCATCGATGATGGGGCCGGGCATGATGGGTGGAGGTCAGGGTGGCGCGGGAGGGCCCGGCGGACCGATGGCTGGACCGGGCGGGCGCGGTGCGGGCATGGGGCCTGGCGGCGGTGGAATGGGTGGACTGGGGCCGGGAGGTGGGCGGCCGGGTGCGATGAAAGGTGGCCCGGGAATGGCGGGGCGGCGTGGCATGGCGGGTCCGGGTGCAGGTGGGGCGGCGGCGACGCTGACGCTGGTGCGGTTGGATTTAGGGAAGGCGAAGTAATACCAATTGCGGATCGAAAAGAGACGATAGACACGGAGAGCACGGAGATGACACACAGAGGGCACGGAGGGCTGTCAGGTGATCGGCTCCGTGGCCTCTCTCCTTCCCTCGGTGCACTTTGGATCAAAAATCTGATTCCGATTGGTAATTGGTAAGGCGAGGGGTCCCTGCCGACCTGTCACGCTTTGGGTGTCGAGAATTCCGCCTTTTTCGTATCCGGCCCGCGCGACGGCTCACCGAGGACGGTTCGCCGTACCCCATGAATTTCCGAGGTGTAACTTCCGTTGCGGTCGAAGGTGCGAGAGGGCGGGTTAGAAACCCGCCCTACTTTTGCCGAATGCCTTTGGGGGCACTTCCTACAGTTTCAAACCGAGCGGCAAGGTGTCGCCGAGGGCGCGGGCTT
>JAZKEV010000177.1:0-3436 GCA_040386765.1 Verrucomicrobiota bacterium | reverse complement strand
AGTCGAGGGTGACGACTTCGGTGACGAGGCGGAGCCAGCGGTCGGGGGCCTTGGCGGCGCGGAGAGCGGCGGCGGTGCGTTCGCGGAGGGGGGCTTCGAGGTCGCGGGTGCGGTCGCCGGTGAGGCGGGCGAGTTGGACGGCGGCGAAGGCGGCGCCATCGACCGCGCGGAGATCGCGGGCGAGGAGCAGTTCGAGCCATTGCGCGGCCTGCTCGGGGTCGACGGTGCGGTGGCCGCTGCCATAGATGGGGGCACGGGCGCCGGCGCGGCCGAGGGCCCAAGCCCACGGACCGGAGGTGGTGGCCGCGGCGGGCGAGAGGCGGGCGGCGAGCCAGTTGCCGAAGGTAGCTTTCTGCTCAGGCGAAAGGTGCTCGAGGGAGGCGGCGGTGCGGACCATCTCGTCGAGACCCTCGGGCTGGAGGCCTTTGGCGCGCGGGGCGCTCTTGGCGGCGTTGGGCGGGATGCGACGGGCGAGATGCGGCTCCAGCACGCGCCAGAGGGCCTGCTGCTGGTCGGGCGTAAGGCCACCGCTGATACGCCGCCACATGATCCAGAACTCGTTCCAGACGGAGGACTCGGAGTGGAAATTTACGTTCTCGGTGAGGAGCGCGAAGGTCTGCTCGCAGCGCCAGTCGTCGAGCGGATAGCCGAAGCCGGGGCGGAGACCGAAGCCGGCGAAGCGGTAGAAGAAACGCTCGTGCACGGCGGAGCGGCGGCGGCGCTTGGCATTGGCGAAGAGCGTGCCCCAGAGCTCGCGGAGAAGCGGGACGGTCCAGCTCTCGCGCGGGCCGAGCGCGGTCTCGAGGGTTTCGCCGAATTTTTTAACCTCGCGCGGATCGACGGTGCGGGCGGCGGGGCCGAAGACGCGGTCGACGAGCTCGCGGACCTGGCCGAAGCTCGCGGGCATCGACTCCGTGACAGTGGTGGCGGCGCGGGCGGTGGAGCCGCGCAGCTCGAATTCGAGGCGCCAGCGTTCGTCGGCGGCATCGGAGACGCACCAGAGCTCGAGCGTGCCGAGCTCGGTGAGGGTGGAGCGCAGGTGGATGGGGAGCGTCGGGGACTTGGTGTGTGCGGAGCGCAGGACAGTGTGGAGCGGCGGCAGCGGACGAAAGATCGCGGCGTCGGAGCTATAGACGATGGCGCCCGGTGCGTCGGCGCGGTCGGAGGTGGTGACGAAGAGCGGAAACTGGACCGGCTGGCCGAGCGCGAGTTTGAAAGAGCGCTCGGTGAGATCGAGGGTCTGGCCTTCTTCGTGACCGCGCGGGATCACGCAAACGGCTCGGGCGGGCGCGGAGGCATCGGAGGAGGTGAGCCCGATGTAGAGCGCCTGCGCGGCTCCGCCGCCGATGCGACGACCGACACCGTGGCGGACGAGGCCGTAGGCGGCTGCACCGCGGGCGACGGCGAGGTCGAGCGAATCGTGATGGAGCAGCGGAATGAGCGGCTGCTCGGGCCACCAGGCGGAGACGATCTCGACGAGCCGGTGGGCAAGGCGGGGAGCGTTGAACACGCCGCCGTTGAGGAGGATGGCGTCGGGGCGGGGAAGAGGCGCGGGGGCGGAGGAGGAAGCTGAGAGCTGAGAACTTAGAGCGGAGAGATCGGAGGTTGAGGGGAGCTGGGGATCGAGAGCCGCGCGGGCGGCTTGGGCGTGCTTGGTGAGGAAGGCAGCGAGGTGGCGGGAGATGGCGGGGTCTTGGGCGTAGGGGAGGCCGAGCTCCTGCAGAGCGGTGCGAGAGGTGCGGCGCGGCTCCTCGGTAGGGGCGCAGTGCGGGAAGAAACCCTCGACGATGAGGCGCTCGACTTCGTCGCGGGTGAGCTCAGTGGAGAGCGAAGAGCCGATGAGGCGGCTGCCGGTGCCGGCGATGGCGATGGGGTGGCGCTCGGGCGCGGTGACGGCGAGAAGCGATTCCTTGGCGGCGCGCGAAGCCTGGACGAGCTGCGTCCACTGCGTGGCGTTGAGCTTGTGGCCGGCGGCGGTGAGGCGTTCCTCGGCGCGGCGGGCGAGCGTGGCATCCATGTTGTCGCCGCCGAGCATGAGGTGCTCGCCGACGGCGATGCGCTTGAGGACGGGGCCGTCTTCGCCGACGCCGACCGCGATGAGCGTGAAATCGGTGGTGCCGCCGCCAACATCGACGACGAGCACGAGGCGGACGCCCGCGAGCGCCTCGGCGAGATCGGCGCGGTGGCGCGTGGTGAAATCGTAGAACGCGGCCTGCGGCTCCTCGACGAGGGTGAACTTCTCGAGGCCAGCCTGACGTGCGGCGGTGACAGTGAGGGCGCGCGCGACTTCATCGAAGGACGCGGGGACAGTGATGACGACCTCTTGCTGGGCGAGCGGGGCCTCGGGGTGCGCGTGATTCCACGCGGCGGCCATGTGCGCCAGGAGGAGGGAAGAGGCGGTCGTGGGCGAGATCTTGGCGACATCGGTCGGTGCGCCCCATGGGAGGACGGGAGCGGTGCGATCGACGCCGGGATGGCAGAGCCAGCTTTTGGCCGAGGAGACGAGGCGGCCGGGGACGCGCGAGCCCTGCCAGCGGGCGAACTCGCCGACGACGGGTGGCGGTGGGGCGGGATCCCACGGCAGCGCGGTGGAGCCCGGAGCGAGCTCGGTGGCGGTGGGCAGGTACAACGAGGAAGGAAGCAACGGCTGCGCAGCCGCTTGGCCCGGACGCTGGAGCTGGTGTATCGGAAAATCGGTTACCGTGGCGGCGGCGCCGGCGGAGAGCGGGGCGGAGGCGACGGCGCAATTGCTGGTGCCGAGGTCGATGCCGACGACGAAGGAGGCGGTGGCGGACATTATTTATTAACCGGAGGAGGGCCCGCTAATCACGCGAATGGACGCGAATAGAAGGGGTTCGCGCGGAGTGGAGCATTTTCAAAAGAGGGCGATTATCCACCCCTTGTCATTCTGAGCGCAGCGAAGAATCCACGCGTACGAGGTCGGCAGGGTGCTCGTTGCCGTGGATTCTTCGCTGCGCTCAGAATGACAAATCATTTTGAAAACACCTTTAGGGTAGTGGTGAGTGACTACTCCTTCATCCGGACGTTGAGCTCCAGTTTCCAGCGGCCGGGGCCGTTTTTCTCCACGAGGCGGAGCTCGAGGGTACCGATCTCGGTGACGGCGGCCTGGAGATTCACCGGGACGAGGCGGCCGGTTTCGGCGGATTTCTGAGGGGCGAGGGTCGACTCGATGGGGGCGACCTCTTCGAAGTCGTCGCTCGTGGCGGGATCGTCGAGCATCGAACCGACGGGGTCTTCGCGACGGACAGAGCTCGAGAAGAAGCGGAAGCGGGTGGGCTCGCCGACGACGAGACCGAACTCCTGCGGTGGGACATCGGCGGTGGTGCCTTCCTCCATGCCGAAGGGCGCGACGCAGAGGGCGCGGACGGGTGGCTCCATGCCGGGCACGGCGGGCATCGCGGACTCGATGCCGACG
>JAZKEV010000176.1:0-5812 GCA_040386765.1 Verrucomicrobiota bacterium | reverse complement strand
TCGCCACCGCGGTGTTGAAGATGCGGCGGCGACCGATGTCGTCCTCGACCTTGGCGGAGGCGACGGTGTGGGTGCGGACGAGGCTGCTGGGATCGGCGGAGAGCACGAGCGCGACCGGCTTGGGCAGCGTGCCCTGGCCGGCGAGCCGGAGGCGGACCGCGGCGTCGACGTCGGCGGAAAGGAGCGCCTGATGCGGGAGGCGGAGGGAAGGATTGGTGGCGAGAGCGCGGCGCACCTCGCGCTTGGGATCGTCGGCAAGCGCGAGCAATTCGCGGGGCGGAATCTGCGGATGGAGCGCGGCCTGCGCGCGCACGGACGCCTCCTCATGCGCGGCAAACTGCGTAAGCAGGTGCGGAGGCGTGCGGGGATTGGCCGCGAGAAGCGCGAGGACGGTGGGATCGGGCGCGGCCTGCGCGAGCGTTTCGAGCAAATGGCTCGGCGAGAGCGGATAGGCCGCGACGAACTGGCGGGCCTCGGGCACATCGGTGCGCTCAGAGAGCTCCTGCAGGAGACGCGAAGGCACGGGAGGCTTGCGCAGCGCGACCACGGTGCGGCGGACGCCTTCGCGCTGAATCCGCTCGAGGAGCGACTCGATGGTGAGGGCTTCAGACATCGGAAGGTGAGGAACCACGAAACACACGAACTACACGAAATTCGGAGCACGCGGAACCGACGGATTCCAGGGCCGCCGAGGCCTGAATCCTTTTCGTGTAGTTCGTGTGTTTCGTGGTCATTCCTTCGGTGGTTAGCCGAGGCGGATATCGCCGGGCTGCACGTAGATTTCGCGCGGGTTGTTGCCGACCTGCGGGCCGATGAAGCGGCGGCGCTCCATCTCCTCGATGAGCGAGGCGGCCCGGTTGTAGCCGATCTTCAGGCGGCGCTGGAGGTAGCTCGTGCTGGCGCGGCCATGGGCGGCGATGACTTCGAGCGCTTCCTTGATCATCGGGTCGGCGCCGGTCGCATCGGCGCCTTCGCCACCACCTTCGGTAAGCGGGCCCGGGGCATCTTCGGCGCGGAGCTCGACGCGGTAGCGCGGCTGGAGCTGGCTCTTAAGCGAGGTGACGACCCGCTCGATCTCGTTGTCGTCGACGTATGGGGCTTGCAGGCGCTGAAGCCGGCCGAGGCCGGGCGGGCTATAAAGCATGTCGCCGCGGCCCTGCAGCGACTCGGCGCCCTTGCCATCGAGGATCGTGCGGCTGTCGATCTGCGACGACACCTGAAACGCCATGCGCGTGGGGTAATTCGCTTTGATGATGCCGGTGATGACGTTTACGCTCGGGCGCTGCGTGGCGAGGACGGTGTGGATGCCGACGGCGCGAGACATCTGGGCGAGGCGGGCGATGGGCGTCTCGACGTCGGCCTGCGCGGTCATCATCAGATCGGCGAGCTCGTCGATGATGAGGACGATGAAGGGCAGCTTCGGAAACCCCTCGGCAGCGGCCTTGGCGTTGTAACCGGCGAGATTGCGCACGCTCTTCTCGGCGAGGATCGCGTACCGGTTCTCCATTTCGCGTACGAGCCATTTGAGGGCCTGGCAGGCCTGCTTGGGCTCGGTGACGACGGGGTGGATGAGGTGCGGCAGGTCGCGGTAGATCGCGAACTCCACGATCTTGGGATCGATGAGCACCAGCTCCAATTCGTCGGGACGATACCGATAGACGAGCGAGAGGATGAGATTGCTGATGCAGACGGACTTGCCGCTGCCGGTGGCGCCGGCGATGAGTGCGTGCGGGGCCTTGGCGAGATCGCAAAAGACCTGGCGGCCCGCGATATCGACGCCGAGGACGAGCGGGAGATAATCCGGATTGGCGTTGCGCCAAGCCGTGGACTCGAACGCCCCGCGGAGCGCGAGCGGCGCGGAGTTGCGGTTGGGAATCTCGATGCCGACGAAGCTCTCGCCCGGGATCGGTGCCTGGATGCGCACGGCGTTGGCGGACATCGCGAGCGCGATATTTTTCTCGAGCGCGGCGATGGCCTCGACCCGGACGCCGAAGCCCGGACGCACGCGAAACTGCGTCACGCGCGGCCCGACGATCGCATCGTACACAAAGGCATCGATCGCGAAGCTATCCAGGGCATCCTGCAGGAGGCGCTTGTTGGCATCCATCTCCTCGGGACTCACGAAGACCTGTTCGGTCGAGGCGGGCGGGCGCAGCAGGTCGAGCGAAGGCAGCTGGTAACCGGCGATGTCGGCGGGTGTGAAGGGCTCCGGCAGGGGCTTCGCCGGGACGGGCGCTGAGGCGGGTGCTTCGACCGGTAGATTCTCCGGCGCGGGCCCGGCATCCGCCATGCGGGCGCTCTGGCGGAGGCCGGCGAGATGGTCGATGGCGTCATCGAGTTGGTCGCGGTGGCGGGCTTGTAGCGACAGCCGCTCCTTCTGCCGTTCCTCGAGCTCCTCCGTCCAACGGGCGAGCAACTCGTCGTCGTCATGCATCCGCGCCTGTACCGCAGCCTCGTGCGCGGCCTGGATGGCGGCGGCCGATGTCGCGACGGGTTGATGGGAAGGAGACGTTGTGCGCACCAATGCTGGGAGAGGAACGGCGGGTTATAGGCCGCGCGAGTAGGCGTGCAAGCGCGGCGTGGCTTGCCGGCGCAATTGCCCGGTGCTCTTTCGGTAAAAGCAGTTTTGCCTTGGGCGCGGCGCGTGGCACAGTCGCCGCCCACCGTCGGAAAATCCATGGCATCCACTTCCATAACCCCCGAGGCAGCAGGCGAGGAGCGTCAATTGGCGGCGATCGTGTTTACGGACGCTGCGGGGTTCACCTCGCGGATGCAGGCGCAGGCGGCGGAGACCAACGTCCTCAAAATACTGGAGAACGATTTCGCGAAGATGCGGGAGATTGCGCAGGAGCTGTCGGGCACCGTCCTGAAATCGACGGGCGATGGCCTGCTGCTCTATTTCACGAGCGCGGTGCAGGCGATGACCTGGGCGCTGCGGGCGCAGCAGCACTTTGCCGAGCAGGCGAAAACGAAATCCGAGGGCGAGTTCCTCCGCCACCGCGTCGGCGTGCATGTGGGCGATGTCTTCGTGCGGGCCAACGACGTGATGGGCGACGGCGTGAACTTCGCGGCTCGCGTGCAGGCCGAGGCCCCCAATGGCGGCATCTGCATCTCGCAGGTCGCGTACGACTTGGTGAAAAGCCGCATGGAACTGCACGTAGTGCGCCTGGAGCCGCGCAAGCTGAAGAACATCAGCGGCGTCGTGCAGATGTACCACGTGTTGCTCGAAGCGCCCGTGCGGCCAGCCTCGAACACCTCGACGAACAGCCCGCTGCTCGCACCGCGCGAGGACGAGAAGGCGAAGGCCCCGGGCAAGACGGCGCGCAATCTTATCCTGACCCTGCTGGCGGTCACCGCGCTCGGCGCGGGGACTTTCCTGATCCTGCGCTGGCAGCAGATGGTGCACGAGAAAGAGCTGGCGAGCAGCCAGACGCTGAAGGCGGCCTTCACTGCGGCCGTGGCCAGGCATGGCGATGTGACGGATGCTTCCGGCAAACTCGATTTCGCGAAGATGGCCAGCCCGCGCCAGCCGAGCGAGAATGACTCTCCCGCCGTGCGGAGCGCGAACGACGCGCTCAAGCCCCTCTACGACTGGCTCGGGCCGGAGCTGCGGAACTACACCCGCGACCGGCCGATGCTCGTGCGGGCCTTGCGCGGGGGCCCGGACCAGACGTTTTACACGGCTCCCGAGGGCAAGCTTTCCTTCGGGTCCGGCGGCGCCTCGCATCTGCGCGACTGGGCGGAGCTGCCGCCGGAGCAACAGGCGGCGATCATCGTGAGCGTGCTGCGCAACGCCCCCAAGCCCACCGCCGAGTGGGTGCGAGGCGCGGAAGCGTTTGCGTACCTCCATGGCTTGCCGGAGATGGCGGAGGTGGCGGTGCGGGAGTTGCGGCCGAAAGCGGGAGCCGCGCCGTAAGGGATACAAAAGAGGCACAGACTATTTACAGGAGACGAGCCGAGGCCGAACCGAGGAAAGGCCACGGCAAGCAGAGGTTGGGGCGTTGAAGAGAAAACCAAAACGAACAGGAAGAGCGGGAAGTTTGGGAAGACGCTTTTCCTTCTTCCTGACCTTCCCGCTCTTCCTGTTCGAATCTTCTGTTTTCTGCGCCTCGCGCGATTAAAACTTCACCGAGATCTCCGCGCCCATGTAGCGGAGTACGATGCGGTCGTTCATAATGCGGACGATTTCCATCGGGATGCGCGTGGCTTGGTAGGGAACGTAGAGGAAGTCGCCTTCCTTGCGCGGGGTGTCGTTGATCACGATCTGGACATGATCCTTCAGGCGGATCGTGCCGCCGATGCGGAGGCGGGCGGCGCAGTCCGCGAGGATTTCGGAGTGATTGACCTGCGTGGCTTCGCGGTTGGGGCTGGCGGCGGCGTCTTCGATGCGGGCGCCATTTTCCACGACCGTCGGTCGCGCGCGCTGGGTGGTGGTGACGCCGGTCAGGACGAACGGGTTCGGCAGGTCGAGCGGCAGCGGCTCGGGCCGCAGGCGATGCTTGAGGAGGGCATCGATCTGGCGCGTGATGGCGGGCGAAGCGGTGTCGGCGGCGATGGCCGGACGACAGAGCGCCGCGGCGACGAGCGTTGTGAGTGTGAGTGAGCGGAGGAGGTGCGGCATGGCGGCGTCAGGCTTTGGCGAGCACGTCGATCAGCAGATCGAGGGTGATGGACTCGGTCTTGTCTTTTTCCATGCGCTCGAAGGCGCAGTTGCGGATGCGGAGGATGCGCGGCCCGGTCTCAAGCGCGCGGAGGAAGCTCATGTTATTGCGATACGAGCCGGTGACCTGAAGGGAGAACGACACGACCTTGAAGCGGCTGCCGGCCGCGGGAGCGAGCGACGCGAGCTGATTTATCCGCACGAGGCGCACGCGCGTGGTGCGCTCGTAGCGGTAGAAGTAGCCGTGGTTCACCTCCATGCTTTGCTCCTCGAGGAGGTTGCCCTCGATCTGCGCGATGGCTTCGCGGAGAGCGGCGAGATTGGCATCGACCTGCTGGCGGCCGGAGAGCGCACGGAGCATGAACTCGCCCTTCTGCTGCGCAGCCTCGAGGCGCTCGGTGATGGATTTACGGTCGTTCCAGAGATAGTAGTTGGCGCCCGCCAGCAGCACGATGAGCAGGATGCCCGAGCTCACGATCGGGCGGCCACGGAGGTAGGCGACAAATTTGACGATCGAGACGCTCACGGCGAAGAGAGGTTGAGCCGAAGGGTGATTTCAAACGTGACCGCATCGGCGTCCGCCAGCCGCTGCAGGGAGGTGATGGAAATATTGGCGAAGAACTTCCCGATCGCGGGGTTCTGGCGCAGCTCCTCCATGTAGCGGCCGAGCGTGGCGGTGGCGTCTTCGGCCGGCTCCAGCAGGGAGCCGCTGATGGTGACGCGCGTATCCGTGGTCTCGATACGGTCGACCCGCATGCGGGGCGGCACCGTGCGACCCAGGTCGACGATGAAGTCCGTGACCTGGAACGGCGCGGCCATGAGCTCGTGGGCGCGTTTCAACGTCTCGGACTGCGTCTGCAGCCTCGCGTTGTCGGTCGACAACTGGTCGAAAAGCCGGCGGTTCTGGGTGATCTCCTGCTCCCAATACTGCAGGTCCGTTTGCAGGCTGCTGTTGGTGTACAACTGCCAGGAGGCGGCCGCGAGGGTGAAGACGACGAGCGAAATCGTGACGACACCGGTGACGAACCGGCGGCTGCTCGCGATGCGCTGCGCCGAGATGGCGGGAGCTTCAAACGGCACGTGCCACGGCCGGTGTGCCATCTCCTCGCCGTTGACGCGGGTGGGCTTGCCGGAGCCGCTTTCGTTCAGGCT
>JAZKEV010000175.1:0-2284 GCA_040386765.1 Verrucomicrobiota bacterium | reverse complement strand
ACCGGGGCATCCTTTTGTTGAAAAACTATCCGCGCTTCGCCGATCAGGCGAAGCCCGCACATCCCCCTCCGCTCCCATCCCTTCTGAAATTAGCGCAAATTAGCGTTCTCCTCTTAGCGGTTCTCCGTCTGCCCCGTCTGAATTGTGTACGATAACGATACGATCCGCCCCGAGAAATTCGCCCTCCCATTTGCAACCTTTCCCCTTTGCGCGGAACGGTGGGGATCATGGCGAAAATGCGTTTCCTCGCCAAGACGATCTTCGACCGGCGCGGGCGCCCGCTCACCCCGAAAGCCCGCCCCGTGCCCGCCGAGTGGCGCGATACCGAGATCACCGGCAGCTGCCTCGGTCACTCGACCGTCTTGATCAATTTCTTCGGACTCCGCGTCCTGACTGACCCCGTTTTTTCCACGCGCGTGGGCCCGGGTCTGTCGCCGCTCATCGTCGGCCCCAAGCGTGTGTACCGCCCCGCCCTGCGGCCGCGCGACTTCGCGGGGCCCGATATTCTGCTGCTCAGTCACGCGCACTTCGATCACTTCGACGTCGCCAGCCTCCGCCGCTTCCCCCGCGAGACGCCCGTGGTCACCGCTCGCGATACCGGCGATCTCCTCCGCGCGCTCCGTTTCCGCGAGGTCCACGAGCTGGATTGGGGCCGCTCCCTCCTGCTCGCCCCGCGCGGCGAGCCGATCCGGATCACCGCGCTCGAAGTCGCCCACTGGGGTGCCCGCATGGTTCGCGACCATCACCGCGGCTACAACGGATACTTGCTGGAGCGCGGTGGTCATTCGATCTGCTTCGCTGGCGACACCGCGTACACCACCGCTTTCGCCGCACTGAGTACCCGGCGCCGTCCTCTCGACCTGATGATCATGCCCATTGGCGCGTACAATCCCTGGATCCGCGCGCACTGCAGCCCGGAGCAGGCGGTGGCCATGGCCGATCAGGCCGGCAGCAACTATTTCGTGCCCATTCATCACGAAACCTTCGTCCTCGGCCACGAACCGCTCGCCGAGCCCGCCACCCGCCTCCGCGCCGCCATCGCCGCGCAACCCGAGCGCCTCCTCGCCACCCACATCGGCGAGACCTTTCGCATCCCGCTCGACACCTCCTTCGCCGGCCTCCCGCTCGCCGGTCCCGCCCGTCACGCGGCATAGCTCGCCGTGGTGTTCTTGTAGCCCTGCGTGTGAGCGCAGGGACTCGAAACACCTTTCGGTTACAAATCTCTGCCCAACCGCGCCACGCTACTCCTGCGTGGAACAACTCGCTGCGTTGTCGCACGATAAGCGCGTGACCTTCGAGATCGTCCTGCTTCTCGCACTCGTCCTCATTGCCCTCGTTTTCTTCTCCTTCGAATGGGTGTCGAGCGATGTCGTCGCGCTTGGCCTGGTCCTCACGCTGATCCTCACCGGCCTCCTGCCGGCCAAGGATGCGTTTGCTGGTTTTGGCAGCGATACCGTGCTCATGATCCTCGGGCTGCTCATCATGACGACCGCCTTGATGAAGACCGGCGTGGTCGACCTGGTGGGCCGCGCCATCATACGTCACGCGGGCACGAAGCTGACTCCGCTGTTCCTGGTCATCATGCTCAGCGTCGCCACGCTCAGCGCCTTCATCAGCAATACCGCCGCCGCCGCCTTTTTTCTTCCCGTCGTACTCGGCGTCGCGGCCAAGTCGAAGGTCTCGCCCTCCAAGCTGCTTCTGCCGGTGGCGTTTGCCTCGATTCTTACGAGTTCCGTCACGCTCATCAGCACATCGACCAATCTCGTTATCAGCGGCCTGATGACCAATGCCGGACTCAAGCCCATGGGGATGTTCGAGCTGGCGCCCGTCGGCATCCCCATCGCCGTCGCCGGCCTGATCTACATGTTTTTCATCGGGCGCTGGCTCCTCCCCGATCGTGCTCAACCGGACGGTCTCCTCGAGGAGTTCGGCGTTCGCTCCTACATTACGGAAGTCCTCGTCCTCCCGGCCTCACCGCTCGTCGGCAAGACGCTCAAGGAGGCCAACCTCGGCCGCGACCTCGATCTCGCCGTCGTCCGCGTCCTCCGCGACGAAGGCGAATACCTCTGGCCGCGCCGCGATCTCGTCGTGCGCGCAGGCGACGTGCTCCTTGTCGAGGGCGCGCGCAAGAACGTCCTGAAGGTCAAGGATACCGCGGGCATTGAGATTCGGCCCGACGTCGAGCTCTCCGATCCCGATCTCCGCACCGAAGATCTCACCCTCGTCGAGGCACTCGTTGTCCCCGGGTCGAACCTCATCGGGCGCACGTTGCGCGCCGTCGGCT
>JAZKEV010000174.1:2964-4161 GCA_040386765.1 Verrucomicrobiota bacterium | reverse complement strand
AGCGGCTCGATCTCTCGGCGTGGACCGTTTCGCGGGCGATCAACGGCCACGCGGAGGTGAACCCCAAGACGCGCGAGCGCATCCGGCTCGCAATGGAGGAGCTGGGGTTTCGGCCGAATCCGCTGGCGCGGGGACTGCGCGGGAGCGGTACGAATCTCATCGGCGTTTCGTTTATCGGGATGCGCAGCCCCATCATGACGACGAAGCTTTTCCACCTGCAGGAACGGCTGCGTGAGCACAAGTTCCGCTGCGTGCTCGAGGTGATGCGGGATCAGGCGACAGAGCTGCGCGTGCTGGACGATCTCCTGCAGATGCACGTCGACGGCGTGGTGCTCTGCTACTCTACGCTGCCCTCGGGCGAGGGGCCGCACGTGAGGGCAAAGGTGCCGCACGTGCACGTCGATCCGATGTATCCGCAGCCGGGGCCGACTGTCGCGCTGGATCGGCGGCGGGCGATGGAGATGCTCATGAAACATCTCCTCGATCTCGGTCACCGTCGTTTCGGCCTGCTGGGAATCGGTCGGGACGATGCCTGGCGGTGGCCTGCCCTCCTCGATATCGCGCGCGCAAACGGTCTCGATGCCGAGAAGGCCTACGTCCACTGCGGTCCGAAGACAGCGCCGGACAAATCGCTGGCGTCCGGCAGCGAGATGGCGGCCCTCGCGCTCCGGCATCCGCAACGCCCGACGGCGCTGGTCTGCGTCAACGACATCGTGGCCATCGGCGCGATTCACGGTGTAAAGACCGCCGGGTTATCGGTCCCGGGCGATATCTCGGTCACGGGCTTCGACAACATCGAGGTGGGGCACTACCTCCAGCCCACGCTCACGACCATCGAGCAAAACTCGCCTCTGTTGATGCAGACCGCGGTCGACCTGCTGCTCGGGCAAATCCGCCGGAAGACCCGCACTCCGAAGGCGACGCCGACGGTGAGCGTCGAGCCTTTGCTGGTGGTCGGCGAATCGACCGGCCCGGCGAAGGGGTAGCGGTCCGAGTGAGGTTTCATTCTCCACGTTTCGAACCTTATGCACGCCGCGAAAGCTGTTCTAAAACTGATGGCGGCGGCTTACGTGCTCCAGGTGATCCTGGCGTTGTTTTTCCATTTTTCACCCGTCGCGGAGGCCCAGGTAAACGGAGACCGATATGTGCTTCGGCTGGGATATCGGTTGCCGGATTCGCTGTTCCCCGTGGTAGGGG
>JAZKEV010000174.1:0-2929 GCA_040386765.1 Verrucomicrobiota bacterium | reverse complement strand
ATCGCGGAGGATTTGACGTGCCGCAAGACGTGTATGAGGCCTACCCGGCGGTGTGGCGGAAATAGGTCAGTTCGTAGGGGAGGATGCCGACGCGCGTTGCAATTTGAAAACAATAACGCGAAGCACGGATTCCTCGTTTCTTTTGTCACAGTTCTGCGTCTGGCGGGGGGAATGGCGACCACAACAGCTTCATTGGCCGCTCAGATTCGTCGGACCCGCGTCCGTTCGAAAATGACGCAACATCAGTTCGCGCGGACCCTTGGCATCCGGCAGCAAAAACTTTCCGAATGGGAAAACGGAAAACGGCTGCGAGCCGTGCTGGAGGCGATGGCTTTGCTGAAGGTGCTGGGTCGAGTGAAGTAGGCGGCAGGGGCGGCGCAGTCATCGACACGTGAGGACCGCGTCGCACTCGGTGCGCGATATCCCGCGCGCTGAGGGCACCGCGCCTCCATTGGCCTGAGCTGCGGAGAAGCGCATCGTCAGCGCCGAGCTGTCGCGCTTTACGCATCGCTACCGCCCCGCTCCCACCGCGTGCGAAGCGGGCGGCGGTCTATCGCCCACCCGCGTCTCGCACGGAGCGATAGCACTGTTACTCCACCGTCACCGACTTCGCGAGATTGCGGGGCTTGTCGACGTCGCAGCCGCGCTCGACCGCGATGTAGTAGCTGAGGAGCTGGACCGGGATCGACATCACGACCGGCAGCACGGCCTCATGGCACTCGGGGACGACGATGATTTCGTCGGCGAGGCCATCGGGGAGCTCGACGCCTTCGGTGATGATGGCGATGACCGGACCCTTGCGGGCTTTGATTTCCTGCATCGAGGAAATGATCTTGTTGAGGATCTCGCCGCTGGGCGCGAGGAAGACGGCCGGGCACTTCTCGCTGATGAGGGCGATGGGGCCGTGCTTCATTTCCGCGGCGGGGTAGCCCTCGGCGTGGATGTAGGAAATCTCCTTCAGCTTGAGCGCGCCCTCGAGGGCGATGGGGAAGAGCGACAGGCGTCCGAGGAAGAGCATGTCGGTGTAGTGGGCGAAGCGCTTCGCGATCGCCTTGATGTGCGGCGCCTGCTCGAGAGCCTTGCGCACGAGATCGGGAGCGCCCTTGAGCGCGGCCACGTACTGGACGCCGTCGACGAAACTGAGGTCGCGCATACGGCCGATGTAGAGGGCGAGCATCGCGCCGATGAGCACCTGGGAGGTGAAGGCTTTCGTGGAGGCGACGCCGACCTCGGGGCCGACGTGCTGGTAGATGCCACCATCGGCTTCGCGGGCGATGGTGGAGCCGACGACGTTGTTGACCGCGAGGACCTTGTAGCCCTTGCGCTTGGCTTCGCGGAGCGCGGCGAGGGTATCGATCGTCTCGCCGGACTGGCTCATCACGAAGAAGAGCGTGTTGCGATGCAGCGGGGAGTTGCGGTAGCGGAATTCGGAGGCGTAGTCGCACTCGACGGGGATGCGCGCGTAACGCTCGATCATGTGCTCCGTGACCATGCACGCGTGGAGGGCGGTGCCGCAGGCGCAGAACATGAAGCGCTCGATGCCGCGGAACTCGCTGGCGGAGATGTTGAGGCCGCCGAAATTGGCGGTGCTGCCATCTTCGGAGAAGCGGCCGCGCATGGCATTCTCGAGCGCGATGGGCTGCTCGAAAATTTCCTTCTCCATGAAATGCGCATGAGCGCCGAGCTCGGCGTCGGTGATCGACCAGGTGACCTTGTCGACCACGGCGCTGACCGTCTCGGAGGTAAGCGTGGTGATGGAAAAGTTCTTCGGCGTCAGGTGCGCGATCTCGCCATCCTTCAGGTAGACGACGTTCTGCGTGCGGCTGACGATCGCCGCGACATCGGAGGCCACGAGGCTCTCGCCATCGCCGAGGCCGAGGATGAGCGGCGAGCCTTTGCGCGCGGTGACGAGCTCACCGGGGGCATCGACCGCCATCACCACGATGCCGTAGGTGCCCTCGGTGTGATGGAGGGCCTTGCGCACGCTGGAGACGAAGCGGCTGTCGCCATTCTGGCCGGCCGGCTCCTTGGCGTAGTGGTAGGCGACGAGATTGCAGAGGACCTCGGTGTCGGTCTCGGACTTGAAGGTGTAGCCCTTCTCGAGGAGAAATTTTTTGATCTTCGAGTAGTTCTCGATGACGCCGTTGTGGATCAACGCGATCTGCCCGTCGCTGCTGAGGTGGGGATGGGCGTTGGCATCGGTGACGCCGCCGTGCGTGGCCCAGCGCGTGTGGCCCATGCCGTAGGAGCCGTGGAGCTTGTGGATGGCGGGCTCCTTCTCGAGGTTGGCCACGCGGCCGGCTTTCTTCACGATATCGAACTGGCCATCGCGAAAGATGGCGACCCCGGCGGAATCGTATCCACGGTATTCGAGGCGTTTGAGTCCCTCGAGGATGAGAGGGGCTGCTTTTTGTTTACCGACGTAGCCGACGATGCCGCACATGGGAGGGAATTAGGAGGGAAGAGACGATGAAAGGATGAAGGACAATCAGAACTAAAGCGGCTGGAGCGCCAACGTCTCATACCCGAGGCGAGGCGGCAAGCGATGGGAAAGCGCGCCCGCGGTGAGCACGCCTGCCGCCGCTGCCATTGCCACTGTGAAGCCCGCGCCATGCCATGACACGGCGGCCACGAGGCCGGCGATGGCGACGGGAACGGTGACCGCGACGTTGCAGCCGCCAAAAAAGGTGTAGCAGCCTCCAATCATCATCCCGTGCGTATGAGCTCAGCCAGACCATCGGCGATGGAGACCTGCGCCTGGAAATCGAGCGCCTGGGCGGCTTGCGCCGGATCGCCGCGCGAGTGGATGATGTCGCCGGTGCGCGGCGCGGCATGCGTGTGCGGAGCGGCGGAAGGGTAGTGGCCTTGGAAAATTTGGACAATCTCGAGCAGCGACGTCGCGCGGCCGGTGCAGATATTGGCCGCGCCG
>JAZKEV010000173.1:4840-6852 GCA_040386765.1 Verrucomicrobiota bacterium | reverse complement strand
TCCGCGACCGCGCTCGGACTCGTCGGTTTTGCGAACATGATTCCGCTGCTCGCGCTATCGTTGCCTGCCGGCGCCCTTGCCGACCGCCATGATCGCCGCCGCATCATCGGGCTCGGCTCCGCCGCTTCCGCCATCCTATGCGCCGCCCTCGCGCTCGTCTCGATGTTTCATACGCGTGTGCCCGACCTCGCTCCGCTGCGCTGGGCCAACGGCGTCCTGCGCTCCGTCGCCGTGCACTTCGAGCGTCATGCTGATCCTGCGACACTCCGCTTCGACCAACCCGCCCTGCCGCTCGTATTTCTCCTGCTCTTCGCCATCGCCACCATCCGCATCCTGATCTGGCCCGCCCGCAGCAGCCTGCCGCCGCTCCTCCTGCCCGCGGCGACACTAAGCAACGCTGTCACGTGGGGCGCCAGCACCTTCGAGATCGCCACCATGGTCGGCCCCGCCATCGGTGGCTTCCTCATTGCTTACGGCGGTTTTCACTCGGTGTATTGGCTCAGCGTCGTGCTGGAGATCACGTTCTTCATCCTTCTGCGCCGCGTGCGCTACTTCAACACCCCCACCCGCGCCACCACTCAGCGCACGTGGCGCGACATGCTCGGCGGCGCCGAGTTTATCTGGAAACGCCCGGTCATTCTCGGCGCGAGCAGCCTCGATCTTTTCGCCGTCCTGCTCGGTGGCGCCACCGCGCTGCTGCCCATCTACGCCGCCGACATTCTTCACGTCGGTCCCATCGGCCTCGGTTGGCTCCGCGCCGCGCCCTCCATTGGTGCCTTCGCGATGGCCATGTGGCTCGCGCATCGTGCACCGCTCACCCGCCCCGGTCTCGCCCTGCTCTGGACCGTCGCCGGCTTCGGCCTCGCGATCATCGTCTTTGGCTTTTCCCACTATTTCTGGCTCTCGCTCATCGCCCTGTTTTTCACCGGCGTCTTCGACAACGTCAGCGTCGTCGTGCGCCAGTCGCTCGTCCAACTCCTCACACCCGACCATCTACGCGGCCGGGTCACCGCCGTGAACCAGATGTTCATTGGCTCTTCCAACGAGATTGGCGCTCTTCGCGCCGGCCTCATGGCCGCCCTGCTCGGTCCCGTCGCCGCCGTCGTCTGGGGCGGCATCGGCACCGTCGCCGTGGCCGCCGCCGTCGCCCGCACCGTGCCCGCCCTGCGCCGTCTGCCCGCGTTGCACACGCTGCGCCCCGACGCCTAGCTCTCGGGTCAATCGCTCCTTAATAGGTTAGACTTGTCCGCACGGCCCCACGATCTTCGCCCAGCGCCGATGCTCAACTCTACGCACCGCAAGACGATCCTCATCTTCTCGCTGGCCCTCAGCCTCGCGATCTCGCTCGTTGCGTTGGCCAGTCAGGAGGACCTCCGCGAGAAGCTCGGTTCCGTTTACTACGTCCTCGGATTCTCGATCATCGGTTGCGTCCTGCTTTTATTGGCCGGCTATGTCTGGGATCGCTCGATGATGGAGCGCATCAAAGCCCTGCGCCAAACCGGCGCCGAGCCCGCCAACCTCTCCGCCGCCGAGCGCGACGAAGACGATTCCAATCAGGACGAGGTCATCGGCCTCGCCCGCAACATCGAGCGCATGGCCCGCACGCTCCAGCAGGTGGAAGCCAACTACCGTAACATGGTCGAGGATCAGGTTGACCTCATCTGTCGCTACCGCCCCGACGGCCGCATCACCTTCGCCAACGGCGCCTACGCCCGCGCCTTCGGTCGCAAGCGCCAAGAATTCGTCGGCACGCCCTTCCCCCTTTACAGCCCCGGCGCCGCGATCGGCGACGGCCCTTACACGTTTGAGCGTGAACTCGTCCTGCCCGACGGTCGCCGAACCTGGCTCCTGTGGATTCAGCGCCCGATCAAAGACGCCACCGGCCTCATTGAATATCAAGCCGTCGGCCACGACGTATCCCTCCAGCGGGAGGCGGAACTCGGGTTGATGCGCGCCAAGCAGGTGGCGGAGGCGGCTGATAGGGCGAAAAGTGAATTCCTCGCCATGGTAAG
>JAZKEV010000173.1:0-4830 GCA_040386765.1 Verrucomicrobiota bacterium | reverse complement strand
GCAAAGAGGCCGAGGCCGCTCTCGTCCACGCCAAGGAATCGGCCGAATCTGCCGACCGCGCCAAGAGCGAGTTTCTCGCCATCGTCAGCCACGAACTCCGCACGCCCATCAACGGCGTCATCGGCTTCGCCAAAATGCTCGGCGATTCCCCGCTCAATTCCGAACAGCGTGAATACGTCGCGATGATCCAAACCGGTGGCCACGCCCTCGAGAAACTCATCGCCGACATCCTCGACCTTTCAAAAATCGAAGCCGGTAAGACTGAGATCGAAAACAACCCTTACGCCCTCCACCGCTGCGTCGCGGAAGTCTGCACCTTCTTTGCCCCCAAAGCCCGCGACGCCGCCCTCTTCCTCGAGTTCAAAATCGAGCCCGGCGTGCCCAGCATCATCAACGGCGACGAAGCCCGCCTTCGCCAGATCCTCACCAATCTCATTGGTAATTCGCTCAAGTTCACCGATCGCGGCCGCGTCACCCTCAAGGTGAGTTGCGCTCGCGGCGAGCCGCTCGCTACCGACAGCAACCGCTATTCGCTGCGCCTCTTTTTCGCCGTCACCGACACCGGCATCGGCATCGCCCAGGAAAAAATTGGCGACCTCTTCAAACCGTTTAACCAAGTGGACTCATCGCTCCACCGCCGTCGCGGTGGCACCGGCCTCGGTCTCATCATTTCCAAACGCCTTTGCGAACTCATGGGCGGCACCATCTCCGTCGAAAGCAAGCTGGGCGAAGGCACCACCTTCCGCTTCTCTGTCCTCGTCGATTACGAAAAAGGCGACACCAACCAGCCGTTCGCGCCGAGTCCCGCCGCTTAACGGGCAGTCAGGTATTTGGGACGACTTTGCTGAGTTTGAAGACAGGCTTTTTATCACCTGCTTTTTACCCGAAATAATTTCTACCGCTAACGTTTCCGCGGGCTGACCGTGAAGCTCCAACCGGGATTGATAGGCACCGTCACACCTTCACCTGTGCGGAGTTTGGCCGCGTGATCGGTCCAATGATTGTCCTCAAGAGCGCTCTCGTGAAGCCGGGGAGTATTGACGGCAAGTATCCAGAGCAGCCCGCAAGCGGCCGTGCGGGCGAATCCGCGACGGTGGTCAGCAGTGACGGCGGCAAGGAGCCAGATAAAGATCAGCTGCGTTGGGAAGAAATACCTCGAGCCATACGTAGCGTGACAGAGGTCGGGCAGGACATAGCGGCATCGGAAGAGCGAAGCAGCCAGAAGCGCGAAAAAAGCGCAACCGAGCCAGATACGTTCCGGGCGGGCGCCATCAGAGCGAACCGCCAACGCCGTAATGGCGACTACGCCAAACACGCCAAGGCACGTTTCCACGACAAGCGGATAGTCCGGCGGCACCCAAGTCCCGAAGAAAAGAGATCCCACAATCCTCATCCCGGGAACAGCCAGCAGGCTTTCGGTAGCGATGCGGTGCACCGGGAGACCGACTGGGTTTCTCCAGATCGTCCAAACTTGGATCGCGGCGGAGACGCACACGATCCCAGCAAGAATGAAACTAGCGCGCGTGCGCCGTTGAAACGCACGCCACAAAAAAAGCGGCAGAAATAGCACGCTAAACGGACCGGTGAGTCCGAGAATGCATGCGGCGATGATGTCATGCGCGTATTGCCAACCGCTACGCGGATCGGAGGAGATCAGCAGCAAGAGAAATCCCGCCGCGAGCACCCACTGCACATTAACGAGAAAAAGCAGCACCTCGAATGTGTCGGGCACCAGCGTGATAGCGAGCGCGTAGGTCACATGCGGCCGGAACGGGAAACGAGAGGACTGGGTGCGCGCGGCGACATAGAGCGTGAGACCCATGGTAGCGGCTACAAAAAAAGTGGGCGCCCAACGCGGATCGAACTGCACCGTGACAGCTGCAACGATACGCTGCGTCGTGTGCAGATAGCCGGCATAGGGCTCGATGAGTGTGCGGGCCCCGAATTCCCAAGCCTGAAAGAAAAAGCATGCGCCATCCTCGGCCCAAAACTGGGGATTGCAGATGAGTTCCGGCCGGCGGGCTGCGAGAATTATTGCGCAGACGAGGAGCGTAAGAGAGAGCGGTGCCGTAAACACAGCCACCGTCGATTTTCTTCTAAAAAAGTTTGGAGGCGCGGGCCGGAATTGAACCGGCGCATAGAGCTTTTGCAGAGCTCGGCCTTACCACTTGGCTACCGCGCCCAAACTTGCAGAGCGCGCAACTTGGATAAGTTTTTCCAGCCCCGCAAGTGCTGAAATGAATCCCATTCCCGCGCTTGCCGCCCGCCCCGGTTCGCCGCAAACCCAACCTCACGCCCATGCCCACCACCGTTTTCACCATCGCCAACCAAAAGGGTGGCGTCGGCAAGACCACCACTGCCGTCAACCTCGCCGCCGCCCTCGCCGAGAAAAAAATCCACACGCTTTTGATCGATCTCGATCCACAGGCCAACGCCACGAGCGCCGTCGGCGTCGAAAAGCAGGAGGGCCGCAGCCTCTACGGTCCTCTCCGCGGTGAGGGCAGCGCCTTCGAGATGATCACGCCCACGCCATATGAGCATCTCGCCTTGATCCCCAGCGAAGAAGACCTCGCCGCCGCTGAGATCGAACTCGCCTCCACGGAAAACTATCTCCTCCGCCTCAAAACCGTGCTCGCGCCCATCCGCGCCAGTCAGGGCTATCGCGTCATCATCATCGATTGCCCGCCCGCCCTCGGAATGCTCTCGATGAACAGCCTCGCTGCCGCCGATTTTCTGCTGATCACGCTCCAGTGCGAATACCTCGCGCTCGAGGGCCTTGGCCAGATCCTGCGCAACGTCGACCGCCTCAAGGCCGCCCACGTCAACGACGATCTCCAGCTCGGCGGCGTCGTCATGACGATGTTCGACATGCGCACCAACCTCTCCCGCCAAGTCGTGGACGAAGTAAAAAAGCATCTGCCCGACAAAATTTTCAAAAGCGTCATCCCGCGCACCGTCCGCCTGAGCGAGGCCCCGAGCTTCGGCAAAACCATCTTCGACTACGATCCGTCCAGTCCCGGCGCTGCCGCTTACAAGCAACTCGCCAACGAAGTCATCGAACGCTTCAGCCTGAATGTGAAGTAGCTCAGAGCGTGGAGGGCGAGCCACCAGCATCGCGGCCTGCCGCTTGCGCCTTCCCGCGACCCGCTACTCACTATCCGCTATTCTCCGTCCTGTGTTTCCCACCTTCGACAAATATCGGCAGTCGTTCCTGATCGGCCTGCAGAGCGGCCTCGTGTATCGCGTAAACTTCGCGGTGCGCGGCTGCTTTTCCGTCTTCCATCTCGCCGCCGTCGTCATCCTTTGGAGCGCCGCTACGGTGGGAAGTTCGGGCATCGGTGGGTTTTCGCTCAGCCAGACCATCACTTATTTTGTCACGCTGCTCGTCCTTCAGTTTTTCATCAGCGCATTCAACGAGGACTACCAGATCAGCGAGGAAATCCGCAACGGCCTCATCAACCAGTTCCTATTAAAGCCGATCAATTATTTCCTCTATCGCTTCAGCATTTTCGCCGCCGCCCGCATGGTTTCCGGCCTGATCATCTTCATCCCCCTCTTGATCGCGCTGCCTTTTCTCAAGGACTACCTCACGTTCCCCACCGACTACCACGTGCTGCTCTACGGCCTGCCCGCAATGGCGATGTCTGCCATCATCCAGTTCAGCATCGCCTACTGCTTCGGCCTGCTGACGTTTTGGTTTCTCGAAATCCAGGGCTTCGTCATTCTCTCCATGGCTCTCGAAACACTGCTTGGCGGCCAGATGTTTCCCTTGGACCTGCTGCCGACTTGGGCCTACACGATCGCGAAGTGTCTGCCGTTTTATTATCAGATGTATTTCCCCGCTGCGATTTTCACGGGACGCCTCACTGACACGACGGCCATTTTTCAAGGCTACGCCCTCCAAGCCGCCTGGGTCGTCGCCCTCCTGCTCATTAATCAGCTCTTGTGGACCCGCGGCCTGCGCCGCCACACCGCCGTCGGAGGCTGAAGCGTCATGAGCAAATACCTCACGATCTGGGCGGCCTGCGCCCGCTATTCCATCACGCGCACGCTGATGTTTCGCGGCGATTTCTTCATTTGGTCGCTCGTAGAGCTGTTTTGGATGACGGTGAACCTGCTCACCATTTCCGTCATCTACGAACACACGAACTCCATCGCTGGCTGGACTAAATACCAGATGATCCTCCTCGTCGGCACCTCGATGCTGATCCAGCGCTTCCTGATGGGATTTTTCTGGAGCAGCATTTTCGAGATGGGCCGCAACATCCGCAGCGGCAACTTCGACTTCTATCTGGCTCAGCCCGGCAACGTCATGTTCATGGCGACCACGCGCAAGATCGACCCCGATAGCCTCCTCAACTCCATCGTCGCCGCGGGCGTCGTCATCTACGCCGCCCGCCAGCTCGGCCTCGATCCCACGTTCGGTCAGATCGTGCTCTACGCTCTCATGGTGCTCTGTGGCGTGGTGATTCACTACAGCATCCTCGTGATCTCCATCTCACTGGCATTCTGGCTTACCAGCGCGCAGGGCATCGAGGGCATCTATTTCACGCTGACCGAATTTTCCCGCCTTCCCCGCGCCGCCTTCACCGGTATCGCGACGCAGACGCTCTTCGTCTGGCTGCTCCCCGTCGTGATCGTGACCAACGTCCCGGCCCGCCTGCTTGCCCGCCTGCTTGTGCGTCAGCCAGCGCACGCAGCTCGCCGACGACGGGCTCGCTGAACTGCGGCAGCGCGAGTTCGTGTTCCGTGCTGCTGTTTGCCGGCGCCTCGTGCGCGACACGAACATCGTGCAGGCAGCGGCCGTCCAGCGCAAAGACACGCAGCGCC
>JAZKEV010000172.1:0-4169 GCA_040386765.1 Verrucomicrobiota bacterium | reverse complement strand
TGAGGCCGTCGCGCAGGCCTTCGAGCAGCGCGATGCGGGCGGCGACGCGGGTGGTGGTGGCGACGGCGGTGGCGAGCGCTTCGAGCTGCTTCGCGGCGGTGGCGCGGCGGGCGATGAAGGTGGTGAGGAGCGGAATCTCGCTTTGCGCCGCGAGCGTGAGGGCGCGGGCCGTATCGGCCGCGACGAGCGGCTCGAGGCCGACCCACGTGAGCTTCGGGAGATTGTGATCGTCTTTGTCTTCACCGTGGCGGGCGAGGGCTTCGGCGATGGGCCAGCGCGCGGCGACGGGGATGCGCTGGAGCGCGGAGGCGAGATAGAGGCGGACGACGGGCGAGGCATCCGAGCGGGCGAGCGCGGCGAACTTCTCCAGCGTGCGGGCTTCGGGCGCGGCGTCTTCGCAGAGCAATTGGATGGCCCAGCTGCGCACGTAGGGCTCGGGATGATCGAGGAGCGCGACGAGCTTTTCCGCGGGGAGATTCTTCGTCACGTGCAGAGCCCAGAGCGCGCGGAGCTTGGTCGCGGCGGTGGGAGCCTTGTCGAGCAGTTCGTTGAGCTTGGCGCCAACGGCAGGGGCGAGCTTGCCGGCGGCGGCGCGCTGCTGGAGGAGCAGGCGGGCGCGGCGGACGTACCAGTCGTTGCGGTTGCTCTGCAGGTCAACGAGCTCCAGATCGGTCTTGGCGGCGAGGTTCAGGCCGGTCTTGCCGGGGAGGCCTTTCGGCGCGAAGCGGAAGATGCGGCCCGATTCCTTGTGCTGCACGCTGTTGCCGCAGATATCGCCGTCGTGCCAGTCGAGGATGTAGACGGCGCCGTCGGGGCCGGTCTCGATGCTGAAGCCGATCCAAGCCGGGTCGTTTGCGAGCAAGACGTCGTCGCCATGGCGGCCCACGAAGCCGGAGCCTTTGGGCTCGAGCGTGTCGGTGAGGAGCGCGCGTTCATGGATGTTGGCCATGAAGAGGCGGCCGCGGTTCTCCTTGGGAAATTCGTCGGCGAGATAGATGCGCGCGCCGCCGTGCGCGGAGCGGTGGCGATGGTCGGCGATGGTCTTGATATCGTCGTAGATGTACGGGTTGACGTGCTTGCCGCTCTGGCGGTGGTACACGGCGCCGGGGATGACGTGCCAGAGATGCGGGATCACGCAGGCGGTGATGAAGGCCTGGCCGTGGTCATCGAAGTCGAGGCCCCACGGATTGCTAACGCCATGTGCGACGATTTCGAAACGATCCTTGGTGGGATGATAGCGCCACACGCCGCCGTCGATATACTGGCCGTCCTTGACGGGAATGTTTTCGGGGAAGGCTTCGCCCTGCTTGTAGATCTTACCGCCGTCGATGGGCTTGCCGACGGTCGAGCGAACGAAGACGCCGTGGCAGCCGTAGAGCCAGCCATCGGGACCCCAGGTGAAGCTGTTGAGCGTTTCGTGCCGGTCATGCATGCCCCAGCCGGTGAGCTTCACCTGGATGTCGGCGTCGGCTTTGTCGTCGTGGTTGCGATCGGGGACGAAGAGGAGATTCGGCGGGGCGCCGAGCCAGAGGCCGTCGAAACCCACCGCGATGGCGGCGGGGAAGGGGATGCCCTCGAGGAAGACTTTGCGCGTATCCATTTTTCCATCACCGTCGGTGTCCTCGAGGATGAGGATCTTGCTCTTGCCGTCGTTGGAGAAGCCGGCCTTGCGGCTCTCGTAGTCGAGATTCTCGGCGACCCAGAGGCGCCCGCGGTCGTCCCAACAGAAGGCCATCGGCTGCGTGATGGCGGGCTCGGAGGCATAGAGCTTTACCTCGAAGCCAGCGGGCACGGTCATCTTGGCGACCGCCTGCTCGCCGGTGAGGAACTCGGCCTTCTTGCCCTCGCCCTGCGCGAGGAGCCAGAGCGCGCGGTCGGAGCGCTCGCCGGTGTAGGCGAGCCAGGCGTCGTTGAGCACGAGGTCATCGAGCACGCCGGAGTAGACGACGAATTCGTGGCGGAAGGTGGTCTGCTTGCCCTTGGCGATCTTCCAATCGGCGGCGAGCGAGGGATTGGGGCCGATGCCGAGCTGCTTGTCGACGCGCCACGCCATGGGGAAGCCGGGGTTCAGCGGGTGATCGAAGATCGCGATGTGCGCCTGATCGATGCGGCCCGGGAGCTTGAGGCCGACATCGGCCCAGATGGCGCGCTGGTTGTTGGCGCGCTCGTTGCGCTGGCGGTTGCTGTTCACCACGGCGCCCTCCATGCCTTCCTTCCACGGCATGCGCATGAAAAGGCCGCTGTAGTCGAACTTGCCGACGGTGACATCGACGAGCGCGCGGCCCGTCCATTCGAGATCGAGCAGATAACGCGTGCCGGAATCGCGCATCGACCAGACCTGGGTCTCCTCCAGCAACGGCTGACCCTTGTCGTCGAGCAGGTGATAAGCTGTGGTCCATTTCACTTCCTCACCGGACTCGATCAGCGTGCTGGTGGAAACGCGCTTCCAGAAACCTTGACCGGAATTATGGAAGAACGAGCGGCCATTGACGCTCGTGAGGCCCCAGTAGATGCCGGTCTGGTGCTTGTGGTGCTCGGGTGCGACCTCGGTGAGCACGCTCTTGCCATCGGGGGAGACGAGCGGGTGGAGATAGGGCCGGAAATTGGCGCCGGCATTCTGCGTGAGCACGGGCTGGGCTTCGCCGGCGCGGTAAACGGAGAGCGTCTCCTTGGCGGGGTCTTCGCGCAGCGTGAGCGGGCGCGCCTCGAGCCCGGCGACGAGGGCGGCGGCGAGCGCGAGCAGGCGCAGGGCGGCGAAAGGACGGACGTGGGGTAGGGCGTCGGGCATGGCAGACGTTAACACAGACGGCGGGTCGTGCCTATGAGAGATGGCGCAGAAAGGATGAGAATTTTCACCCCGCCTTGGCCGGCTGCGCGGAGGTCGTCGCGGGGAAGTGGTAGGTGGTATTGAAAATGAGCTCGATGCGCTTCGAGTAGAAGACGCGAACTTTGATTTTTCCCGCCCGGGCGGCGGTGGGCGTGGCGCGGCCTTCGACGCGGCGCTCTGCGCCCTCGCTGTTCACGGCGAGGCCCTTGAAATCGACCGGCTCGCCGCGCTCCAGCTGGCGCAGCATGTCGTCGGAAAACTCGATGTTGAGGCGGCCGCTCTCGTTGTAGAAGACAAAGGGCACGACCTTCGCCACGTAGGTGGACTCGAAAACGGTGCCTTTGCGCGCAAACGGCGGCATCGTCATCGAAACGTAACCGAGGTAGATCGAGGTTTTCGAGGGGGCGACTTCGACGCGGTCGTAGGGGGCGGAGAAAGGTTCGGCGCCGTGGGAACCGGAGACGCAAAGGATGACCAGCAGTATCAGGACTGAAACGCGGCGAAGCATTCGGAGTTAAACTGTAGCGGCGGTCTATGACCGCCGGCGAGCGTGATGATGACTTCGTCGGCGGTCATAGACCGCCGCTACAGAAAACCTGAGCCTGTCATTCTGAGCGCAACGAAGAGTCCACGCGTACGAAGTCGGCATGGTGTTCGTAGCCGTGGATTCTTCGCTGCGCTCAGAATGACAAGCATTTGGTGGATTACTGTGTGTGACACGGTAACACATTTCGCGTTGCGCGGTTCGGCTGCGCCGCGTGTGCTCTCGCGTTCTATGGCAAAGTCTTCCCATGCGACCTGGGGTGGGCGGTTTTCCGCCGGCCCCGCCGAGTTGATGTTGCAGTTCAGCGAGTCCGTCTCGTTCGACAAGCGGCTTGCGCCCTTCGACGTCCAGGGCAGCAAGGCGCACTCGGCCATGCTGGCGCACGTGGGCCTGATCACGAAGAAGGAGCGCGACGAGATCCACGCCGGGCTCGATGCGATCCTCGCGGAGATCCAGGCAGGCAAGTTCACGTGGGAGACGAAGCTCGAAGACGTGCACATGAACATCGAGCAGGCGCTGACCAAGCGCGTGCCGGCCGCCGCCAAGCTGCACACCGCCCGCTCGCGCAATGACCAGATCGCGACGGACATGCGGCTCTTCTTCAAGCACGCCTGCGCGGTGCTCTCGGATAAGATTCTCGGCGCCGAGCGCGCGCTGCTCGCGGTGGCGGAGGCCAATCGCGACGTGCTTATCCCGGGCTACACGCACCTGCAGCGCGCCCAGCCGGTGTTCCTGACGCACCATCTTTTTGCCTGGCTCGAGATGCTGGAGCGCGATCGGGCTCGTTTTGGCGACGTG
>JAZKEV010000171.1:1165-1942 GCA_040386765.1 Verrucomicrobiota bacterium | reverse complement strand
GCGAACTTGGGGTAATCATAGTGGTGGGGCTGGAGGGCCGACAGAATCAGACTCCGGCAGCCACGCCACCGTTTTTTGCAGGAAGGCAGGAGGTTGTCAGCGCGAGCGACCGATGGCGCTCTCGAAGAAACCTGACGGGCTTTCGTGGCGAGCGGCGTTATCAGGGCGAGGCCACCACACCGGGCGGGCCGAGCTCATCCGGCACCATCCCTCGTCCCATGAAAATCGCCCTCCTGATCCTGGCTGCCATTCTCGGCGGTTTATCACGTCCCTCCTTGGGACTGCCACCCAACTAGGGTGGCAGTATTAGCGATCAGCGGAATGCCCCCCTCGGGTTGGATCTCGTTCTGCTTCCCAAATCGTATCCGTCAAAGCAGGGCAACCTCAACAGGGTCCCTTCAGATCGCCCCCTCGATTCATTCGTTTCAGTCTGCCTACTTCAGAGTGCCTCCCCACTCGTCGCACCGCACTCGCATTCTCCCGAGCGTGGAATGGTAGGCCGGGTCCATCGCGAGATTGGCTTTCTCATGCGGATCGGCGGCGAGGTCGAAGAGCTCCTCGACCGGCGGATTGGCGCCCGGGTAGCGGATATATTTCCAGCGCTCGCTCCGCACGCCTTCGGTCCTTGGAATCGGTCGGCGGGCCGGGTCGGTGTAGACGTGCTCGTAATACCAGTCCTCCCTCACCTTTGCCTTCACATCGCGCAAGAGCAGCTGCAGATCCGCGCCCTGCATACCGGCGGACTTGGGCACCCCAGCCATCGCGAGAATAGTCGGC
>JAZKEV010000171.1:0-1155 GCA_040386765.1 Verrucomicrobiota bacterium | reverse complement strand
CAGATCGATGTTGAGCGCCATGGACTGGCGACGTCCGCGGGTGGATGCCGGCAGACGCGGGTCATGGATGATGAGCGGCACGCGAATCGACTCTTCATACATCAGCCATTTACCGGTTAGCCCATGCGCACCGCAGAAAGAGCCGTGGTCCGACATGAAGATGACGACGGTATTCTCGTCCAGGCCTGCCGCCGCCAGCGCCGCCGTGACACGCCCCACCGCAAGATCCGAACGAGCGATGTAGCTGTCGCGCTTCCGCACATACGCTTCGAACGAAGCAGCATCGTCGATCCACCGCGGGCTCGCCGCCATGCTTTCCCGCGCTGGCGCCGGCAAGGCATCGAACGCCTGGCGCGTCAAAGTGGTTGGCCGTGGAATCGGCGCGTCCGACTTCGTAACGGTGAACTCGGAATCAAAATAATCGGCGGGGCCGTGCGGCTCCTTCAGCGCCATGATGAGGCAGAACGGCTGATCGCGTTGCGCGTCCTGCAGAAACTGTACCGCCTTTTCCTCCATCACGGTGGTGAGGTAGCGATCCTTGCCGTCCTCAATTTGCTTATACGCGATGCTTTGGGGAAACCCATACCAAAGGTCGAAGAGCTCGGCCGGCAATGAGAGCGCGGGATCCACCTTGGGCGAGCCAACCGCGTATTTGCCGAGAAACGCCGTGCGATACCCCGCCTTACGCAGCAGAACTGGAAAGATCTCCTGAAGTTGGGCCGCCGACAGCGGCTTGGCAAAATCCTCGATGCCATGCCGCCGCATGTGCTGGCCGGTCAAGATGCTCGCGCGGCTGGAACAGCAGATAGCTGTCGTCGCGAAGGCGTTTTCGAACAGGACACCCTTCGCCGCCAGCGCGTCCATCGCTGGCGTTTTGAGCACGGTATTGCCCGTGCAACTCAGCCCGAGGTACGGCTGGTCATCCGTGATGAAGAAAACGAAGTTAGGCCGGACCTTCGCCTGCTCTCCGGCGAACACGGCTGACAACGCGAGCAAGCTAGAGAGCAGAAGTAGCGGGAAGCGTGCGAGGAGCGGGATCATGAGAGTTGTGCAGCGGTTTACGGCAACGCGAAGGCGACATAGGCGTCGCCGGCGCCGGACGGGCCGCCAATCCTGCCACCACCCGTGGCGGTGATCACGACGAACTGTCGGCCG
>JAZKEV010000170.1:0-1853 GCA_040386765.1 Verrucomicrobiota bacterium | reverse complement strand
CGCTCATCGCCTCGCGCACGGCGGCATCGCTGGCCCCGATCGGCTCTTTAGTGAGAGCGACGGCGGAGATGATCTGGCCGGCGGTACAGTAGCCGCACTGGTAGCCGTCGTGATCGAGAAACGCCGCCTGCATCGGGTGCAGCTGGCCGTCCTTCTCAAGGCCCTCGATGGTCGTGATATCGTCGCCATCGTGCATGGCGGTGAGCGTGAGGCAGGATTTGATCCGTCGGCCATTGACGAGGACGGTGCAGGCGCCGCACTGGCCGTGATCGCAGCCTTTTTTGGTGCCGGTGAGGTCGAGTGTCTCGCGGAGGAAATCGAGCAGCACCACGCGCGGCTCGACCTGAGCGGTGTGCGCGGTGCCATTGACTGTCAGGCTCACGGGAACGAGATCGGAGGGCGGGGCGGAAGGCATGGCGGGAGAAGGAGTGGCCGCGAGGGGAGCCGGTGACTGGCCGGCGAGCGGGGTGGAAGCGATGAGCGTCGTGGCTCCGAGCTGCTTCAGAAACGTGCGTCGTGTCGTCGGCATACGCGCGAGCCTAGAGGCGACTTTCGTAAACACAAATAGGGCAGCGAAAAACGGATATTCTCCGATGGCGTGGCGCGGAGATTCGCGGAAGTTTGTCCGCGCCGTCTCCTGACAGGCCTTGCGCTGGCGCGGCGAGTGGCATCGCATCGCGGGGATGAAGCCCATGCCGCTTTCCCGTTTCGGAACTCGCTCTGCACTGGCCGTCGCGACGGCGACGCTGACCTTCGGTCTGGCCGGCTGCGAATCGATGTCGGATGCGACCACCTCCGTGCGCGAGAAGTTCGCCGAGCGCGCCGCGCCGCAGACGCGTTCGTTTCCGGCGGCGCAGCGACCCGTCTACGATGCGGTGCGCGTCGCAGCCGAGCAGATGGGTTATCGCTATGTGCGCGGCGGCGCAGCGACGGGTGTCTTTGAAGCGGTGAGCGGCGTGCGCGGCGGAGACCAGGTGGGCAGCTCGCGGCAGCTTTCCTTGAAAGTGAAATTGGATGCCGCGCTCGATGGCGGCACGACGGTAGCGGCGCGGATCACCGAGATCGAGGAGGCGGATTCCTCTAACCGGGCGGGAGTTGCGACCGAACGGCCGTTGAAAGATACGCCGCAGTATGAGGTGTTTTTTCGCGGAGTGGAGCAGGCGTTGAAGGTGGATAAGGCTGCGAAATAAGCGCTTACATATCCTACGAGTCGGATAGCGGCCTTCGCTGGTAGTTCCGCCTTCAGGCGGAATCCGGCAAGCCTTCCGCCTAAAGGCGGAACTACAAACCTCCCTTTCCACCCAGCCGGGCGGGTTCGGTAGCCGCCCCACTTTAGGGCTTGCGACTGCTCCTCCGCCGGAGGACGCTGACCCTTCGCGGCTGTTAGTCGGTCAGGTTGGCGTAATGCCGCGAGCTCCCGCCGACCTCCCAACGTTAGTCTAACCATTAACCAATGCGGTCCCGCTTCACGGCGTGGCCGAACCGTCGGATGGGTGTCCTTGGAGCAGGCGCGCGGCCGACGATGCTAGTTACGTTTGCTATGAGTTCCGTAATGCAAGAACTGCTCGCGCAGTCGTCCTTCGACAAATTGAAGGAAGGCGCGATCGTCCCCGGTGTTATCACCGAAATCCGCCAGAACGAAGTCGTCGTCGATATCGGCGGCAAATCCGAAGGCGTCATCCCGGCCAACGAATTCATCGACATCGGTGAGCTCCAGATCGGCTCCACCATCGAAGTGATGGTCGAGAAGCTCGAGGATAAGAGCGGCGCTCCCGTTCTCTCTTTCGACAAGGCCGAACAAAAGAAAAACTGGGATAACATTCTCACCAAGTTCCCCGAGGGTTCCGTGGCCG
>JAZKEV010000169.1:0-3518 GCA_040386765.1 Verrucomicrobiota bacterium | reverse complement strand
GCGCTAGCTCGCAATACTGCGCATCACCTCCGTAGCGCTACGCATCTTCAAGTTAACGATGCGTTTACCCCAGCCGAATTGAGACGGCGACACTGTTTCGTCACCCTCGGCCGGTCAGCGAATATTATTCATCATCATACTGTTCGTTCCTTGCACCCCATGAACTCAATCCTCCGCCCCGTCCGACCTCGGTGTCGGCGCGGCTTCACGCTCGTGGAAATCATGATCGTGGTCTGTATCATCGCGCTGCTCGCCGCCTTGGCGATCCCGGCGCTTTCGCGGGTCAGGCAGTCGGCGCAGAACAGCCGGTTCATTTCGGATCTGCGGACCTTTGCGCAGGCTTTCGAAACGTACGCGCTGCAAAACGGCGACTGGCCAGCCAACGCGGGCACCGGCACCGTGCCCGCCGGCATGACCGGCGATGTCGGCAATGCCTGGCGCACTACCCGAAACTCGCTCGGGGGTCGCTGGAATTGGGATCGAAACCTAAACGTCGTCGCCGGGATTTCGACCACGGGTACCACCGTCACCGACGCACAGATGGCCGCCATCGATGCCAAGATCGACGACGGCGATCTGGAGACGGGGTTATTCCGGAAATTCGACGGACGCTTCACCTATATCCTGGAAAACTAGTCTTAGTCTAAAACCCGATCGGGCGAGGGTATCATACCTGTCGCCCATTGAGATGCGAGAGGGCGGGCCATCTGACCCGCCCTTTGGCATTTTTTGAAGGCGCGATATGGACCCGTGCTTCGAACCGCTGCTGGAGGCACGGTGCCCTCACGCCCCTCCCAATCCAAGACGGTTTAAAAACCGCCCTACGTCAGCTACCGCGTTTCGCCGATCAGGTGAAGCAGGTACGGCATCGCGCCTACTCCACACCAAAAAGATTAGCGCAGATTAGCGTTCACTTCCGGTTCACTTCTTTCCCCGCGCTGCCTGCAGTGCGGCGAGGATCGCCTTCTGCATATGCAGGCGGTTTTCCGCCTGGTCGAAGATGATCGAGCGCGGATTATCCAGCACCTCTTGCATTACTTCTTCGCCCGCGTGGGCCGGCAGACAGTGCATGAAGAGAGCATCCTTCTTCGCGCCAGCGAAGACCTTTCCGGTCACCGCATAAGGCGACATCGTGCGAATCCGTTCCGCCTTCTCCTCTTCCTTGCCCATGCTCACCCATACATCGGTGTAGACGACATCGGCGTTGCGCACTGCTTCCATCGGATCGGTCGTGAAGTGGTAGCCCGTCTTCGGATCGAAACCCTCCTTCGTCAGCAGCGCGTCGAGTTCCTTGCCGGGCGCGAACTCCTTCGGACCCGCGAGCGAGATCTTCATGCCGAAGAGATTCGCGCCGAGGATCCACGAGTAGGCCATGTTGCACGCGGTGTCGCCGAGAAAGGCGATCTTCCTGCCCTTGAGCGAATCGAAGAGCGCCTTGCCCGTCGTGCCCCTGGCCCAGCGCTCCATCATGGTGAAGGCGTCGGTGTAGATCTGGCAGGGGTGCAGAAAATCCGTGAGCGCATTGATGACCGGCACGGTGCCGGCGGCGGCGAGTCGCTCCACGTCGCTGTGGTCAAAGGTCCGCACGACGAGCCCGTGCACGAAGCGCGAGAGCACCTTGGCCGTGTCCTCGATCGTCTCGCCGCGGCCCATCTGGATGTCGTTCTTATTCAGGAAAAGTGGATTGGCCCCAAGCTCATGCAGGCCGACCTCGAACGACACACGCGTCCGCGTCGACGACTTCGAAAAGATCAGCGCCCACGTCTGCCCGGTGAGCGGCTTTGGTGCATTTTTCTTCCCGCGCTTCCGCTTCAACTCGTGGGCCAGCGCAAACAACTTCGGCAATTCTGACCGCGCGAAGTCGGTTTCTTTAAGGAAGTGCTTCATCGGAAGCGCACGGGTTTAAGCACCCGCGCGCCCGCGCACGAGGGAAAACTTCATCGCCAGCAGTACAGATAGGTAACGAATTCGGGGCATTTTCCCCTCACGGCACCGCGTGGTCGGTAGAGGGTGGCTTGGGGAACCATTTCGCTTCCGTTGCTTTCCGCCCGATCTCCGTTGTGCCGCAGCGGATCACGAGCGCCTGGTAGAACGGCTTCGCCGCCTGCGGATCGCGCGCTTTCAGCCAGCCGCCCGCCGTCGCGAGGATCTTCGCCGTCTCTTCCGACTCGTTGGGCAGCAGCGAGGCCGCCAGCCCCGCGAGCTCAGCCGCGCGGTAGCAATAGTGGTAGCGCTTCTCCGGCGCGGGCTGATCGTCCATGCGCTTGCTCTCGAGCGCGGTCGGGAGAAACAGACTTCGCTGCTCACGGTCAGGCTGCTTTTCATACCTTCCCCGATAATACCCCCATTTATCCGGCGAGGGGAGGCGCGGTCCGCGGCGCGCCGTCGACTCCGTCAGCTCATAAGCGCCGCCCCAGATCGCCCAGTCCGGCTCGAGTTCCGTTCCGAGCAGCTCCATCCCGCGCTTCCGCGCAATCTGCGCGGCCTGCCAGAATCCCGCCGCCCGCTGCTCCACCGGGGCCTTCGGATCGAAGCCAAGCTGCACGCCGGAGAGATACTCCGCATAGGTCGACTGGTACGCCTCCGGGAAATAGGACGTCGCCTCTTCGCCTTTGCCGAGGCGCGCGAGCCGGCGGGCCAGGAGGTGCCGCAGGGCCCCCGCTAAATCATCTTTTGGCCACGTCCGAACGTCATCCACTCCGAACGAGGACGACGGCGATTTCGACCTCGAGGGAGGCATCTCGTCCACCACGCGTTTCAACTCCGACACGGTGAGTATCCGCTCTGCGACAAACGCCGCGTCCTCCCAATGCTCCCCTTGCAGCGAGGCCGACAGGGCGCCCGCAAAATCGTCGCGGGCCAGGCATACGCGGGAGAGCTCCGCCGCCACGCGAGCATGATGCTCGGCATTCAGTTCACCGCCATCCAGCGCGGCGCGCAGCAGCTGTTCTCCGCGCCAGAGGTCGCCCGAGCGCAATGCTAGCTTGGCGCGGAGCCATTGCGCTTCCGGCACGGTCTCGGAGGCCAGCGCGATCCACTCCCAAGCGAGCGTGAAAAGTCCGGCATCGTAGGCCAGCCACGCCAGCCGCTCGGCATCGGGCACGCTCTTCACTCCGGCCTCGCGGAGCACCAGGGCCCAGCTTTGCAAACGCTCCGACGGCTCGCTCGGATTGAGTGGCCGCGCGAAACGCGAAATATAATAGGCCGTCATCACGCGGCGCGCCTGCGGATCCTTCGCCAGCGATGTCAGGTCTTTTTCGTAACGGCCTGCGGCCCGGCTCGCCGTGATCCGCAGCGACTCCAACGCCGTTTTATCACCCAGCGCGTGCTGCTGCAGGTAGAGGTCGATCGCGCCGACATAGTCGCGCTGCAGCAACTTCGCCCGCGCCTCCCATCCGATGCTGGCCCGCGCGAGGCCGAGCGAATCGGCAAACCCTTCATCCTGATAGCTCCGCGTCTTCGTAAACCAGAGCGCCGCCTGCTCCGCCTCGACTCTCTCGTAGTTCGCCCGGTGGTCT
>JAZKEV010000168.1:0-1893 GCA_040386765.1 Verrucomicrobiota bacterium | reverse complement strand
TGTTCGTCAGGCTCGTCGGCAGGAGGCTGCGGGCAGCGATAATGGCGGCCTGCACGTCGCGCGCGGCGCCGTTGATATCGCGCGAGAGATCGAACTGCAGGATGACGCGGCTCGAGCCTTGCGAACTCGACGAGGTCATCTCCGTTACACCGGCGATGCGGCCGAGCGCACGCTCAAGCGGCGTCGCCACGGTGGCGGCCATGACCTCGGGGCTCGCGCCGGCCACACTGGCGTTGACCGAGATCGTGGGATAATCGACCTGCGGCAGCGGCGATACCGGCAGAAGTCGGAACGCGATCGCGCCCGCCAACGCGATGCCGATGGTCAGCAACGTGGTGGCCACCGGCCGGCTGATAAATGTCTCGATGAACTTCACGGCGACTGGAGATCGCCCGCGAGGACGGTCTTATCGGATGAATTACGTTCGCGCACGCGGCGGGCGAGACGATCAAAGGCCAGATAGATGACCGGCGTGGTGAAAAGCGTAAGCACCTGACTCACCATGAGGCCGCCCACCATCGTGATGCCGAGCGGTTGGCGAAGTTCCGCGCCCATGCCGTGACCCAGCATGAGTGGCAGTGCGCCGAGGAGAGCGGCAGCCGTCGTCATGAGGATCGGCCGGAAGCGCAGCAGACACGCTTGGTAAATCGCTTCGCGTGGGGCCATGCCTTTCTCGCGTTCAGCTTCGAGCGCGAAGTCGATCATCATGATCGCGTTTTTCTTCACGATGCCGATCAGCAGAATAATGCCGATGATGCCGATAACGTTGAGATCGTTGCGCGCCACCATCAGCGCGAGCAACGCGCCGACACCGGCGGACGGCAGCGTGGAGAGAATGGTGATCGGGTGAATGTAGCTCTCATAGAGCACGCCGAGCACGATATACATGGTCACGATGGCGGCTAGAATCAGCCAGAGTTCGTTCTTCAACGCGGTCTCAAACGCCTTAGCCGAGCCTTGGAACGTGGTGTCGATGGAAAGCGGCAGACCGATCTCATGCTCGACGCGCTTGATCGCCTCGACCGCGTCGCCGAGTGCAGCGCCCGGTGCGAGGTTGAAAGAAACGCGCGTGGCCGGAAGCTGGCTGGAACGCGAGATGGCGAGCTGCGCAGGTTGCTCGACGATGCGCGCGAGGCTCGAAAGCGGGATGGGTGCGCCTTCCGACGAGCGCAGGTAGAGGCTGTGCAGCGCCGTCATGCCCTGTCGGAACTCTGGTTTCACCTCAAGCACGACGCGATACTGATTGGACTGCGTGAAAATCGTGGAGATCAACCGCTGTCCAAATGCGTTGTAGAGAAGGTTGCTGATATCAGTCGTGCTGATGCCGTAGCGGCTCGCGGTGCTACGATCGATCTCGACGTAAACCTGCCGGCCATCCGTTTGGAGGTCGCTCGCGAGATCGGCTAGTTGCGGCACAGCGGAAAGTTTTTCCAAGAGCCGCGGCACCCACGTGACGAGGTCATCCATCGACGCGCTCTGGAGCACGAATTGATACTGCGTGCGGCTGACCGTCGTATCGATGCTGATGTCCTGCACGGGCTGCATGTAGAGCGTGATGCCAGGCACCGCGCTCACCTGTTGCTGCAACCGTCGGATGATAGCAGGAGCGCGTTCGCTGCGCTCAGAGAGCGGCTTCAAATTGATGGAGATGCGTCCGCTGTTGAGCGTGGAGTTGACGCCATCGACGCCGATGAACGAAGAAAGGCTTTCGACGTCGGGGTCTTTCAAAATTACCTCGGCCAGGGCCTGTTGCCGTTCGCCCATGGCGCCGAAAGAAATGTCCTGCGAGGCATCCGTGATACCTTGGATCACGCCCGTGTCTTGAGTGGGGAAAAAACCTTTCGGGATGAAAATGTAGAGGATGCCCGTCAGCGCGAGCGTGCCGAACGCGAC
>JAZKEV010000167.1:4651-16320 GCA_040386765.1 Verrucomicrobiota bacterium | reverse complement strand
GCCGCACCCCATGCTCAACCGTCTTTTCAAACTCGACCAGCACCGCACGACCCCCGGTCGCGAATTCCAAGCCGGCCTCACCACGTTCGCCGCGATGGCTTACATCCTCGCCGTGAATCCCGCGATCCTCGCCAACACCGGCATGGACAAGGCGGCGCTCGTCACCGTCACCGCGCTCACCGCCGCCATCGCCACCCTCATCATGGCGCTGATGACCAACTACCCCATCGCGCTCGCGCCGGGCATGGGCATCAATGCCTTCTTCACCTTCACGGTCGTCCTCGGCCGCGGCGTGCCGTGGTCCGAGGCGCTCGGCATGGTCTTCGTCAATGGCGTGATCTTCCTGCTCCTCTCCGTGACCGGTGTCCGGGAAAAGATCGTCGCCGCCATCCCTCACTCGCTGAAGATGGCGATCACGTGCGGCATAGGGCTCTTCATCGCCTTCATCGGCTTGAAAAACGGCGGAGTGATCGTCGCCAATCCCGCCACCTTCGTCTCACACGGCGATTTCGCCTCCGGCCCCGTGGCGCTCTGCCTCGGCGGCATCGCGCTGACTGCCGTGCTCGTCGCCCGCCGCGTGCCCGGAGCGATCGTTATCTCCATCGCAGCCGTCACCCTCGTCGGCCTCTTCATCAACGCCGGCGGCGGCAAGATGGTCACACAGGTACCCGACAGCCTCGTAGCCATGCCTGCGTCGCCCGCGCCCGTCTTCCTCAAGCTCACCTTCAATTTCCTGACCAACGTCAACGCGATGATGCTGGTCCTCCCCATCATCCTCACCCTGCTGCTGGTCGATATGTTCGACAATATCGGCACGCTCATCGGCGTGACCAAGCGCGCCGGCTTCCTCCGTCCCGATGGCACGCTCCCCAAGGCCGGCCGTGCGCTCATCGCCGATTCCTTCGCCACGATCCTCAGCGCCCTCTTCGGCACCTCGACCGTCGTGAGCTACATCGAGTCCGCCTCCGGCGTGGAGGCCGGCGGCCGCACCGGGCTCACCACCACCACGACCGCCGCGCTCATGCTGGTGGCGCTGTTCTTCACGCCGCTGATTCTCATCGTGCCCGCCGCGGCGACCGCGCCCGCGCTCGTGATCGTCGGTGTTTTTATGATGCAGTCGATCACCGAGATCGACATGACGGACTTCAAAGTGGCGACGCCTGCCGTCCTCACGCTCATCGCCATCCCGCTCACGTTCAGCATCGCGGAAGGCATCGGCATCGGCCTGATCACCGCCGCCATCCTCGCGCTCGCCCTCGGCGAATCCAAGAAGATGAGCACCCTTGGCTACGTGCTCGCCGCGATCTTCTTCCTTCAATTCTTCCACATCTGGCCCTTCAGGAAATAACCGGCAGCAAGCGGAGGTTAAGCCGCTCCTAAAGTAGGGCGGGTTTTCAACCCGCCCTCTCGCATCTTCGAACGCAACGGAAGCTCCGCTCGTTCTCGCCGGCCTTGGATTATCTTCGCTGCGGGTTGTCGCTGACGACCATCCCACTCACTCCGTATCCACAGTCGCGCTCCGCTTCGCCGGCCAAGCTAGATTCAGGACCAGCGCAACAAGTCCACCCGCGGAGATGCCCGACTCAAAGAGCGCGCGCACCGCTTCCGGTGCCGTCGCGAAAAGCCCTTTTTGCGTCGGCAATCCCAACCCCACGCCAATCGCGAGCGCCGCGATCAACCCCTCGCGACGCCCGAAGCCCGAGCTCATCAGAATTCGGATGCCGCTCACCGTCACGAGGCCGAACATAAACAGCGCCAGCCCGCCCAGCACCGGCGCCGGCAGCACTGTCACCCAACGCCCCACCGCGGGAAAGAGTCCCAGCACCGCAAAAATCCCCGCGATGGTGTAGCCCACGCGTCGGCTCGCGACGCCGGTGATCTGGATCACGCCATTATTCTGCGCGTAGGTGGTGCTCGGAAATCCGCCGAAGAGCGACGACGCGAAACAGGTCGCGCCATCGGCCAGCACCCCGCCCGAAAGCCGCTTCCAGTGCGCGTCACCGCGCGTGGGCAGGCCCGAGAGCTGCGCCGTCGCCGTCATGTCGCCCATCGCTTCGAGCGTCGATACAAGGTAGATGAAGCCGAAGGGCAGCAGCAGCTCCCAGCTGAACGAAAAGCCATGCGCGAGCAGCCGTGGCACCGCGATCCATTCACTGCCCGGCGCCGGCGCCCGCAGGCCGCCCATGAGCCCGCACACGAGGCACCCCGCAACGATCGCGAGCGCCACCCCCGTGATCCGCGCCCACGTCCGCCCGATCGCCTGCATCGCGACTACGACCGCGATCACGACGATCGCGACAATCAATCCCCACCATAGCGGCGCCTCCGGCCGCACCGGCGTCGCAATCCCAAAGAAAGCCGTCGGCACCAGCGAGGCGCCGATCAGCAGCACCACGATCCCCGAGACCAGCGGCGGAAACAGCCGCCGCAAGCGCGGCAGCAGCGGCGCGAGCACCATCTGCACCGGCGCCGCGATGCACGAGAGCCCGAACATCATGGCAAATCCACCCGCGTGCCACGCCTGGATGAGCGGCTGCACAAAGGCGAAGCTCGTCCCCGTCACGCTCAGCAAACCCGAACCCAGCGGCCCGCGCCTGCGGCACTGCAACAGCGCCCCAAGCCCGGAGGCGAGCAGCGCCATGTTGATGAAGTACGCCGTGTCTTCCGCGGAAAACTTCAGCGCCGACGCCAGGATCAAGGGCGGCGTGATCGTGCCCACCACCATCGCCGCCACATGCTGCGCACCGACGAGCAGTGAGGTGCGCAGCGGCAGACGATCCTCGAGACCGTACACCACGAGCGGCGCGGCCCCGGCGGCGGAAGACGATTCCGCCGTCGGGCGCGTGGGGGTCGCGAGTTCCATGCGCTCTGCGTAGAGCGAGGCGCTTAGAAGCGCAACGTCACCGTGAATTCACCGCGCACACCGGGCTCGGCGAGGATCGATTCGTTGCCGTACGTGCCGTTCGGCGGCGACCAGTTTTTCTCGTCCGTCACGTTGAGGACGGTGAGCTGCGCACCCCATTTCTTGGTGTTATAGAAGAGACCGGCGTCGAGTTGATACTGCGACGGGATCACTAGCGTCCCCGCCCAGTTGTTGTTGATCTCGGCCGTGTACGTGCCGTTCACCGAGAAGCCGAAGCCGTTGTCGAATTTGTAGGAAACCAGCGCATTCGCCTGATTGCGCGGCGCGCCCTGCACGCGGACACGGCCGGTCGTCTGCGTATTCGGCCGCACCTCTGGAGAAGCCGCCGGCGTGACGTTCAGCGCCTCAAAGCCGATCGCACCGGCAGGTACGCTGCCGTCCATGAGCGCATACGAGAACGTGGCGAACATATGCTTGTTCGGCTGGTAGTTCGCCTCGAATTCGAAGCCACGGTAACGATACGTCGCGACCGGGCTGTTCTGCGGCTTGTTCTGGCGGGTCTGGTCGAAGAGCGCCGTGCCGAGGAAGAGCTTTCCACCGGCGAGCGAAAACTTCATGCCGACTTCCTTCAACTCGCTGGGTTGCGTGAAGGCCGACTTGTCGAGCACGAAGGGAGCCGTGCCGCCCGCGCCCGTGCCGATGAAGCCCACGTAGCCGCCGCCGTTGCCGGACGCGCCTGAGGTGTTCTCGCTGTAATTGTACGTCGCGTAGGCCGAGACCGTCGGCGAGAAGTTGTAGCCGAGGCTCACGTTGCCGTTGGGCAGCGCGACACTGATCGTATCCTCCGCGACGGTGGTGAACGGATCGCGCGAGTAGATGCGCATGAAGTCCACACGGGCACCGGTCGTGAGCGTGAAGTCCTGCGCGAGTTTCCAGCTGGCCTGTGCAAAAGGCGCGAGCGTCGTGGCGTTGCTGATGTTGCCATCGGCGCCGCTCAACGTGCCAAACGCCACCAGCGTGGAGCCGTAACGATCCGGGTTGCCGGGCACCGGCGCCGCGGCGAAGTGACCCGCGAAGTTCACCGAGTTGTAGGCGTTGATGAAGTTGCGGTCCTTCGTGATGTCCCACACCGCGGCAGGCTCGAAGAAGAAGTCGGCCCACGACTTGACGCTGATGTAGCGGGCCGCCGCGCCGTAGTTGATCGCGTGCGCGCCGAGCTTCTGCTGGAACTCCAGACGGGACTCCATCGTGTACGAGGGATCGATGATCTCGGAGTAGTGATACGAGCTGAGCGTCTCGCGCCGCGTATAGGTGAAGAGCGTGTTGTTGACCACATTCAGATCCGGCGAGGACTTGAAGGTCTGGATCGCCTGCGCCTTGAAGTTGCGGCCGATCGAGTTGTTTCCCGGGCGCAGCAGGCGCAGCCGGCGGTCGAGTTTCACCTCGGGGCCGTAGGTCATGCGATTGCTGACCGGGAAGCCGGAAGTCACCCACCTCGAGTTCTGCGGATCGGAGAGCGCAGCCGCCGGGCCGCCGGGGACGCCGAAGCTCGCGATGATCGGCTCGCCGCTCGCCGTGAAATACTGCGGGAAGCCCGCGACCGGCGCTGGATTGCTGTTCACGCCCGTCAGGTAGTAGCCGTCGTCGATCAGTCGCTGCGTGGGCCGGTTCACACCAAAGTTCTCCACATACTCGGCGTAGAACGCCTGGGCGTTCATGAAGAGCTCGTAGTTATTGTTGGGGCGATACGTGATCGCGCCGTACAGCGAGTGCTTCTTGGAGTACTGGTCGTAGTAGTAGCCCTCGCTATCCTCGCCCGCGTAGCTCACGCGGTAGGCCAGTTTGTCCGAAAGCGGACCGCCGAAATCCGTGCCCCAGCGAAAGGTGTTGTAACTGCCGCCCGTGACGAAGGCCGAGCCCTTGAACCCGTCGAAGTACGGGCGCTTGGTGATGAGGTCGACGAAGCCGCCGACATAGGTCGACACGCCTTGCACGGCGGTGGCGGGGCCCTTGACGATGTTCACCGACTCCACCGAATTGAAGTCGATCGGCATGCCATTGCCGTTGCTCGTAATGCGCTCGCGTATCCCGTTTACGAATACATCGCCCGACTGGCCGCGGATGTCGGGATTGCCCGGCGCGCCGAAGTTCGTGCGCGTGTAGGAGCTTGAGGTCAGCTTCGAGAAGTCGCGCACGTCCTGGATCGCGATCGCGGAGAGCTGCTCGCGCGAAATGATCGTCACATTGCGCGGCGTCTCGAGGATGCTCATGTCGGTGCCGAACACCGAATTGAAGGGGCGCGACGTTGGCAGAATCTGCTGTTCGATGGGCACGCCGCTCACGGTGAAGCGCTCGAGCGTCGTCACATCGTCAGCAGGCTTGGGCGGGGGCGTTTGGGCTTGTGCCGACAGTGCAGCGCCCAAGGTCAGGAGGCCTGCCACCGTAGGGAAACAGTGTTGCTGGATAGGTTTGCGAGTAATCACGGGCCTTTACGGAAGCATACCCCGCACCACTCCCCTCTTCAGCAATAGAATGCCGATTTCCGGCGGGAGGTATGATTATTTTTCAAACAACGGCACGACCTTCATGCCCAGCACATCGATGAGGCCCTTGTCGGTCAGGCGCAGCTCCGGGATGACCGAAAGCGGCAGCAGGTTGAAGCCCATGTAGGGCACCTTGCAGCCGAGTTTCTTCCACGCGCGCTTGAGCAGGGTCGTCTCCTTGGCCACGACCGTCGCGCGCTTGTCCGAAAGCAATCCCGCCACGGGGAGCGCCACGCTGGCGAGGACTTTGCCGCGCTGCACCACGCACACGCCGCCCCGGAGCTTCTGGAGGGTGCGCAACGCGAGCTGGAGGTCCGCCTCGTTGGTCCCGGCGAGCACGATGTTGTGCGCGTCGTGGCCCACGCTGCTGGCCACCGCACCGTCGCGGAGCCCGAATTCCCGCAGGAGACCGTAGCCGATGCCCCCGTTCTTTCCGTGTCGCTCGATCACCGTGAGGAAGCACAGGTCCTTCGCTTTGAAATGTTCCTCCCACGTCACGGCCGGAGCCAGCGGGATGCGGTCGTGCGCGGTGAGGATGCCGGGCGGCACGAGGCGGATGGCGTTGGCCGTGACCGGCTTGGTCGGCAGCTCGGGTGTGAGCCGCACCGCCCGCTTCGGGAGCTTGACCGTTTCGTAGGCCGCGCGCGGGTAGCGGTAGCGCTTCGTCAGGGCGCGCTCGAGCACGGGCGTGGGCTTGCGGCGCTCGATCACGAGCTCGCCTCCGTACCAGGTATTCTGCACTTCGAGCGCGTCGTTGATCAGCACGAGGTCGGCGCGCCGCGACGGGCCCATCCCGCCAAACTCGCCATCCATCGCATAGCGCGTGGCCGGGTGTAATGAACCCAGGCTCCACGCCGTCGTGGTGCCGAGCCCGGCCGCGACCGCCTGCCGCACGACCCAATCCATGCCGAAGAGAAACAGGTCGTCGGCATCGCGATCGTCGGTGCAGACGCAGACCCGCTTGGGGTTCGCGCCGAGCTCCGTCACGGTCTTGATCGCCTGCGGCAGCGAGTGCCAGGGCGTCTGGGGATTGCCGCCTCGCAGGAAGATCCAGAGCCCGTTTTCCAGAAAATCATCAGCGATATCGCGGTCGATCGACTCATGGGTATCGGTAATGCCGCTCGCCGCTCCCGCCGCCACGAAGTCGCGCCCATAGATGTGCCCACACACGGGCCGCCCGCGCTTCAGCGCCTCGGCCAGGATCCCGTGGCTGCGCACGTCGCCCATCGCGACCGAAATGTAGTCCATCTTCTCGCCCAATGCCGCGGCCTCCGGCCAGCGATCGAAGATCTTGCCGATCTTCGCCGGCGTGAGATCGCCGCCCGCGGTCTCGAGCTTGGAATTTGTTGCCGGCACGGTGCTCGGCACCGTGAGATAAATCGAGAGCGGCGCGCGGCGCGCATCCTCGAGCATCCACTCGATGCCGGCCACGTCGCACACATTGCCGATCTCATGGCTGTCGCAGAAAACGGTCGTCGTTCCATTGCGCAGCGCCGCCTCCGCAAACGCGCACGCCGTCATCATGCTGCTCTCGATGTGCACATGCGGATCCACCAAGCCAGGCGCAATGATGCCGCCGCGCGCATCGTAAAGCGCCGTCTTCGCGCCGGTGAACTTCGCCTTCTTGAAAGTGCCTGCAGGCTTCACCACAGCGATGCGCCCGCCCTTGATCCAGACCTCGCGCTCACGGTGCATGCGCTCGGTGTAGGTCGAGAGGATGCGCGCCCCAGTGATCACGAAATCGGGAGCCTCTCGCCCCATGGCCACGGCGGCCAGCGAGCGCGTCATCGTGTGCAGGGGAGCGACGGAGAATCGGGTGAGCATGCAGGGCAGGCTAAGCAGACCGTGGGCCGTCACGCGACGCGTTTTTCAACCCTCGGTGCGAAGTCGGCGGTAATAAAGTAGGGCGGGTTTTTAACCCGCCCTCTCGTACTCTCGACCGCACCGGAAGCGCCGCTCGCCCTCGCCGCGCTCGTCGGCGCTTGGCGCACCTCGCTCCAGAGACTGCCAGTTCGAAAGGTCTTCCAATCCAAGGCGGGTTAGAAACCCGCCCTACTTCAGATCACAACTCGTCCATCACCGTCCGCAGCACGCGGACCGCGATCTCCGAGACCTGCGCCTCATTCTCGTCGATGGGATTCGCGCCGTGCTGGCCGCCGGCGAGGTCGCTGAGTCCGCGGACGATCAGGATCGGCTTGCTGTTCGCATACGCCACGTGCGCCAGCGCGGTCGACTCCATGTCGAGGCAGCGTGCCTTCCAGACTTTGAAGACCCACTCGCGATACTTGGCGTTGTCGAGGAAGACTGTGCCCGCCACGCCGGTGCCGCCCACGCTCACGGCGATCTGCCGGCCGGCTTTGCGCATCTCCGGTACTTTCGGCAGCGCCCTGCGCGCCGCGGCGAGGAGCGCGGGATCGGCGGGAAACGCCGGGATCTTCTTAAACTGCGGCTGCCCGTCGCGCGCAACGCTGACATCCGCCGGGAAGATCATGCCGAAGTTCTCATACTCGATCGTGAGGTAGTCGGGCTTGATGTGCCCTCCCTGGCCATCCTCGTTCAGGTAGGCGGCCTCGGAGTGATACGCCCATTTTTCGGGGATCACCACATCGCCGATCTTCAGCGCCGGATCGATACCGCCCGCGACGCCAGAGAAAAGCACGTGCGTGATCGGAAAGCGATCGAGCGCGAGCTGCAGTTGATACGCCGCATTCACGAGGCTCACGCCGGTGCGAAAGATGACGATATCCTTCCCCTTGTAAGTGCCGCGCCAGAACGTCAGGCCATTGATCGTCGTGGCATCGAAGCCTTTTCCGCCCACGCCAAACTCCCGTTTCATCGCCTCGATCTCCGGCGGATACGCCGCGCACAGCGCATAGAGCGGCGCTTTATCGGCGCCCTGCGCCAGCCCAAGGCCGGCAAACAGAGCGCACCACAGAAATCCAATTCGCAGAAACGACGCGCGGGTGAACGAGGTCATGGGCCGCGTCGAGCATTCGGAATGCCATCCCCCCTTGTCGATGCCCGGTTTCACGAGAGCGTGACGGCGATCGACTGCGAATCCGGACGGCTATGCGACTACTGCGGCGCGGGGCTACTCACGTGCTCTCGTAAAGAGCCGCGATTTCCAGCAATATCTTCTCCAGCGCCTTGTAGTAGGCGTCTTCCTTCATCTTCGCCTTCGTCGATCTCAGCTCGGCGAGCTGCAACTCCAGTTTGTCGCGGCGCGCCCGCACTTCGCTGGGCAATTGCTGCTCGGCCGTGCTGCGCACGAGGTGAAATTGATGCGCCCGCGTGCCGTCCGCGGCCGCGCCGTCCTTCGGGCGCTTGGTGGCATGCACACCGCGAAACCAATCCGCCGGCGTGCCGAGGCCGTCGCCGTTGTCGTCGAGGAGCGCGTGCTCCGTCGCGAGCCGGCCTTCGGTCTTGTAGAATTCCTTGGTGCGATTCGAGGCGCTGAGAAACGACTCCAGCAGCGAGATCTGCCCATCCTTGTCGAGGTCGCTCTTGGGATCGGGCAGCGCCTCGGCGAGAAACTTCCCGAAACGCGCGTAGTTGTGCTCGTTGCCGCTGCGGGTGGAGGTGACGATCACGCGACCGCGCGCCGCGAGTTTCGCCATGAAGGGCGCACTCGACGACGTGGTGTCCACGATCGCGATGGGACGCTTGAAGGGCTTCAGCCACTCCGAAAACTCCGTCGCCGAAATATCGGGCCCGCGCAGGTTCAGCTTCGCTTCCTTGCCGTCGAAGGTGCCGTGGCCGATGAGCACAATCCACAGCTCGCCGGTGCCCTCTTTGGCCTCGTCGGCAAAGGCTTTCTTCACTGCGGCGTGGTCTCCGCTGTCGCCCTCGGGCGCCTCGGCATTCCCGATCGCGATATATTTCGCCTTCGCCTGCTCGCTGGCTTTGGCCCACGCCTCGATCTGCAGCTTGATGTCCGGTGCGAACTCCTGCTCGCCCGGCGCTCCCGCCACGACGATCACCGTCGCCTGTTCGGCAGCCGCAGGCTGCGCGTGCCCCACTACAGCGCCGCGAAGGGCCAGTGCCGCAAACAGCGTCAGGAGTCCGATTCTGCCACGTCGTGGAGTCATTACGGCATTCCTTTCCAACGGCGCAGGCCCCACTCGGAGAGCAGGCAAGCCAGCGCAAAACCGAACATCAGCGGCGTATGCCAGGCGGGATACGACCACGTCTCCATCACCGGCGCACGGAGCTGAGGCAGCTTCTTCGCAAAGTCATTCAGGTCGCTCGCGGCGATCACCTGTCCGCCAGTCTTGCGCGCGATGTCTTCCAGCAACGCCACGTTGGGCACGAGCGAGCGGAACTCTTCCGCCGCGAGATCGGAGCTCCAGCCGGCGGAGGACCGTCCCAGATCGGCGCCCGAATTACTCTTCACCGTGGCCGTCGCCTTGAAGCCGCCCGTTTGGCGCGGCACATACGTCGCCTGATAGAGCCCGGGTTCGCTGAGAGCCGGTTCAGCCTCCACCTTGATCGTCCCGCTCGTGGCCACCGCGGTGCCGTCAAATACCACCGGCTCCACCTCCACGGTCACGCTGGCGTCGTCCACCGGTTGAAACTTATCGTCGCGCACGCGGACCTGCACCTGCACCGCGCCGTTGGCATCTGCGGCCAGCGGCTCGATGGTGGTCTGCACGCGATTGGGCACATCGGAGACGAGCCAGCGCACGAGCTGGCGCCACGCGCGGTCCATGTCCACGTGGGAGTTGGCGTCGCGCATTCCCCAGCGCCAGATATCGCCGACCATCAGCGCGGCGGAGCGGCCGCGGCCGAAACGCTGGATCGCCAGCGCCGGCATCTCCGCGCCCTTCTCGTCGCGCACGCTCGCGATTACGCTCGCGCCGGGCTTCAACCCGCGCACGCGATTCAGCACTTCGAAATTCGCCATATTGTCTATGCGCGTGCGCTCGTCTGCCTCGTTGTCGCGCAGGCGGGCCCACGCCTGCAACCAGCCTTCGCGGGCGAGCTGGTAGTGCAGCGGACCGGGCGCTTCCGCCGTCGCGGAGTCGTCACGATCGAGGTAGACCGGCAGCATGTCGCCGATGGGGGTGCGCATGTATTTCCCCTCCTGGAAAGACTCCATGCCTCCCAGCATGATGAAACCGCCGCCGCGCTCGGAGACGAATTTCTGCAGGAGCAGCGCCTGGTCGGGCGCGAAAAACTCCGCTTCCACGTCGTCGAGGATCACCGCGTGATAGCCGTAAAGCTCCTCCGCCGTCCGCGGAAAGCCCGCGCGCAGCTCGTGTTCGTCGCGGGTATTGAGGCGCACGAGCACCGGCTGGTCGTAGCGTTGCACTTCATCGGGCGACTGATTGCCGAAGCCGCGGAAGAGCGGGTTGCTCGTCTCGCCGGCGCGCCCGCGGAAATCGAACTTGGGCTCGCGCTTCGCCACGCGAATCAGCCCCACGAGTTGCACCTGATCGTCTTCCTGGATCGCGCGGTTGAGGAACTTGTATTCCCAATTCGGCCGGCCCGAGACATACAGCACGCGGAAGGGACCCTGCCCACGATCCACCGCGAAGGTGCGGCTGTTATTCAACATCGTTGCCTCGCTGGGCGTCGCCGCCGCGGGTGTCGTCGACGTATCGCCCGCTGCGGGTGCCGGCGGCGTGGGCTCATTGGCCGCGCCCACGCGCACTTGATAAAACGAGAGTCCGGGCTGCTCCGGCTTCAGCTGAAAGCGAAACGCAAGCGACTCGCCGTCGCCCCGTCCTTCGGCGGTTTGCTGCTGCACCGTCTTGCCGGTGCGGTCAACGAGCCGCGCCACGATGGGCTGCCCGCGATAACCCGCGGCCGTCACATCCGCCTGCAGCGAGACAGGCGCATCCTCGAAGGAGCTTTGCGTCACCGAGACCGACTGCACCGCGATATCCTGCACCGAGTCGCGCTTGCCGATTACCACCGGGTAGATCGGCGGCAGGCCGCGCAGATCGGGAGCGCCAGCGGGCAGGTCGGTCGCGTTTCCGTCCGTGAGCAAAAGGATGCCGGCCAGCGGGCGGCCCTGGAACCGCTCGCTCACGGTGCGCAGCGCCGCGCCGAGCGCGGTCGAGCGGCCGTCGAAGGTCAGCTCGCGAAAATCCTTCGTCGATTGCAGCCGCGCATCGAAGAGGTAGCGCCGCACGTCGAACGTCTCCGCGAGCGAGCTCTGCCACGGAGCCGCCTGCGCATCCACCAGTGCGCGGACCGCATCGCCGCGGCTTTTCGCGTCGCCCTTGTCGTGCACCTGCAGGCCCTGGCTGTTGTCGGCC
>JAZKEV010000167.1:562-4641 GCA_040386765.1 Verrucomicrobiota bacterium | reverse complement strand
ACGCAGAGCGCCAGCGCGATCATCCCGACGCCTTTCAGCGCAAGACACGCCACGCGGAGCATCATCGGATAGCCCGCGGAATTGCGATAGCTCCACGCCAGCACGGCGAGAGCCAAGGCAATGAACGCGAACGCGGGCCAGAACCAATTCCAGCTGGAGAAAGTCAGTTCGGTCTGCATCTCACTGCTTCGGGGCGTCCTTGCCCAGCTCCTCGTAGTAGCGCCGCACCGACTCGGCGAAGCGATTCGGGACCGGGTCGCGGTCGATGGGGGTCAGCGAGTCCTTCGAGTCGCGCCGCGCGAGTTCTTCCGCCACGCGGCTGCGCACTTCGACGAGCGGTTTCAAAATCTGGAGATTCACCACGGTCCAGTCGGGCTTCTTCAGCTCGAGTGCCTCGCGGCGGATTTGCCGCGCGCGCTCGCGGGCCTGCGTCACCGAATTGCGGAGATTCGGATCCTCGAGCAGGTCCTCCACATCGCGCAGCCGGTCATCCCAGCGCCGGAACTCATCGCCGTTCCAGAGGCCGCCGCGGAAACCACCGCGATAGCCGCCGAATTCGCCACCGACGGCGGGACCGCCGCCTTCGCCGCCGCCGTTGTCCGAACCGCCCTCGCGATTCCGCTGGAGGAGTTCGTCGATCGACATCGGCCGGCGCTGGCCATTGGGCGTCTGGCCCTTGCGCGCATCGGCGAGCTGGCCACGGCCACCCTGGCCGCCTTGCCCACCCTGACTGCCTTCGCCGCCCTGTTGCCCCTGAGATTCGCCGGGTTGCTGGCCGCCCTGGCCCTGCTGGCCCTGTTGGCCCTGCCCCTGGCCTTGGCCCTGACCCTGCTGCCCCTGGCCTTCCTGCCCGGGCTGCTGGCCGCCTTGACCTTGCTGCCCCGGCTGTTGGCCGGCCTGAGCCAATTGTTGTGAGCGCTCGCCGCCGGGTTGCTGGCCGGGTTGGTTGCCCTCACCTGGCTGGTTCCCTTCGCCAGGTTGATTACCTTCACCCGGTTGTTGGCCTTGCTGGCCTTGTTGCCCTTGCTGGCCAGCCTTCGCCGTGCGGCTGGGACGACCACCCTTGCCGGGCTGCTGACCTTCCTGGTCGCCGCCCTGCCCTTGCTGGCCTTCCTGTCCCTCCTGGCCCGGTTGACCCTGTCCTTGCTGACCGGGTTGGCCTTGCTGACCCTGCTGGCCGTCGGCGTTCTGCCCATTGGAAGCTTGTTGCTGGCTGCGGTCGCCGGGCTGCTGGCCGGGCTGACCCTGCTGGCCTTGCTTGGACTGCTGGCCGTTGCCGGCCTGCGCTGCTTCCTTCATCAGTTGATCCGTGAGGGCATCGAGCTCCGATTGCGCGAGCTTCAGTTGCTCCGCGTCATCGCCGAGCACGCTTTCCGCAGCGCGTTCGACGCCCCGGCGTAATTCATCGATGCCATTGCGCACATTCTGACCCGCCTGGCGCGCCTGCGGCAGGTACCCCTCGCGCAGGAGATCCGTGGTCACGTCGATGGCTTTGCCGCCGCCTTCACGTTCGCCGGTTTTCTGCAGGCGATCCATCAGGTCGCGCGTCATGCGTCCGCTGTTGAGCAGTTCCTGCTTCGCCTGCTTCACAGCGTTGGCGTCGTCCTGGCTCACCTTGCGGATGCTGTCGTAAAGCTGGCGCGAGAGGAGTGGCTCGCTGTTCTCCGCCTGCTCCGAAACTTTTTCAGCGCGCTCGACGAGCTGGTTCATCTTGCCCTTCTGCTGCTCGAATTGATCGAGCAATTCCTTGCGCTCGCCGGAATCGCTGAGCGAGCGCTTTTGCTGCGTGCCCGAGTTGGCCTGGGCATCCATCTTCTGGCCGAGCTGCTCCTGCTGCCGCGCAAGCTCACGCGCCTCCTGGCGCATCTCACGCAGCTCCTCGGCAAATTCGCTCGAGTTCTCCTTCCGCAGATTGTCGCGAAGCTCCTGGAGCTGGCGCTGCGCGCGCGTGCCGGAGGCGAGCGCTTGGGAGACAGAGCCCTGCTGCGCGGCTTCGGAGGCCTTCTGGATATCCTCACGCGTCTCCTCGAGCTGCTTCCGCTCGTCGGCCATGCGCGATTGGTTCTCCGGCTTCTCCATCCTCTGCTTCAACTCATCGACGTCAGCCAGCATATCCTGCTGCTCTTCCTGCAGCCGCTTGAGCCGGCGCTTGATCTCCTCGCGCTCCTTCTCGGTCTTGGCTTCCTGGAGCGCGGTCTGCAGCTCCTTCAACTTCTCGTTCAAATCCTGCTGCCGGCGCGCGAGTTCCTGCAACCGGTTCATCACTGCGAGTTGTTCCGTGCGCTCCTTGTTCTGCGGCGCCTTCGCGAGGCGCTGCGTCTCGTAGCGATTCTCCGACTGTTCGAGGTCGAGCTCGTCGATCTGGCGCTGGCTGCCGCCACCACCACCGCCGCCGCCCTGCTTACGCTGCCGCCGGGTCACCGCGGTCTCGCGGGCCTGCAGCTTGAGCAGCGCCTGATACGCCGCCTGCTCCGGCGGCAACGCCGTGGCGAGCGGACCCGGTTCCTTGGCGGAATCCTTTAATTTATCGATGGCCTTCTCCATCTCCTGCGTGACCGAGCGCCACATCGCCCCCTCGCGCGGCGAGCGCGCCTCGCCCGCGGCTTCCTCGGCCTGGCCGAGCGCCTGCTGCTGCGAGTCCAGGACCACTTTCACATCCTCGACATAGCGCGGCGTCTTGCCCTCGCGCTGCAGTTTCCAGGTCGCATTGATGATCTGTTTCTGGAGGTCGGTGAGCTTGCGCGCTTCCTGGCCGCCACCGCCGCCTTCGCCCGACTCCATGTTCTGGCTCTCGCGGAAAATTTCGTCGAAGGCCCGCACTTCCGCGAAATACAAATCGCCGCTTGTCCGGCGCACCTTGCCGTCGGGTCCGATGTCGTCGGCCCAGGCGTACCAAGAGATCAGATCGTCCGGCTTGGTGTTGAGTTCTTCCAGCCTGAGCAGGTGGGCAAAGTTCCGCTTCTCCTTCGCCGCGGTGTCGCGGCCGAGCTCGAGGAACTTCGTCTCCGCCCCTGCCACCGAATACGCCAGCCCGTAGACCGGCGCGCCAAAGTCGTCCCACACCGTGCCATCAAACGTTACTTCTTCCAGCGCCGAAGGCCGCACATCGCCGCGCGGCGAGACGAGCTTGATTTCCGGCGGACGGTTGGGCTGCACGTCGATGGTGAAGGGCGACGCGACCTTGTTCGTCCGGCCTTCGGCATCGACGAGCTGCAGATCGTAGCTGCCGCTCTTTTCCGGGCGGAAATTCGCCAGCGTGGCCATGGGCTTGTCGGCCGTGATCGTAAGCGGTATCTCGATTTTCTTCGCGCCCTTCTCGGTGTTGCGCGACACGAGCTTTGCCGACTTCACCGGCTTGTTGAGCGCCAGTTCGAAATCGAGCTTCGTTCCCTCCACCGCGCTCACGCGCCGCGTGTCCTCGGTGCGTTTCGGGGGGAGCTTCGTGTAGTCGGGAAACGTGAACGCGACATCGGAACGCACCAGCTTCGGATGCTCGTAGACGGTGATCTTGAACTCGCGCGTCTTCTCGCCGCGGTATTCGAGGTGATAGGTGAAATCGGCCGCGACCTCGGTCACGCTGCCGCCAAAGACGGGGTCCGCGAGGCTCTTCACCAGCGGGATGTTGCGGGCCGCCGCGCCGCTTTCGCGCACGACGAGACTCACATTGGGCGGCAGCGTGCTGCCGAAGCGCGCAAGCACCACCACGGTCTCGCCTTTCTCCACCGAGGCATCGCCCGGCGTAATCGCCAAACCATCGTTGCCCACCCAGGTCGACTTCTCGCCCACGACGGGCGTCAACCGCAGGCCCGAGAGCGCGTAGATGAAGCAGCCCAGCGCGAGCAGATGAATTACGGCGCCCCCCACGAGCCGCGCGAACGGAAACACGTCGCGCCACTCCTGCTGCTGGCTTTTCGCCGTGGCTTCCTGAATCACGCGATACTGGAGATAGCTCGCATCCTGCGGGCGCTCGAGCTGCTGCTGCACCGCCGTGAGCAAAATACCGTCGAGCTCGGGAAATTTCTTTTCGATCTTCTGCGCCACACCGTTCTCGAAGACGGTGAAGTCCGAGAACGCCAGGC
>JAZKEV010000167.1:0-552 GCA_040386765.1 Verrucomicrobiota bacterium | reverse complement strand
GCTTGCCGATCTTCTGCGCCACCCAGCGGTAGTCGGGTTGGCGCCTCAGATGCGCCACGCCCAAGACCATCGCCACGCCCAGAGCGAGCGCGACGAGCAGCGGCAGCGCCCCCGGTATTTCATAACCGCTCGCACGCTGAAACCACACCACGCCCACCGCGAGCAAGGTCGCGACCGCCCAGCACGCCGCGAGCTTCCGCCAGAGACCTATCCATTGGTAACGTTGGGCCACCCGGCGAAGCCGGTTTTTCAGGAAATCGTCATTCATGGTGCCACCTCTTCGGTTTGCGCTGCTGCCCGCCGCGTCGTCCAGCCCGCGAGCGCCGACTCAATGAGGAGGACCGCAAGCGTCGCCACAATGAACCAACGCCAAAGTTTCTGCCGGTTCTCGGCTTCCACGCCCTGCAACAGCGTGGTCGTCTCGCCGGACGCCGCCGTGGGAGACATCGCCTGCTTCGCGATGGGCAGGCCGAATTGCTCGAGTTCATCGGAGCCGAGCGGCGCCGTGCGGCTCTCATTGGCATCGAGATTTACCGCAAAGCGCTGCGCCTT
>JAZKEV010000166.1:13206-17161 GCA_040386765.1 Verrucomicrobiota bacterium | reverse complement strand
TCGTCGATACGCTCGAGGCTTCCGGTTACGTGACGCGCAAGCCGCACCCCGATGACCGCCGCATGATGTCGGTCGGTCTGACCAAGAAGGGCGATAAGCTCCTTGCCTCGATCATGCCCGAGCATTTCCGCCGCATGGCCTGGCTCATGGGCCTCTTGAGCGAAGGCGAGCGCAAGGAATTTGTGCGCCTGCTCATCAAGGTCCTGGAGCGCGCTTCGGCGGAACCGCCGGAAAAACTTCCCAGTCTGCCCAAGCCCTCCGTCAGAGCCCGGGCTGCGGGTTGAGTCACTGTCCAAAATCACCGGGCTCATTCGTCTACTTACCACACACCACCCATCATGTTCAGAAAAATCGTTCTCTTCTTCCTCGGCGTTATCGGCGTCGTGCTGCTGGTCGCTTTGCCCTTGGGCCTGACCAAGTATTTCCAGATCCAAGCCATGATCCGTGGCGGCGCGGAAGCGATGGCCCACATGCCGCCGACCGTGGTCACGGCCGCTCCGGTCAAGGCCGACACGTGGGGCAACAGCCTCTCTGCTCCCGGCTCGCTCGATGCCGTGCAAGGCTTGACCGTTTCCGCCGAAGTCCCTGGCAAGGTCGTCAAGATCTCCTTTGAGCCTGGCGCTAATGTGAAGGCCGGCGATGTGCTCGTGCAGCTCGATATCTCCACCGAGCAGGCGCAACTCGCCGCAGCCGAGTCGACCTCCAAGCTGGGCAAAGCCAACCTCGATCGCGCCGAGGCGCTCCGCAAAGATAATACCAACTCTCCCGCCGAGCTCGACGCCGCCGATGCCCAAGCCAAGCAAGCCATCGCGCAGGCCGAGACGATCAAGGCGATGATTGCGAAGAAGACCATCCGCGCGCCGTTCGCCGGCCGCCTCGGTCTCCGCCAGGTCAATCTCGGCCAGATCCTCCGCGAAGGCGATCCGGTGGTGAATCTCCAAACGGTCGATCCGGTCTACGTTAATTTCTCCCTGCCGCAACAGCAGCTCGCCCAGCTTGCCACCGGTTCGGATGTGGTCATTACGACGGATGCCGCACCCGGGGTGAACTTTGAGGGCAAGATCACTGCGATCAGCCCCGAGGTCGATGCGCTCACGCGCAATATCCGTGTGCAGGCCACCATCAAGAATCGCGAGGACAAGCTTCGTCCGGGCATGTACGCCAATGTGAATGTCGTGCTGCCCACGCAGACGCCCGTCCTCATGGTCCCGGTGACGGGCGTGCTGTACGCGCCTTACGGCGACTCCGTGTTCATCGTCGACGAGAAGAAGGACGAAAAGTCAGGCAAGACCCAGCAGACCCTCCGTCAGCAGTTCATCCGCATCGGCGGTGCGCGCGGCGATTTCGTCAACGTCGTCGATGGCATCAAGCCCGGTGAGATGGTTGTTACTTCCGGCGTCTTCAAGCTGCGTCCCAACATGCACGTCGCGATCGATAACAAGCTCGCGCCCAAGGCCGAGCTGGCGCCCAAACCCGAGAACAAGTGATCCGTGCCCAGGGAGTGTAATCAAGTGGCGCGCGCTTCCATCCAGCGCGGCGCGCGCCGGCTTCATACCCAACCGACATGAAATCTTCCTTTACCGACCTCTTCATCCGCAAACCCGTCCTGGCGATCGTCGTCAATCTGGTGATCATCATCGCGGGCATTCAGGCATGGCGCTCGCTTTCCGTGCGCCAGTATCCCCGGAGCGAAAACGCTTCGGTCGTCATCAGCACGGTCTACGTCGGCGCCAGCGCCGAACTGGTCCGCGGCTTCGTCACCACGCCGCTGGAGCGCGCCGTCGCCTCAGCCGAGGGCATCGAGTACATCGAATCCAAGAGCCTTCTCGGCTATTCGACGATCAATGCCCGCCTGAAGCTCAACTTCGACACCACGAAGGCGCTGGCCGACATCACCTCCAAGGTGAATCAGGTGCGCAACGAGTTGCCGCCGGAGTCCGAAATCCCTTCGATCACGGTCCAGTCGGCCGACTCGCAGTTTGCCTCGGCCTACCTCGGCTTCACCTCGAGCATCCTCTCGCAGAGTGAGATCACCGATTACATCGTGCGCGTGGTGCAGCCGCGTCTCGCCGCGGTAGCCGGCGTGCAGCGTGCGGACATCCTCGGTGCGCGCACCTTTGCGATGCGCATCTGGCTCAAGACCGACAAGATGGCGGCGCTCAATATCAGCCCCGCTCAAGTGCGCCAGGCGCTCGCTTCGAACAACTACCTCGCAGCCATCGGCACCACCAAGGGCTCGCTCGTGCAGGTCAACCTCACGGCCAACACCGATCTCCACTCCGTCGCCGAGTTCAAGCGCCTGCCCATCCGGGAGCAGAATGGCGCCGTCGTGCGCATCGAGGATATCGCCGACGTCGTGCTTGGCGCCGAGGACTACGATACCGAAGTCCGCCAGACCGGCCAGACCGCCGTCTTCATGGGCATCTATCCGCTGCCCAACGCCAACACCGTCGACGTCGTCAAGCGCGTCCGGGTCGAACTCGATAGCGTGAAGAAAGACATGCCGAACGGCCTCGAGGCCAGCATCGGCTACGATGCCTCCGAGTACATCGACAATGCGATCAATGAGGTCGTCCACACGCTCGTCGAGACGCTCATCATCGTCGTTGTCGTTATCTTCCTCTTCCTTGGCTCATGGCGCACGGTGCTCGTGCCCGTGATGGCCATCCCGATCTCGCTCATCGGTGGTGTGTTCATCATGCAGACCTTCGGATTCACGCTCAATCTGCTGACACTCCTCGCCATCGTGCTCTCCGTGGGTCTCGTGGTCGACGACGCCATCGTCGTCGTGGAAAACGTCGAGCGCCACTTGCGCGAAGGGCGAACGCCATTCGATGCGGCCATGCTGGGTGCTCGCGAACTTGCCGGTCCTGTCATCGCCATGACGATCACACTCGTCGCGGTGTACACGCCGATCGGTCTCCAAGGCGGTCTTACCGGTGCGCTCTTCCGCGAATTCGCACTCACGCTCGCAGGTGCTGTGACTATTTCCGGCATCGTCGCGGTGACGCTCTCGCCCATGATGGCCTCCAGCCTTCTGCGGAGCGCCGCCGATGAGGAAAAGGGCTTCGCCGGCTGGGTGAACCACAAGTTCGACAAGCTCCGCGATGCCTACGGCCGCAGCCTCGATCGTTCCCTCAACATGCGTCCGGTGATGTACGGTATCTGGATACTCACCGGAGTATGCGCGTATTTCATGTACACGAACTCCCCGGACGAACTCGCTCCGGCAGAGGACCAGAGCGTGATCTTCGGTATCATCAATGCGCCGGCCAATGCCAGCGCCGACCAGAAGAGCTTCTACGGCAAAGCGGCCGAGGAGGCGTTTCTGAGCACCAAGGAACGCGACCTCACTTTCCAGCTCCTCTTCCCGCCGTCACTGGCGGCGGCGATGGGCGGCGATGGTTTCAGCGGCATGGTGGTGAAACCGTGGCAGCAGCGGGACCGCTCTGTTTTCGAGATCCTCCCCGAAGTGCACGGCAAGCTCTCGCAGGTTCCCGGCCTCGAAATCTTCCCGGTCACGCCGCCGGCTCTCCCGGGCGGCAGCAACTTCCCGGTCGAGTTCATCATCGCGGGCACGGCCGAGGCGCCGCAGCTCCTGGAGTTTGCGAATCAGATCGTCATGAAGTGCATGACCGATCCGGCAGCGCAGGGCCTTTTCTACTTTCCGCCGATGATCGATCTGAAGATCGACCAGCCGCAGTCGGAAATCGTCATCGACCGCGAGAAGGTCGCCTCGCTCGGCCTCAGCCTGGCGCAAGTCGGCGCCGACCTCGCCTCGGCCCTCGGTGGCAACTACGTCAATCGCTTCAACATCGCGGGTCGCAGCTACAAGGTGATCCCGCAGATCGAGCGCTCCGAGCGGCTCAATGCCGAGCAGCTCCGCGAAATCCGCACCCGTCTCGATCTCGGCGTCCAGCTGACGGAGCGCGCGCTCCGGCGTCGGAAGCCCGCG
>JAZKEV010000166.1:0-13196 GCA_040386765.1 Verrucomicrobiota bacterium | reverse complement strand
GGCAGCTCATCCCGGTCAGCACGATCGCGCATATCAAGAACGAGACCGTCCCGCGCTCGCTCAATCGCTTCCAGCAACGTAATGCCGTGAAGATCTCGGGCGCCACCGGCCAGCTCGGCGCGGCGCTCGCCTTCCTCGAGAAGACGGCGAAGGAAGTGCTGCCCGCAGGCTACAGCATCGACTACACGGGTGAGTCCCGCCAGTTCAAGCACGAGGGCGGCAAGTTCGTCCCTGCGCTCATTCTGTCGCTGGTGCTGATCTTCCTGGCGCTGGCGGTGCAGTTCAATTCGTTCCGCGACCCGCTCGTGATCCTCGGCGGCTCCGTGCCGCTCGCCATGTTTGGCGCGCTGATCTTCACATTCCTGAAAATTCCCGATCCCAATACGCCTTTCTGGACGTCCGGCTGGACGACCACGATGAACATCTACGCCCAAGTTGGATTGGTGACGCTCGTGGGCCTGATCGCCAAGAACGGCATCCTCGTCGTGGAATTTGCCAACCACCTCCAGGAGCAGGGTCGCTCCAAGCTCGAGGCGGTGCGCGAGGCGTCCCGGACGCGTTTCCGTCCCGTGCTGATGACCACCGTCGCCACGATCGCGGGTCACTTCCCGTTGACCTTGGTCGATGGCCCCGGCGCTGCGGCACGTAATGCCATCGGCCTTGTCCTCGTAGGTGGCATGACCATTGGCTCGATCTTCACCCTCTATGTGCTCCCTGCGGTCTACGTGCTCCTCGCCAAGGATCACTCGCGTGATCAGGTGAAGCATCCGTCTTCCGAGCTTGCTGCAGCCGAGTCCATCCCGGCGAAATAAACCTGTCTGCTGTTATGAAATTCACCCGTCACCATTTGTCTCCGGTTGTCTCGCTTGCGGCGCTCACGTTGTCGTGTGCGATCGCCTCGGCGCAGCCGGCGCCGCAGCAGCCCGTGCCCGATACGCTCGATATCAAGACGGCGATCGGCTTCGCGCTGCAGAACAACTTCGCGATCCGCCAGGCGCGCGAGCGGATCAAGCAGCAGGAGGGCATCGTGGTCGAGGTCTCCTCGCGCTCGCTCCCGAATGTCGGGGCCGATGCCGCGTATCAGCGGAACGATAACGACATCAGCTCGAGCTTCCCGGCGAGCGACCAAGCCTGGCAGATCAACCTCACGGCTTCGCAGGTGCTCTACGCCGGGGGCGGCGTGCGCTCCGCCATCAAGAGCACGAAGCTCGCGCGCGATGCCGCGGTCCTCGATCTGCAGGCGGTGATCAACGACTCGCTCCTTCAGGTGCGCGTCGCCTTCTATGCCGTGCTGCTCACGCGCGAGCAGATCAAGGTGCAGGAATCGAATCTCGACCTCCTCCAGCAGCAGCTCAAGACCGCGACCGATCGTTACGAGGCGGGCACCGTTTCCAGCTTCGAAAAACTCCGGGCCGATGTCGCCGTGGCCAATGCCAAGGTGCCGCTTATCACAGCGCGCAACGACTACCGCCTCGCCATCGAGTCCCTACGGCAGGCGCTCGGCTTCACCACGAATACGACCGACTCGATGCGGAAGGTGCCGGAGTTTGTCGGCACGCTGGCCTTCACGCCGCAGACCTTCGATCTCCAGTCGGCCTTCGAAGCGGCCCGCGCCAAGCGGCCCGACCTCGAGCGCATCGCCAAGCTCGCCGATTCGCGCGAAGAGGCGGTCACGACAGCCCGGTCCACGTATTACCCGGCCGTCTCCGCCTTCGGTGGCTGGACGCTCCGCAAGGGTGCGACGAACAACTTTGGCGATTCCGCCAATGGCTGGCTCGCCGGCGTGCAGGCGCAGTGGGATATCTTCGACGGTCGCGCCACCCAGGGCCGCGTAACCCAGGCGAAGTCGCTCCTCGAGCAGACCAAGCTTTCGCTGACCGAGGCCCAGCTGGCGGTCGAGGTCGAGGTGCGCCGCGCGCACTCGCAGTGGCAGCAGGCCACCGAGTTGGCCGAGGCTTCGCAGCGCGTCGTCGAGCAGGCCACCGAGGCCGTGCGGCTCGCCAATGCCCGGTACAGCGCCGGCACGAGCACGCAGCTCGATGTCCTCTCGGCCCAAGTCGATCTGACGACCGCCCGGAACAACCAGATCCAGGCCTTCTATTCGTACAACGTGGCCGTGGCCGCCCTGAGGAAGGCGATGGGCGAGGCGGACGAGTTTGTGAAGAGCACCAAGTAAGAGTAAGGAAAGACAGAGAAGGAAAAGGGCGGACGGGGCTTTTAGTTCCCGTCCTGCCTGACACAGACGGGCACGCAGCCAGGCAATTCCTAGCTGCTTACCCGGGGGGACGGGGTGGATTTAAGGTCCCGCCGCCGTTTGCGATAGGGGTTTTGTACCGTCCACTTGTCTTAATAGGCAGCGGGGAAGGGGTCTCAGGAAGGTTCCTTCGACTCAGCTAAGGAGTTGGCGTTCAAAATTTTTCCGATACCATGACCGAAACTCTCCGGGTCCCGTGGTGTCCTTTCGTCCGTCCATGAGTCGCTTCCGGCTTTCTTCCATCGTCGCGGTGGTTATCATCGCGTTGGGGATGGCGGCTGTCCTGACGGTTTTGAGTTCGCCGTTTCAGACGTGGGCGCTGCGCAAGGCCCTTGCGTCGCAGTCGGACCTGCGGTTGACCCTCGACAAAGTCGATGCCGACACCAGGCGGGTGCAGGCGGCAAATGTACGCTACGAGCGGGAGGGAGCGGTCCTTACGCTGCCTCAGATCGACGCCGAACTCCCGGTGCTGCAGGCCGCTTTTTCGGAAAAAGTGCGGCTATCCCGCCTGGAGGCCAAAGGGTGGACGCTCGATCTCTCCAAGACAGTCGAGAAACCGGCGGCAGCCGTAGCGGTAGCGGGCGGGCAAGCGGACGCTCCGGTGGCCCCGGCGGCGGGTGACGGTGCAGCCGGGCCCGAGGGAGCGACGCCGACGGCTACGCCGGCGACCGAGGTGGCGAAGGCCTTTGCGGGCGTCTTCAGCAAACTGCGGCTCCCGGTCGATCTCTCGCTGGATGGTGTATTTTTGGAAGGCGTCGTGATTCTGCCCAAGTCGCGCGGACGTGTGGCAGTCTCGATCCGGGGCGGCGGTCTCGCTGTCGGCACCGAGGCCAAGTTCGACGTCGTGGGGGAGGCCGCGCTGGCAGATTCCAAGGTAAATGCGGTGAAAGTAAACGCCGTGCTTTCCGCCACGATGGATACGCCACGCACCTTTACGCTGTTCTCGGCGCGGCTCGATGCGGCGGCGAGTGGCACGCAATTTCCCTCCGGGGTGAAGCTCACCGCGGGTCTCACCGCTGCGCGGGCGACGACGGGCGAGACGTATTCCGCGTCGCTGGTGAGCGAGGAGCGGCAGCTCGTCGCGATCAAGGCGGACTTCCCCCGCGATGCGAGCCGGCTCGATGGCACGTGGAAGCTCGACGTGCGCGATCTCGACGTGGCGCCCTTTGCGCTGGGGCATCCGCTGGCGGCGTTTACCGCGGTGGGCGAGGGCAAGTTCGACACCGATGCCGCGTTTGCGGCGGTGCATGCGACTGGCAAGCTGAACCTGACGGCGGGCCGCCTCGAAATTTTGAGGCCGGAGCTGGCGGCCGTCGGTGCAGTGAAGTTGACCGCGCAATTCGACCTCACGCGCCGCGGCGCGACGATCGCCGTCCAGCAGCTCGAAGCGACGGTGGCGGCGGCGCAGCCCGTGGCCACCGTGACGGCGATGCAGAGTTTTGAAGTGGATACCAACAGCCTCGAGTGGCGGGCGAGCGACCCGGCGCGCGAATTGGCCGGCATCGTTTTTTACGGTCTGCCGCTGGAGTGGACCAAGCCGTTCTTGAGCGACGTTCAGATTTCGGGGGGCGACCTTCGTGGAGAGCTGGTCGCGACCACACGGGGCGGCGGGATGACGCTGCGTTCGCGCGTGCCGTTGGAGATCGAGCGGCTCAGCGTCGCCCGCACCGGGCAGCCCCTCGTGCAAGACGTCGACGTTACCGTCGCAGCCACGGCGGATTATACTCCTGCGGGCTGGCAGGGGGACGTGAGCCGGCTCGCGGTGCGCAGCGGTGGCGCCGTGGTGCTTGAAGCCGAAGGCAAGGCCGGCCAGCTCGCCGGTAAAGGCCAGCCGCTGAAGGCGACGGGGAAGATCGCCGCGAAGCTCGGGCCCTTGCTCCGGCAGCCCGCGCTCGCCGGCACGCTGACGCTGACGGAGGGGGACGGCACGGTGGAATTTATCGCCAGCTTTGCGGAGAAGACCGAGGTGCAGGCGAAGGTGGCGTTGAAGGAGTTGTCCGCTCTTTTGGAAGGGAAGGCGCAGAAATTGCCCACGCTCACCGCCGAGGTGCGCGCCGATGTCGCGGCCGATGGAAAAATCGCCGTGCACATGCCGGTGTTGCTGGAGCATGACGGCCGCAAATCCGATCTCACGCTCGCCGGCTCGATCTCACCGCTGAAGGACAAGACACGGGCCATCGACGCCCAGCTCACGAGCACGCTCCTCACGCTCGACGATGCGAAGATCCTCGCGGCTGCGCTTCCCGCGGCGCCCGTCGAAAAGAATCCGAAGCCCGCGCCGCCGCCTTGGTTGGGCTTCCACGGCGCCGTCGCCCTGCAGCTCAAGAAAGTGATCTACTCCGAGACCTTCGAGATGACCAATGTCGGCGGTAAGATCACGCTCGATGAAGGAAAGTTGAAGCTCGAGACGGTGCAGGTGGGCCTCGGCGAGAGCGGCCGCGCCGCGCTCAATGGCGTGCTGACCTTCGATGCGAACGCAGCCCAGCCGTACGGCCTCGAAGCCGACGTGAACGTGCGTGAGTTTGACCCGACGATCCTTTTCCACGCGATGGCTCCCGGCCAGCCGGCGACGATCGAGGGCAAGTTCGACGTATCCGGAAAGTTGACACGCCGGGCCGAATCGCTGGCGGATCTGGGCGTGCCGGCGGGAGATTTTCAGATCACGAGCAAAGGCGGCACCTTCCGCGGGCTGCCGGTGAATGCCGCCACGCTTGCGGAAAACACCGGCAAGATCGCCGGCTGGATCGCCAGTGCGAGCTCCGCACTCGGCCTCAACGGCCGGAAAGAGGCGGGCGACGTCACGAACAAGGCGCAGGCTGTCGCCGAGGTGGCAAAGACCCTGAACGCGATCGCCTACGACCAGCTCAGCCTGGTGGTCTCGCGCGATGCCGCGCGGAACCTGACGGTGAGGGAATTTGCGCTAATCTCCCCCGAAGTGCGGCTGACCGGCGCCGGCGAGACGCAGCACACCCCTGGAGCCACGCTCCTCGAGCAGGCGCTGGCGATGGACTACCATCTGCGCGCCCGCGGCCGCACGGGCGACCTCCTGAAGTACCTTGGCGCCCTCGATACGCAGGTCGACGACCTCGGCTATTCCGCCAGCACGCTCCCGCTGAAAGTACAGGGGACGCTCGCTCATCTCGACACCACGGAACTGAACGCGAAACTCGCCTCGCTCGCCGTGGAAAAAAGCGGCGTGGGCGACAAAGCGTCGGAGTTTTTCAATCGGCTGATGGGCGGGGGGAAGTAGTTCGGTGTTGGTGTGCCTAGGCGATGGAGGAGAGGCGGAGCGGCTTATGCCGTGATGAATCGAGGTCGCCCGTCGTGTAAGCGGAGCGACCTCAGACGGACTTATGCAGTTGAAGGGAGGGAGGGGTTTTTTTTACCGCGGATTACGCGGATGTCGCGGATACGCTAACGCGACAGTTTAGTGTTATCCGCGTTATCGACGTTATTCGTCAGGCCAAGGGTGGCCACAGATCGCACGGATGGGCACAGATACACAACCGCGCGCGGTTTATCCGTGGAGCCCGGAGCGAATATGGGCATTGAGAAACTCAATCCGTTTTACAGGAGCCGAACCGAGGACAAACCGAGACCGATCTCATGGCGGGTTTGTCCTCGGTTCGACTCCTGTGGAAATCTGATTAGCTGGTTTCGGGTCGGCAGTGAGGCGGCGTAATGACGGCGCGGCTTTCTTTGCGGGCAAGTCAGGTACAGCTTAAATTGCGGACCTTTTTTGCGGTTCAGATGGCAGCCCGTCGCGGCGTAAAGCCGCTCCTACAAGGGCGCCTGAGATCAGACCGACGAGGTGGGCGAGGGGAACGGGGGCGTAGGTGTCGCCGCTGGCGAAGACGGTCGAGTCGGTTGAGATTTCCAGGAGGCACTTCGCGGCGAAGCCGACGAGTGTGACCAGTGCCACCAGGCGCGGCGTGCGCTCGGGGCGGCGGAGGAGATTGATCGCGAGCAGGCCGAAGAGGGCGGAGTCGAGGCCGGAGAGGCCGCGGTAGGTGGCGAATTGCGGCTGCCACAGCGCCACGGCTGCGGTGATGGTGAACGACGAAACGAAAAGAGTGAGGGCGGTGCGGGCGCGCGATTCGCGCTCGCAGAGCCAGCCGAGGATCACGAGGGCCGCGGCATCCCATGCGAGGTGATTGGCGTCGAAGTGCGTGAGGTGCGCCGTGAGCCAGCGCCACGCCTCACCGCCCGCCACCGCGCCCCGCTCGAACTGGAGCCAATCGCTCGCGCCGGGCACAAGATGCACGACGATGGCGAGGGTGGCGACAGCGAGCGAGACGAAGGGCGGGCGGGAGTGCATTGGCGGCAAGGGATTCGATGGGAGCTAAAAGAGAGCGATCGATTGAGGTGAAGTAGGACGGGTCTGTGACCCGCCTTTTCGCGGAGCGAAGAATCGCGCGCGGCTTGGCACCTGCCTCACCGCGCGCGACCGACACCTCACGCTTCTCGGACTTCTCCTTGCGGCAGCGGCCGAACCACATGCCAACCGCAATCAGTGCGCCCATGAAGATCAGAAATACCGTGTCGCCGCTGATGTCGCCGCCGCCGCCACCACCACCGCTGCTGCGGCTCGGGCGGGAAACGTGCGGGGCATTTGTCGGGAAGGCAGGCTGCGCCGTATCCACGCGGGCCTGACGGGCGGGCTGGGCGGCGCGGGCCGACTGGGCCGTGCGCTCGGTTGCGGTGCGCTGCTGGTTGTTGCGAGCGATGCCGCGGCGGGCGTGCGACGCGTCGTCGAGGACGATCATGGCGGTGTGGTCGGTGACGAGCTGGTAGTTCACGCCGAGCATCTGGATCGCGTCGCGGGCCTCGGTGGCGGGCAGGAAGCCGGCGGCTTCGTTGAGCTCGACCTGCTCGATGAGCGACATCGCCCAGAGGCGCTCGATTTCGGGATTGGCGGTGTCGATCTCGGGGAGGTCGAGGGTCGTGGTGTAGGTCTTGTCCTCGCCGGTGAGCGAAGCCTTCAGCGTGACGGTGGTCTTGCCCGCGCCCTCGTAGCGGCCGAAGAGCACGAGTTGCTGGCCGCGGTAGATCTTCTGCGGCGTGTTGCCGGTCGTATCGAAGACGCGGACGCCGCCGCTGAACTTGAACTCCGCGTTGTGCAGGGCCTCGTGTGTGATCTTGCCCTTTGCGAGCATCAGCTGGCCGACGATGTCGTCGTCGTTGGAGACGCCGGCGTAGAAGCCGCCGGTGGCGTCGGCAATCGTGCGCATGAGCGGCCAGTTGGCGCTATTGCCCATGAGGAAACTGAAGAAGCGAACGTCGACCTGCTTGAGGAGCTTGTGGAAATCGACGGGATTCACGAGACCCTGATTGGCGACACCGTCGGTCACCAGGACGACGCTGCTGGCGCGGTCGGCATCGAGGCTTTTCAGGCCGAGCGCGATGCCGTTGTAGAGATTGGTGCCGCCGCCGGGGTTGAGCCCTTTGACGGTGGAGATGGCGTTCTGCGCGTTCTCCGGGGTCGCGGGCGTCCACGGGAGGATCTCGCGCGCGCCATCGTTGAAAGTGATGATGCGAAAGCGATCGGTGGGCGACATCTGGCCGAGGGCCTGCGAGACGCCGTTGGCGAGCGTGTGGATCTTGCCGTGCATCGAGCCGGAGACGTCGAGCACGTAGGTGTAGTCGGCGCCGCGCGTGAGCGGCTTCAAGTCGACGCCGGGCGTGACGACCATCATGAAGGTGCCGGGCTTATCCTTGGCGGCGCGGTATGGGATGACCTCGATGCGGCCCGGGAGATTCTCGGCGAGGCGGTAGTAGAAGACGAAGTCGCGATCGAGCTTTGCGCCGGGGCGGTCGAGCGTGAGCTTGTAGTGGCCGTCGGCGAGCTTCTGCGTGGCGGCGGCGGTCTCGAAGCCGGGCACGCGCACATCGGCGACGGGCCAGGCGGACTTCAACTCGACGTTGATCGAGAGCGCGCCTTCGACGGCGGTATTGGTCGTCCAGAAACTTTTCGCGACATCGTCGGTGCCGCCTTCCTCGAGCGGGTAAAGATAGCGACCGATGCCGGCATCGATCTCGATGGGCTGGTAGTAAACGAAGCGGAGCTTCACCTCGGAGTTGGCGCGGACGGGCGCGACTTTGAACTCGTAGGTGAGGAAGCTGTTCTTCGTGGCGAGGCCGGCATCGTTGCCGGATTTCTTTTCTTCGGCGTAGGCCTTTTCGGCCTCGGCCTTGGGGAGCACCTCGCCGTTGAGCGTTTTCTCGCCGGTCACGATCGTGACTTCGGAGAGGCTCGCGCTCTTCGGCACGGGGAAGGCGTAGACGGCTTCAAGGTCGGCGGCATTGCTGTTGAAGAAGGTCTGGAGCACCTCCGTCTGCGCGAAGCCGTTGTTGAGGGTGACATTGACCTGATGCGTGCGGATCTGGATCGGCGCCTGCGCGGCGCCGACCGGGGTGAGGGTGCCGGCCGCGTGTGAGGTGGATGCGAGCGGCAGGAGTGAGGCGAAGGAGGCGAGAGCGGCGAGGAGGGCGTGTTTGATTTTCATGGAGCGTTTGAGGACGGCGCTCCCTTTTGCTTCGGCTGTGCCAAGGGTTTCGGCGTTATTGGCTAGATATTGTTGAATAAGTAGTTGCGTTATTTAGCTCGCGGAGGTGAGGTGGTTCGTATAAGCATAAAATGTCAGGATATAGACAAAAAATGACGAAGCCTCCCTCTTCACTCTTTAATGCTGCTGATCGCCGTTTCGCGGAGGCGGTGCGGCGCGTGAACGCGTGCAACCCGTTTTTGCCCGAGCGGATCGAGGCGGAGCGGGCGGCGCTGGGCGATGCATTCGAAGAGCGCGACGCGGATTGGAACACGCGCCCGCCCACGGCGAGCTCCAGCCCCAATCACGCGCTCCTGACCGCGCGCTGCGGCGAGGTAGTGGACCGCGTGCGGGCGACGTGGCCGCGCGATGGGCGCGTGGCGCGGGAGGAGGTCGCGGCGTACGAGGCGATGGTGGGGTACTGGCTCTACCAGACGTATGCGGTGCGCTTCGATGCGTTCATCCTCGCGGCCTTCGAGGGGCGCGGGGGCGAGCGGGTTGATTTCTATCCGGCGTTTCGCGCGGATGCGGAGGCGCGGTATCACCTGCCGGGTTTCGGGGAGGCGTTTGGCGCGCAGGAGGCGCCGCATCTTTTCGCGAGCGCGTTTCAGATCCGGCGGGCCTTTCATAATATCTTCCGCTCGCTCGTGGGTGGTTCGGCGCCGATGGCGCGGCTCCGCGCGGCGATCTGGCAATCGATCTTCACGCACGATCTTGGCCGCTATCGGCGCGGGCTGCATGCGCGCATGGCGGATTTTTCCACGCTGATCACCGGGCCTTCGGGTACGGGCAAGGAACTCGTGGCGCGGGCGATTGCGCTCTCACGCTATGTGTCGTATGAGCCGAAGCGCGCGGGTTTCCTTGGCGATTTCTCGGCGGGATTTTTTCCACTCAATCTCGCTGCGCTTTCGCCGACGCTGATCGAGTCGGAGCTCTTTGGGCACCGGCGTGGGGCGTTCACGGGCGCGCTCGCGGATCGCGCGGGTTGGATGGAAGTGTGCCCGCCCTCCGGCGCGGTGTTTCTCGATGAGATCGGCGAGGTGGGCACGGATATCCAGGTGAAGCTCCTGCGCGTGCTGCAAGCGCGGACCTTTCAGCCGCTGGGCAGCACGGAGTCGCGGCGCTTCGAGGGGAAAATCATCGCGGCGACGAATCGCGATCTCCCCGCGGAGATTCGCGCAGGGCGTTTCCGCGAAGATTTCTACTACCGGCTGTGCTCGGATGTGCTGACGACCCCGTCGCTGCGGGAGCAGCTCGACGCCTCGTCCGGCGAGCTCACGACGCTGGTCCGGCATATCGCGGGCCTCGACGCGGACGAAGCGGAGAGCTTCGCGCGCGAGACCGTCGCGTGGATCGAGAAGAATCTCGGCGCGCGCTACACGTGGCCGGGCAATTTTCGCGAGCTGGAGCAATGTGTGCGCAGCCTGGTGCTCCGCGGCGATTATCGGCCCGCCGGGCCGCTGGTGCGCGGCGGGGCGGAGGATTGGAATGTTACGATCGAAGCGGGCGCGTTGACCGGAGAGGAATTGTTGCGGCGGTATACGCGCATCGTTTTCGCGCAGGCCGGCACCATCGAGGAGACGGCGCGGCGGCTGGATCAGGATCGGCGGACGGTGAAGGCGCGACTGGCGGGATAGAGTGGGGGAAGGCTCGAGAGCGCGGCTTTCATGCGGTGATGGATATGAATGTAGCCCGTCTCGGGAGGAGCGGGGCCTTAGTCGCTCCGCCTACCATGCGGGAGTGTCCTTGTCCGCATTCCCGTCGCGGCGTAAAGCCGCTCCTGCAATTTCCCTAACAGACATGGCAGCGCTTAATTGAGCTTTGCGTCGCGGGGCGCTGAGACTTTGCTGGGCGCGGTGAATACGTTTGACCGGTACCTTTTGCGGGAGTGGCTGCAGATATTGGGGTTGGTGCTGGCGGCGATGTGCGGGCTCATGCTCATGCAGGTGCTCTACGATGATTTCCGGCAATTGCGGGAGCTGGGGGCGCAATGGGATGTGTTGGGGCGCTATCTGATCGTGACGATGCCGAGCTTTTTCACGCTGGTGCTGCCGCTCGCGCTGCTCGTTTCGTTGCTGTTCGTGCTGGGCAAGCTGCACCGCGGAAATGAGCTCACGGCGATGCGCGCGGCAGGGGTCAGCTACTCGCGGATGACGGCGCCCATCTGGCTGGTCGGGTTGCTGGCGTGTGGCGTGTCGTGGTGGCTCAACACCAGCGTGGTACCGTGGTCGATCGAGGAATCGCGACTCATGAAGGAGGAACTGCAGTTCAAGCACGAGTCGGCCAAGGCGATGACTCGTGACCAGATCGGCGCGGTCTACAGCGTGGCCTTCGATAATCCCACGGCGCGGCGGATGTGGTTTTTCAACCGCTACAGCAAGAAGGCGGACGTGGGCTTCGGAGTATCGGTCTCCGAGCTTGATGCGGCACGGCGCGAGGTGCGGCGCTACACGGCGGCCGAGGCATGGTACGATGCAAAACGGAAGGCGTGGATTTTCAAAAACGGGCGCGAGCTGACGTTTGCGCCGGAGACGGGCGAACTGGTGGGATCGCGGCCGTTTCCGGAACACGTGGCGGAAACCTATCACGAAGACCCTGCGCTGATGCTGTTGATCGATGCGAAGCCATCGCATCTTTCGCTGCCGGAACTGCGGCAGCTGCTCGATCAGCTGGAGCTGGAGCGCAGTCCCAAGGTGGCGAAGTATGCGGTGCGGTATTTCGGCGTGATGGCGGAGACGGTCACGCCGCTCATCGTGATCGCGCTGGCGATCCCGTTTGCGATCACGGGGGTGCGGGTGAATGCGGCGGTGGGTGTGTCGAAATCGCTCGGGCTTTTTTTTCTCTATTATATCTTCACCAATTTCTCGATCTCGCTGGCGACGCGCGAGGTGGTCGATCCCTTGGTAGCAGCGTGGCTGCCACACATTGCGATGACGGGGCTAGCGGTGTGGTTGTTTGTGCGGGTACGGTAGATTTTTGCCGATTAAGGAGGGGGGACAGGACTCCTGTGGGCTTTTGGAGGAGGTCGCGCTGCGCATGTTGTTGATAGATCGTAGAGCGCGGCGGGTTCCACAATAGTTGCCGAACGACGACGATTTTTTGACTGAATACGGGCGGTGCGGTTATCGTCTCAGCATCGAAATGAAAACACTCCTCGTAACGGTTTCCCTCGCGGTCGCCGGCGTCAGTGCGGCCCAAGCGCAAGTCTTCCGCCCCTCGGTCGGAAATGGTGCGGTCGTCGGCGCAGTGGCCGGCGGCTTGATTGGCGGCCACAACGGAGACCGTTGGGCCGAAGGCATGGTGCTCGGTGCTGCCGCAGGCGCCTTGATCGGCGCCGCGCTCACGCCGCAGGAGCCGGTTTATCAATCGCCTCCGCCGGTCTCGTATGGTCAGCAGGTCTACGCGCCGTCGTCCTACGGTCAGCAGGTGTACGCGCCCACGACCCAAGTCGTCCAGAACGCTCCGATGGTTCCGGACGCTCCCTACGTTACCACGCAGCCCGCCCCGCAGGTGGTGCAGGCTCAGCCTCAAGTGGTGTACGTGCAGCAACCGCCGCAGGTGGTGTATGTGCCGGCGCCGCCGCCGGTCGTCTATGCCCGTCCGCCGGTCGTCTCCTTCGGCATCGGTGTCTACTCGGGCCCGCGTTATCCGGTGTATCGGCCGGGATACTACGGTCGCCCGGGCTACTATGGTCCCAGCCATAACCACCACCAGGGTCACGGGCACCACGGTCACGGCCATGGTCACGGTCGTCGGTGAACGAGGATCGCTGAGTTAATTTCCCAACCCGTCGCGAGTGACCGCGGCGGGTTTTTATTTGGGCGGGGGGCGGGGAGTTTTTCGCCAAGCCCGAGGCCGTAGTCGGTGAAGTCGTTGGCCACGCCCTCGTAGCGGCGATCCTGCAGGTAGATCTGCATGATGCGCGCGTGCTCCTGATCGGAGGTGGGGAAAATTTTCGGGGGTTCGCCGGGCAGAAAGATCGCGGTGTAGGCACGCTGGCGATCGACCATGCGACGGATGACGATCATGACGGCGGGACGGAGGGAAAGCGGATCGCACCTTATCCGACGAGAGGAAACCGTTCCTCCAGCGTATAAATGGATCCGCCGGGGCGGAGTTCGCTGGAGTAGAGATCGAAGCTCTCCACGCGGAAAGGCGGCGCCGCGAAATCGCGGTGCGTGTGCAGCCAGTGCGCGACGGATTTGGCGGCGGCCTCGTTGGTGCGCGCGAGCGTGATGTGCGGGTGGAAGGTGCGCAGATCAATCTGCAGGCCGGAGGAGAGCAGGGCATCGTCGACCCGCTGGCGCAGCTGGAAGAGGCGCGGATGGCCGGAGCCGATGCCGATCCAGAGGACCTGCGGCGGACGATTCGGCGGAAAAGTGCCGACGCCTTCGACC
>JAZKEV010000165.1:0-17480 GCA_040386765.1 Verrucomicrobiota bacterium | reverse complement strand
CGGAGGCCAAGCCCGGCGCCGCCCTCGATACCGCGCTCAAGCTCGGCAAGGGCTCCTGCTTCCTGCTCACGCCGCAGGGCGATGTGCTCTCGTGGTTCTCCACCACGCGCACCGATATCGAGACCGGCGAATCCTTCCCCGAGCTCGATCCGAAGAACTTCTCCTTCAACTCGCCGCGTGGCTGGTGTCCCTCCTGCCGCGGTCACGGCCGCGTGTTCCCGTGGATGCTAGAGCCCGACGACGAGGAGGAAGACGATCCCGCCGCGCGCCTGCGCGAGTTTGGCGTCGAGTTCGGCGACGACTCGACGTGGTTCGACAGCAAGCCCTGCCCCGAATGCCACGGCGCGCGCCTCAATCGCATCGGCCGCGCGGTGAAGCTCCACTTCGCCAAGAAGCAGCTTCCGCTCTCGCTGCCCGACCTCCTGCGCTCCACGCCCTCGCAGCTCCTCGCGCATTTGCGTAATTTGGATCTGGATACGCGCGGCAAACTGATCGTGCAGGACATCGTCCCGCAGATCGAGGAGCGCCTGAAATTCCTCGACCACGTGGGCCTCGGCTACCTCTCCCTCGACCGCCCCACCGAGACGCTCTCCGGCGGCGAAGCCCAGCGCATCCGTCTCGCCGCGCAGCTCGGCTCCAATCTCTCCGGCGTGCTCTACGTGCTCGACGAGCCCTCCATCGGCCTCCACGCCCGCGACAACGACCGGCTCATCGAGACGCTCATGTCGCTCCGCGACAAAGGAAACACGCTCCTCGTCGTCGAGCATGACGACGAGCTGATGGAGCGCGCCGACCGCATCATCGACCTCGGGCCCGCCGCCGGTATTCACGGCGGCGAGATCCTTGCCAATGGCACGCCCGCCGAGATCAAGGCCAGCGCCAAATCGCTCACCGGCCTCTTCCTCGCCAAGGGCATCGCGCACCCGCTCCGCGGCGCGTATCGGTCCATCGCGGAATCCTCGAAATCCAAGCTGCGAAGTCCGAAACCCAAGAGCGCGGATGCCCCTCCCCCGATCGTGCCGCCCGCCGGATGGCTCGAACTCAGCGGCGCGCGCTTCCGCAATCTCAAAGGCTTCGATCTCCGCCTCCCGCTCGGCCGCCTGATCATGGCCGCCGGTCCCAGCGGCGCGGGCAAGTCGACGCTGTTCCGCGACCTCCTCCACCCCGCGGTCAACTACGCCATCGAGCACAAAAAGTCGCGCCTCACCGGGCGCGACTACGTCAAGGCCACGGGCTTCACCTCCGATGCCGAGACCGGCACCCCGGTCTCAGAGTCGGGCTCGCAGCTCCCGTTTGACGAACTGCGCGGCGCGCACGTCTTCAAGCGTGTCGTCGAGGTCGACCAGGCGCCCATCGGCAAGACGCCGCGCTCCACGCCCGCGACCTACCTCGGCATCTTCGATCTGATCCGCCAGTTCTTCGCCTCGCTCCCCGAGTCCAAGATGCGCGGCTACACCGCCTCGCGCTTCTCCTTCAACACGGCGGGCGGCCGCTGCCCCACGTGCGATGGCGCCGGCCGCATCAAGCTCGAGATGGCGTTCATGCCCGACACCTATCTCCCCTGCGACGATTGCCGCGGCTCGCGCTACAGCGCCGACCTGAACGACATCACGTGGAAGAATAAAACCATCGGGCAGGTGCTCCAGCTCACGTTCGAGGAAGCTGCGATCTTCTTCGATTTCCACTCGCAGCTCCAGCAGGTCTGCCAGCTCATGGTGAATTGCGGCCTCGGCTATCTTACCCTCGGCCAATCCTCACCCACGCTCTCCGGCGGCGAAGCGCAACGCCTCAAGCTCGTCACGGAGCTCTCCGCGGGCCTCGCGACCTATCGCGAGCGCAGCCGCGGCCTGTTGCCTAAGAATCTCTACCTCCTCGAAGAGCCCACCATCGGCCTCCACCTGAGCGACTGCGAGAAGCTGATCCACGTCCTCCACTCGCTCGTCGATCAGGGCCACACCGTCGTCGTTATCGAGCATCACCTCGATATCCTCGCCGAGGCCGACTATATCATCGAACTCGGGCCGGTGGGCGGCCCCGATGGCGGCGAGCTGATGTATCAGGGCGAGCTCGCGGGCTTGCTGAAAACGAAACGCAGCCCCACGGCGCCGTACCTGCGCGCCAAACTAAAAAAATAACCCGCGGCCTTTCCGCAATTGCAGGAGCGGGTTTACCCGCGACCGGAACGAGGACGCGGCCACGCCAGCGTGGTAGGCCGCCTGCTCGCGGGGCGGTTTGTGGTTATTCGGACGAGCGCCCGCAAGCGGGCAGCCACGCCGACGCGGCTCCTGAAATCCCGCCGCTCACCAGACTGTGTTAAAACTATTCGCCTAATCGCATACCGCTCAGTTTTCGAGACCGCAGCGTCCAAAAACACCGGATACACGCCTCCAGATCGCCTTGTTTTTACATATTTCGGAAGGCGCCGAGTTTTCACACAGTCTGTCACGCGGCGGGCACATTCGAACCATCGATCCGTCGCGGCATAAAGCCGCTCCTACAATAAAGGCCGTCCTTAAAGCGCGCGCCCTTACTTCGCTGCCGCGAGGCTGCTGTCGTAAGCCTTGGCGGCATCCTGCACCACCTTGATCAGCTCGGTCATGGAGACCGGCTTGAGCAGATAGCGGAAGAGCGCGGCCTCATTCACGCTTCGCAGCAGCATTTCCGGTTTCATATAGCCCGTCACCAGGATGCGTTGCGTATGCGGAAATTCTTCACGAGCCCGCACGAGGAAGTTCATTCCATTGCCGCCCGGCATCAGGTGGTCGGCCACGATCACTTTGAAAGTCCTCTTCTGGAGGATAAAGTCCGCCTCCCGCGCATGAGACGCTGTAGCCACGTCAAAGTGCGGCGACAGCGCTGCAGCATAAACTTCCAGCAGCGGCTTCTCGTCATCCACCAGCAAGATGGCTTCCTTCTTTGAAGCCTCGGCACTCGCGGCCTTCGCGTCGGTTGGAATCATTGGTTTTTTCGAATGCTGCTTTTCGTCACAATCGTTGGCAAACTGAAACCCTGATCTATCCGTGAAACTACTCCGTTGCCGAACTTGCGTTTAAGTTGCCTCTGGAGAAACAGCACGGTTTCGTCGGGGAAGTAATGGACGACCACGAATTGCAGGCCGCGATCCGCGATGGCGCGTTTTCCCAGCTTCCACCTGGCTCGATCACCCGTGCCCGCCTGGTCACCCGTAATGCGGCCGGCAATACCCCCCTCCACGCCACCGCCAAGTACGGCCGGCTGCGCGATCTTCCCGAGGGTATCGTCGATTCCACTACGCTGTTGCAGAAGAACGACGCCGGCTACACGCCGCTGCATCACGCCGCGCTCAGCGGTCACCTCGACCAGGTGCCGGTCGACCTGCTCACCGTCGAGAATCTCAGCACGCGCAGCAATGCAGGCGTCACCGTCTTTCACCTCGCCGCCGCCCACGGCCATCTCGCGCAGATTCCCGCCGATCTCGTCACGCTCGATATCGTCCTCCGCCGCACCGATGTCGGCAATACCCTCCTCCACGAAGCCGCGGAAAGCGGCACGCTCGAACGCATGCCGAAGGCGTTCATGACCTCCGAGAACCTATCGCAGAAAAATCTCGGCGGCGAAACCGTCCTGCACGTCGCCGCTTTCAATGGTCATCTCGCCCAGGTGCCGGCGTCCCTCCTCACCCAGTCCGCCCTGCGCGAGACCACGAGCGCCGGCGATACGGTCTTCCACGCCGCCGCCATCTCCGGCCACCTCGAGCAAATTCCTTCCGCCCTGCTCACGCGCGACAACCTCAGCCGCACCAGCAAGACCGGCTTCACGCCCATTCATGCCGCCGCCGAAACCGGCCAGCTCGACAAGATCCCGCGCGACCAGCTGACGCCCGATCTCCTCCTCGTGCGCAATGACAACGGCGATACCGCTCTGCACGCCGCCGCCCACGAAGGCCATCTCGACCAGATCCCCCGCGAGCTGCTGACCCGCGAGCGGGTGGCGACCACCAACTACGACGGCATCTCCGTCGCCAAGCTCGCCTTCGACCGCGGCTTCCACGAGCAGATCCCCGCCGAAGCACGTCCCAGAGCCATCGGCCCCATCCGACGCTTCCTCCACAAGATTGGGCAGTCCCGCGCTCCTTGGTAAGGCGCGCAGCGAAGAATCAGCTTCCGAGGTAGGCAAGGCGTCCTCGCCGAGCCGTCGCGGCGCCAAGGGTGATGGAGATATTCCGCGACGTTGCGCATCTTAGGACCCTTGTCCTGAGCGATTACGAGCAAGAGTACGATCACGCGCACGAGCACCGCGTGCAGCCCACGCATGGCGACTCGTGCGCGTGATCGTACTCTTACTCTTGCTCCTTCCTCCTCCGTTCCACCTCGTCTGCCCGCTTCACCGGGCACGCCCCCTGCTCACCGCGATTGCCCGCACCCCTCGCACTTTTCCCTTCCCCTCCTCCCGGCGCCCCTCTTTGCTTCGCCTTCCTACTGTCTGGCCACTCGCATCTCCGATCACCCGGCTCCTCGCCACATGTCACGACTCTTCCGAAGCATGAATACCACCATCTCCGCCATCACCGCGCGCGAAATCATCGATTCGCGCGGCAACCCGACCGTTGAGGTCGACGTCCGCCTCGCGTGCGGCGCCCTCGGCCGCGCTGCCGTTCCCTCCGGCGCCTCGACCGGCGAGCACGAAGCGATCGAGCTCCGCGACGGCGACAAGAAGCGCTATCTCGGCAAGGGCACGCTCAAGGCCGTCGCCAACGTCAAGGGCCTGATCGCTCCCGCCCTCATCGGCGCCGACGCCCTCGACCAGATCGGCATCGACCGCGCGATGATCAAGCTCGATGGCACGAAGACCAAGGCCAAGCTCGGTGCCAACGCCATCCTCGGCGTCTCCATGGCCACGGCGCACGCCGCCGCCGCCGCTCTCGGCCAGCCCCTCTACAAGTACATGGGCGGCCCCAATGCGAAGGTCCTCCCCGTTCCGATGATGAACATCATGAACGGCGGCGCGCACTCCGATGCCCCGATCGATTTCCAGGAATTCATGATCATGCCCACGGGCGCGAAGAGCTTCTCCGAAGCCCTCCGCATGGGCTGCGAAGTCTTCCACTCCCTCAAGAAGGTCTTGAAGGAAAAGGGTCTCGCCACCGCCGTCGGCGATGAGGGCGGTTTCGCCCCCAAGCTCGAGTCCGCCGAAGCGGCCCTCGATGCCATCGCCCTCGCGGTCAAGAACGCCGGCTACAAGCTGGGCAAGGAGATCAACCTCGCCCTCGATGTCGCCGCCTCCGAGTTCTACGTGAAGGAGAAGAAGCAGTACGTCTTCAAGAAGTCCTCCGGCCAGATCCTCTCGGGCGATGAGCTCGTCGAGTTCTACAAGAAGCTCACCTCGAAGTACCCGATCATCTCGATCGAAGATGGCTGCGCCGAAGGCGACTGGGTCACCTGGAAGAAGCTCACCGACGCCATCGGCGACAAGGTCCAGCTCGTCGGCGACGATCTCTTCGTCACCAACACCGAGTTCCTCAAGAAGGGCATCGAGACCAAAACCGCGAACTCGATCCTCGTTAAAGTGAACCAGATCGGTTCGCTCACCGAGACCTTCGACGCCGTGGAAATGGCCAAGGAAGCCAACTACACCGCCGTCATCTCGCACCGCTCGGGCGAGACCGAGGATGTCACGATCGCCGACATCGCCGTCGCGACCAATGCCGGCCAGATCAAGACCGGCTCCCTCTGCCGCACCGACCGCGTCGCGAAGTACAACCAGCTCCTCCGCATCGAGGAAGAGCTCGGCGCCAGCGCGATCTACGGCGGCAAGATGGTCAAGGGACTGTAAGGCAAGCCGTCCACGACACGGCGGTCGCCTGACCGCCGTTCCCAACGAAGCAGGGCGGGCTACTAACCCGCCCTTTTTCGTGCCCGGAGGGTCGAGTTTGAGGTGGCGACCGTCCGTCCGACTGCCATCCGTGAAACTCCAGATTATTAACCGCGGATTACGCGGATGGCGCGGATAGAACCACGGCAGCGGATGGATTATCCGCGTGATCGGCGTAATCCGCGGTTCACACCCCTGAATATCCTCCAAGCGCGGGCCGAAGCTCCGCGCTACGTCCGGTCACACCCCGCCTTTTCTTTTTGCGGCACGCCCATCTACCCGCAATGTCTCTGGGTCCGCCATGAAACTCCACGCGCTTCTCCTCGCCGCTCTCGCCCTCCCCCTCGCTGCCGAAGAAGCCGCGCCCAAGTCCAGCGCCCGCGAGGCCCTGCGCGCCCGCGTCTCCGAAGACGCGAAGAAAGCCGCACCCGCCAACGCCCCAGCCGCCCCGGCCCCCGCCGAGGGCAGCGCCGTCGCCGCTACCTTGGAGGCCTCCGCCAGCGCGGCGGTCCCCGCGCCCACTACAGCCACTCCGGCGTCAGCCGCTCCCTCCACGCCGGCCAAGGCCAGCGCCGCCGCCAAGAAGGAAGCCGCCACCGTGCTCCCCAAGGTGGAGGTGAAGAAAGACCGCATCACCGTGCTCGATCAAAAGCTCGCGAAGCAGGAGCAGGATATCGCGCGCGAGAAAAAGAATCTCAAATCCTCGGAGGTCGACAACGCTCTCAACGACGGGAAAATCACCCGCCCGCTCGCCATCCTCGGCGGCGACTCCACCCAGTTTCGCAAGGGCGTCGCGGCCGAGCGCGTCGAGCTGATGGAAGCCGAAAAGGACATCATCGAAGCCATCGCTCACGCCAAGACCAAGGAGCAGAAAGCCTCCCTGCAGAAGCAGCTCGATGAACTAAAGACCATGCGCCGCGAGCTGGATAAGACGATGCGGTGAGGGTGCCGTCTTCGACCGGTTTGGGAGAGTGCGCCCGCACGCGCCGCCGCCCGCCACATTTCCGCTCAACCGCCGCTTAAACTTTCGGCGCTTGCTCGCCCTCGGTCCCTGTCTGGCCTTCAATTCCACTCCCGCCTTCTCCTCCAGCCACACCCGCTTCGATGTCGACGAGGGCATCGCGGAGGGAAGCGAGGGCGTCGTCGCGTTTGGCGTGTTTCAGGATGTAGCCGACGGCGCCCAGTTGGGAGGCTTCGCGGACGGACTTCATCGAATTCTCCGCGGTCAGCATCACGACGGGCAGCTTCCAACCGGCCGACTGCAATTCCTTCAATACATCGAAGCCGTTCATCTGCGGCATGTTGATGTCGAGCAGGAGCAGCTCGGGTTCGTGGGTGTTCAGGAGCTCGATCGCCTGCACGCCGTCAGCTGCTTCCCACACGGTCGTGATGCCTACTTCGCGCAGCAGGAGCTTGGCGAACAAGCGCACATGCTTTTCGTCGTCGGCGATCAGCGCTGTCTTCGGCCGAGGCATGGAATACGACTAGGTATGAACTTACCGTCGATCAAGCCCGGCCATCAGGGTGATATTACTCCGCGAGTACGATGTAACCACGCAGATACTCGCTCTCGGCCATCGTCGCCAGCACCGGGTGATCCGGCGGCTGGTGGCACCACTCGACCACGCGCAGCTTTCGCTTCGCGTCGGTCGCGGCATCGGCCAGCACCTGGCGCAGCTCGGCATCCTGCATGTGATGGGAGCAGGTATAGGTCACGAGCAAGCCGCCGGGTACTAGGCGCTGCAGTGCCCGCAGGTTGATCTCCTTATAGCCGCGCAAGGCGCCTTCGAGTGCGCTCTTCGATTTCGCGAAGGGCGGCGGGTCGAGGATGATCACATCCCAGAGGGGATCGACGCTCCGCTCCGGCGCATTGAACCAGTCGAAGACATTCGCCACCTGAAATTCCACCTTATCGCCCACGCCCGCGCGCTCGGCGTTGCGCGTCGCGGCGGCGATCGCGTCTTCTGCGCTATCCAGCCCGAGTACTTCGAGCGCACCCGCGCGCGCGGCGTGCAGCGCGAAGGCCCCCTGGTTGCAGAACGCGTCGAGCACGCGCGCGCCCCGACAATACTTCGCGACAGCCGCATGCTGATGCCGCTGGTCCAGATAGAATCCGGTTTTCTGGCCGCTCTGCAGGTCGAGCCAGTAGTCGAAGCCGTCGATGCGCACCCAGCGCGGCTCCCACGTGTTGCCCGAGCGCGTGCGCACTTCGAAGGGCAGGCCCTCGAGGCGGCGGATCTGGGCGTCGTTGCGGAAGATGATCTCCGCGGGCTTCACCAGATCGGTGAGCGCATCGCTGAGCAGCTGCGTGCGCTTTTCCATCGCGAGCGTTTGCACCTGCACCACGAGCGTATCGCCAAATTGATCGACCACCACGCCGGGCAGATCGTCCGACTCGCTCCACACCAGCCGGCGGGCGGAATCCGGCGCGCGACGCGCCAGCGCGCGCTCGAGTGCACCGCGGATGTAGGCCGCATCGAGCGTCACGCGCTCGCGGCTCAACTTGCGCCACACTATCTGCGACTTCGAGTTGTAGATGCCCGTGCCGACAAAGCGGGCATTCCGGTCACGGCACTCCACCACCTCGCCATCGTGCTGCGGCGGGAGCAGCGCTTCGACCTCGTTGGCAAACACCCACGGGTGCCCATTGAGCACGCGAGGGCGGGCATTGGGACGGAGCTTGAGCAACGGTAGGACGGCCACGTTCTCAGGTTTGCGGGAAACGGCCCATCCGCCAGTCAAAATGCACTTTATCCCCAAGACGCAGCGCGGAGCTCTAAGCCCGCACTGCCTCGTTTACCGGCTCAATACTTCTCGTCCGGCACGTCGTTCTCCACCGGCACCTCCGCCGCGAAGCGCGCGAGGACAAAAGCCATCACCGCTATCAGCGAAAGATAAACTCCGACAAGCAGCAGCATCTTCATTTCTGAGCGGTATCGACCGCGACCCGGCAAACTTCAGTGACCGCGCGGCCATTCCCCGACCCAAGGCCGGCGTTTACCGCTTCATCACCCAAATGCATACACTGTGCCATCCAAGCTCCTGTGGTCGGCCTCCGATCTTACTACCTATTACCGCACGCCCGTCGCCACCGCGGGGAGCGTTTTGAAATACAGCCACATCGCGCGGAGCTCCGTGTCGTCCATGTTGCCGAAGGCGCGCGGCATCGCGGGGTTGAGCTCAGTGCCGTCCGGACGCTTGCCGGTACGAATTGCCTGCATGAAGTCCGCCTCCGTCCATTTCGCGACGCGGCCGTCCGCGTGCGGCGTAAGATTTGCCGCCGGCGGCCACTCCGGCGGGCCGACCGCGATCTTGCCGCCGGAGAAATTCGGCCCATGGCAGCCCGTACAGGCGGCCGCGACATAGCGGCCATACTCGGTAGTGGCGCCGATGGTGACAACGGCCGGTTTCACGTTGGCGTGATCGATTTCCTCGGCCGCGAGCTTGATCTTGCCGGCGGCGGTCAAGGCCCGCGCGATGGGCCCCAGCGCCACCGGGCCGCGGGGCTTGTCCACCGGGGGCAGCGATTTCAGGTAGGCGATCAGGGCTCCCATATCGTTTTCCGAAAAGGTCGCGTAATCCGTCGAGGGCATGAGAAACAAACCGCGTCCATCTCGAGCCACACCGTGGCGGATGGCGCGGACGAAGTCCTCGTCGCGGTAATCGGCAGTCAGGCCGCCCGCGCCGCGCGTGAGGTTCGGCGCGTCGACCTGGCCCATCGGCGCATTGGCAAAGACCGTCTTGCCCGCCAGGTTCTCGCCGTGGCAATCCGCGCAGCCGCGGGTGCGCGCGAGATACTTGCCGCGGGCCAGCGACTCGGCATCCGTCGGGATCTTCGGTGCGGCCACCGTCACGGCGTAGGTTTTCTTCAGCTTGGCGTTGCTGCGGACGTAAATGAACGCGGCGGCAAGCGCGACGGTGAGCACCAAGGCCCCCGCGGCATAGGCGACAAACTTCAGCAAGGTCTTCATGTGGCGCGGCTAGCATTCGGCGATTTTTCGCCGATTCAAGCGCTTCGTGGCTCAAAACGTCAGCCATGCACGGTCTTCCGCTTTTCCCTTGCCGCACCCCGTCGCCACCCAAGCATCGGACGACCGTGGTTCCAGACGCCGAATATCGCATCAAGCTTCAGGTCTTCGAAGGCCCGCTCGATCTCCTGCTTTTTCTCATCCGAAAAAACGAGCTCGATATCTACGACATCCCCATCGAGTCAGTTACTCGCCAGTACATCGACGCGCTGCACGCGATGCGGCAGCTCGACCTCGAGGTAGCCGGCGAGTTTTTCGTGATGGCTGCCACGCTGATGGAGATCAAGAGCCGCATGCTGCTCCCCAAGGGCCTGCACGCCATCGACCCCAATGCCGACGACGAGGAGGTCGATCCGCGCTGGGAGCTCGTGCATCAGCTTCTCCAATACAAGAAGTTCAAGGACGCCGCCGTGAAGCTCGCCGAGTTGGTCGAGACTCGGCAGAATCTGATGGCTCGCCACGTCTCCGAGCTCAACGTCGACCTCACCAACCGCCCGCTCAAGAGCGTCGATCGCATCGAGCTCTGGAACGCCTTCAACATCGTCCTCCGCCGTCTCGCCGAGAAGCTCGTCGTCGGCGAGATCCACGACGAATCGGTCACTGTCTCCGACCAGATGGAGTGGATCCTCACGCGCACGCAGACGGAATCGACGTTCATCTTTTCCAATCTCTTTCCCGAAGGCGTGACGTTGCGCCGGCTCGTCGCGACCTTCCTCGCAGTGCTCGAGCTGACCCGCCTCAAGAAGCTGCGCATCCGCCAAAGCGAGGCCTTCACCGACATCATCGTCGAGGCCGTCGTGCCCGATCTTCCTCTCGCGCCCGTGCTCGGTGCCGAAACGGCAGCGACAACAACTCCGCTCAGCGAAGCGGTCCCTACACCTGCTTTAGAAGCGGCGCCCTCCAGCGAAGCCGCGCCTGCCCCCGCGCCGGCGATCATGATCGTCGCCGCCGAAACCGTCGCGGTCGTCGAGCCGAGCATCTCAGTATCGGCCGACGCCCAAGCCCCTGCGCCCACCGAAGAGCCCGCCGCCGCACCGGAGTCCGCTCCCGCTGAGCACGCGGTGGTTCCCGTGTCGGCCGCCGAAGCGGAGCCCCCGGAGACACCGACCAATCGGGAAAAGTCGCTTGAAACTCCGAACAACCCGCCCACGGTGAGCCCGTGAGTAAAGATTCCAGCAAGCCCTCGCGACGGAAACGTCCGCAGCCACCCAAGAAGGCTCCCGGCCCCGTGGGACTGGTCGGTGTCGGTCTCGACAACGAAGACGGCCACAAGCGCATCACCACCGGCGATCAATTTGTCCTCGTCGGCGGCTCGCAGGATACGCACGAGCACATGACGGAGACCGTCGTGAAGACCTTCGAAGAGCTGAAGCGCCGCGACAAACGGCTGGAGACGCTCGATCCACGCGAGCTCGCCGAGATCCTCGACAAGTCGCGTCCGCGCTAGGCCGCCTCCGATGGCGGCACCGCGTTCCTCTCCCGTGCCGCCGGCACCGCGCCGCGAGCCTCCGCCTCCTGTGCCGTCGTGGATTGTGGGGCTCTGTGGGCTGGCCGCAGTTGCGTCCTTACTGTTTTCGATTCTCTTGTTTCTTAATCATTAAACACCATGTCTGAAAAGATCGCCAACCTCACCACCGATACGTTCAAGAGCACCATCGCTTCGTCCACCACTCCGGTGTTGGTCGACTTCTGGGCCCCGTGGTGCGGCCCGTGCAAGGCGATCGCGCCCGTCCTCGAGGAGATCGCCAACGAGCTCGACGGCAAACTCAAGATCGCGAAGGTGAACATCGACGAGCACGACGCCGTCGCCGCCGAGTATGGCGTCAAGGCCATCCCGACGATGATTATCTTCAAGGGCGGCCAGGTTGTGGAGACGCTCGTGGGCATGATGCCCAAGCAAACAATCAAGGCCAAGCTGGCTGCGCACGTCGCCTAAGCGACTTTGCTGCCTGTTCTACCTTCGTAGCCCTGCGCGTGAGCGCAGGGACCGATAGTACGGCACGCCTGCGCTAACCCCGCCTCTCCCGAGGCGGCATATATAGAACTAAACCGACAGCCCGGCCGCCAGCAGCAGCGCATACAGCGCCAGCAGCTTTCCCATATCGCCCAGCAGAGCTATCAGCTCGCTGGGCGATTTGCTTTCCCGCAGTCGCCGCGCGTGCGCCCAGCCCAGCGGCGCGAGCGCCAACGGCAGCAGGCACCACAGCGAGAAGCCTCGGCCGACCGCGAAGACCACCGGCACCGCCGCCGCCACCGCGAGCGAGGCCACAAACTGCGCCCGCGCCGCGCCACGCCCCAGCCGCACCACGAGCGTGCGCTTGCCTGCGGCGGCATCGGTCTCGACGTCGCGATAGTTGTTCACGACGAGAATATTTGCCGCCAGCGCGCCGATGGCCGCCCCCGCCAGCAGCGCATCAACCGTCACCCGCCCCGCCTGCACGAAGTACGTGCCGCCCACCGCGACCAATCCAAAGAAAAGAAACACGAACACGTCCCCGAGGCCGTGATACGCCAGCGGAAAAGGCCCGCCCGTGTAAGCGATCCCGCAAAGGATGCTCGCGACCCCGATCGCCAGCAGCCAAGGCCCGCCCCACACGAGCAAGCCAAGCCCCACCGCGAAGGCCGCGACAAACGTCCCGATCATCACGCGCTTCATCGTCGCGGGCGACACGCGGCCGGCCGCGACCGCCCGCCGCGGGCCCACGCGCGCGGCGGTATCTGCGCCCTTCACGAAGTCGAAGTAGTCGTTGGCAAAGTTCGTCCCGATCTGCACGAGCAGCGCAAACGCGAGGCACAGCAGCGCCGCGGCCGGGATGAGCCGGCCATCGTGCCACGCGAGCGCCGTACCCACCAGCACCGGTGCGATCGCCGCGGGCAGCGTGCGGGGCCGCGCGGCGCCAATCCAGATTTCGCCGAAGCCCGCGCTCACATCAGCCGCCCGCACCCGACGACGCCTTGCGCGTGAACACCACCAGGGGTTTCCTCATCAAGAGACTCAGCAGCGCGGGTAGAAAACAAAAGACGCCCGCCGCGATGGGCAACGCCACCGTGGTCTCGTGCAGGAATTTGCCAAACACCACCAGCATGATCGCGTAGATGAGAAGGAACACTTCGCCATTCCCGAAGAGCGGGCTGAAGGCCCACACCATCGTGAAAGCGAACAACGCGCCCCACGGTCCGCAGAGCGCCAGGGAAAGGCCCGCGATATAAAACACCGGCGCGTAAAAACTCAGGTGCTTCCGTTCGTAGCGCGTCATCTGGATCAGCACCCCGATCAGCAAAATCGCCAGCTGGATCACGAGGACGATGCGAGCGTCCGTGCGATCCGAGAGCGGTCCCACATGGAGGCCCGCCTCGATCGTCGAGCCACCCAGAATCGCCACGGAGCCCACCGCGCCGCGCAGCAGGTCCACATAGTTTCTCATCTTCCCAAACTCGCGAAAACTCAGCCGCGGATCGCCCGGCTCACGCGTCTTCCACGGCTCGTCGCCCCCCGTGCGATGCTTTTTTCGGTGACCGATAACTTTGCCCAGCCGCAACCATTGGCGCGGAAACCAGAGGAGGAGGAGGCCGATAATCAGGACGGGGAAATTTACGACCATGGTGAAGCGCCTTCAGCAAGCATCCTGCATTCCCGCCTGTCAAAGGCTGAGGGCCCGATATACGCAATTACACGAACCCTCCATCCATCTATTTGCGAATTACTTGCTCAGCAGGTACATTCAGATCGCGCTCCAACTCGCGGATTCGCTCTAGGATTAATTCAGGCTGCGCGGATTCGTCATTGGGTGGCAATTGCGCATACACCTTTTTCAGCCAGTCCAAGGCCTCTTTTTTGCGATTTAGTCGCTTCAGCAGCTCCGCGTGGAGTCTCGCCGCATAGTAGGGGGCGTTAGGCTGCTCATAGGCCCGGCGATAGCTTTCGGCTGCCGCCGCCGGGTCGCCGAGGCGGTTGAGCTGGATATTGGCCCGTTCGATCCAGAGATCGGCGTTCTGGGGGTGGAAGGTCATCGCCGCATCCAGTTGCCGCAACGCCAGGCCCGCCTGCTCGTGCCCGATGCGGGTCTGCACCCCTTCGGGGGTCGTATCATAGCCCCCCGCCATCATGATCCGCCACGAGGTGAGGTCGTACGCCACGATCCGCGCCCCGTTCAGCCAGAAATAAACCGGCCGCGGATCGATGGCCGTCACCAGCCGGATGAGCGTCTCGACGCCGGGGAGGTCGTGATTCTCCCACTGCACATACATCCGCACCCACACGGCATCGGCCACCAGCGCGCGAAAGCCCCCGAGCAGCGCCAGCGTCACCCCCTGCCCTGCCGCCGCCATCGAGGAGTCGAGCCGCAGCGCCGGCTGTCGCGCGCGCGCCTCCGTCCACACCGGCTTCGCGATCTGCTCCAACACCGTGCCGCCCAGCGCAAGCACGACGAGCACGATCGCCAGGGTGAGAAGTCTGGCCGCGGTCATGCGTCTCTGCCGAGGGAGGGCGAGGCGGCGCCGCTGGGAGGCTGCGCGTTTTGGTCGTGACATGCCACCTCTGTCATTCTGAGCGCAGCGAAGAATCCACGCGTAGAAAGCGGCAGGGTATCCGTAGCCGTGGATTCTTCGCTGCGCTCAGAATGACAAACCATTTTGAAAGCACGCCCTAGATCTCGCGTCTCCGAAAACTGAATACGGCCAGCGCTCCGGCCACCGCCATGTAGCCCAGCGCGTACACCGCGATGCGCGCCACATGCCCGCCGATGGGAGCCTCGGAGGCCACGAGCGTATCGGCCAGCGTGAACAGCTGGAAATTGGGAAAGATCGCCGCGATCCCCCGCCCCAGCACCTGCCCGAGCGCCGAGCCGCCCCGCGCATAGACATCCTGCGCGAGGTACTGCAGGTGGCAGATCACGAGGATGAAGAAGCCCGTCACGATCGTGAAGAGCTGCGTCTGCGCAAAGCTCGCCACCAGCAGCACAAACGCCGCGAGCACCGCGAGTTTCAGCCACTGCAAGCCCCCCGCGAGCGCCACCGTGGCGTAGCTGATCGCCCGCTTTCCCCCGAAGGTATCGGGAAACTGCTGCATGAGCTCCCCCTCGCGCCACCACAGCACCAACATGAGCAGCCCCGTGAGCAGCGCGCAAAACATCGCGGCCAGTGCGACCACCCCGAGAAATTTCCCGAGCACGAATTCCGTCCGCCACACCGGCTTCGCCAGCAGGGTGAGCGCGGTGCGATTCTCGATCTCACTGAAGAAGAGCTGCGCCGTCGCCGCCACCGTCATCGCCGCGCCGAAAAACGCCATCGCGCCAAACCCACAGTCCGCGAGAAACTTCAGCTCCGGCGCGCCGAAGTTGAAATCGCGAAACCACCGCGCCCCGAGCACGAGCGCCAGCGCGAGAAACAGCAGGAAGTTAAACAGCCGCTGCCGCGCCGCCTCGAGCAGCGTGTTCTGCGCGATCAGCAGCGTGCGCGTCAGGGAAAAGGGCACTCGGGTCACGTTCATCGCCCGCCCTCCGCCGATTTGCCACCCTTCCCCACCCGCTCGAGAAACACCCGATCCAACCGCGACCGCGGCGTCTCCACCGCCTCCAGCGTGCGACCGCGCGCCGCCAGCCACGCCCGCAAATCCGCCAGCTCATTTTCCGGCAGCGCCTCGATCACCAGCGCCTGCCGGTCGGTGCGGCCCACGAGCTCCTGCACCGAGCCCTCCACGATCAGTTTCCCGCGATCCAGGATGGCCACGCGGTCGCAGATATCCTCGATCTGCCCGAGCAGGTGCGAGGTGATCAGGATCGTTTTGCCCTCCTGCTTCAGCTTCAGAATCAGCTCCGAGATCGCCGCCGAGCCCACCGGGTCCACGCCCGCCGTCGGTTCATCGAGAATGAGCAGCCGCGGATCGTGCACCATCGCCTGCGCCAGTCCCACGCGCTGCAGCATGCCCTTCGAATACGTCCCCACCCGCCGGTCCGCCGCCTCGCTCAGCCCCACGATCGCCAGCACCTCCGCCACCCGCGGCTTCAAGCGCGGCGCACCGAGCCCGCACATCCGCCCGTAGAAGCGCACCAGCTCCCGCCCCGTGAGGTGCCGGTAGAAGTACGGCGATTCCGGCAGGTATCCCACGTCGCGCCGCGCCTCCACGCGCCCGCTCGCGATCCCGAAGATGCTGCACGCGCCCTCCGTCGGCTCGAGCAGCCCCAGCAGCATCTTGATCGTCGTGCTCTTCCCCGAGCCATTCGGCCCCAGCAGCCCGTAAATCTCCCCCTGCGCCACGCGCAGCGTCACGTGATCCACCGCACGCAGCTTCACTCCGCGCAGTCCCACGGCAAAATCCTTCACCAGCCCGCGCACTTCGAGCGCAGCGACTTCCGGGGCGGTGGGGGTGTCAGTTCGGGCGTCAGGCATGGTTATTTTATGACGAACCCCGCAAACTGCGCCACCCGCTTCTTGCTCGTGCGCTCCACCTTGCGGATGTAGCCGTGCATTTTCTCCTCCACCGCTTCGACAAACGCCCGCACATCCCCCATCGTACCCTCGGCCTCCAGCTGCACCCGCCCATCGGACAGGTTGGTCACAAAGCCCGTGACGTCGAACTCCTTGGCTACCTGCAACACAGCATAGCGAAACCCCACCCCCTGCACATGGCCGGTGAAGAAAACCGTTTCGTGAAGCACGTCAGGCATGGGTTATGCGTTTAAGGTGGCGAGGGTTAGGTCTACGCAGGCGAAAGACCAACGAATTGAAAACTCAAAACCCAAAACTCCAAACCCAAAACCCGGTTCCGATGCGCAAACCGCGCTTGCATTTCGCCTCGGTCCATTCTCAGTTTCCGACCAAGAGATGAGCAACTTCGATTCCGACGGCGGCTCTGACAACCAGTGGGAAGATCGCGGCGATCTGGCTTGGAATGAATTCGATTGGGAACGCTATTTGCGCGATCAGGATCAGGCGATCCACCGCTACGTTAAATTCTACGAGGCCTGCGAAGGTCCTGACCGGATCGACCGCGTGGCTGAGCAGATGCATTGGGGCGACGAAGACTGGACCGACGAGCGTGAAGGCGCCGAAGCCGTCCTCGACGAAGACGCCGACAAAGCGCCCAGCGAGGATGAAGACGATGTCTACACCCTCCACAAGAACCCGATCTTCATCGCGACGAAGTCCATCTACCTGAGCCTCTATCGCTCCTGGGAGATGATCGCCGCCGATGCCACCAAGGTCCCGCAGCCCCTCGCCCTCGCCCTCCAGTCGTCGCTCCACCGCGGCGAAGAGCAGGCCGTCCAGGCGATCCACGCGCTCGACTTCGGCGACTACGCGATGGCCATCAGCCTCTTCAAGCGCGCCCTCAGCGCGCTCAACGGCTCCCTCGCGCTCCTCAACGACAACGCCGCCCTCCGCCACCGCGCCGTGAAACAGTGGCGCGAGCCCGCCCTCTCCCGCTTCTTCGACCTCCGCGAAGTCTGGCTCCGCGTCATCGCCGAGTGCCGCGACGAACTCGAGCGCCCCGACGAAGACGACGACGAGGAGTAAGAGCCGGGGAATAGGTTCGAGCATTTTAGATCTTAGAACTGGAGTGTGCCATCCGATATCGGAGCTGCGTGCCCCCGCGCCGAGGCCTTG
>JAZKEV010000164.1:439-18998 GCA_040386765.1 Verrucomicrobiota bacterium | reverse complement strand
GCAAGATGATCCTCTGCGAAAAGCCCCTCGGCCTCAACGGCAAGGAAGCCGAGAAGATGCTCAAGGCCGTCGAGAAGGCCAAGGTGCCGAACATGGTGTGGTACAACTACCGCCGCTGCCCCGCCGTCGTCCTCGCCAAGCAGTTCATCGATGCCGGCAAGCTCGGCCGCGTGTTCCACTACCGCGCCAACTTCCTCCAGGATTGGACGATCAATCCCGAGCTCCCGCAGGGCGGCACGGGCCTCTGGCGCCTCGATGTGAAGGTCGCCGGCTCGGGCGTCACCGGCGATCTCCTCGCCCACTGCATCGACACCGCCCTCTGGCTCAACGGCGGCATCAAGGACGTGAGCGCGATGACCGAGACGTTCGTCAAGCAGCGCAAACATAACATCACCGGCAAGGTCGAGAAGGTCGGCATCGACGACGCCTGCATCTTCCACTGCCACTTCAACAACGGCTCGCTCGGTCTCTTCGAATCGACCCGCTACGCCCGCGGCCACAAGGCGCTCTACACCTTCGAGGTCAACGGCGAGCACATGAGCCTCAAGTGGGATCTGCATGATCTCCATCGCCTCCAGGTCTTCGACCACAGCGACGAGGGTCCCGAGCGCGGCTGGAAGAGCATCCACGTCTCCGACGGCGATCATCCCTACTGCGGCAACTGGTGGGTCCCCGGCCTCCAGCTCGGCTACGAGCACAGCTTCATCCACGCGATGGTCGAGTTCGTCCGCGGCCTCGAAAGCGGCAAGGGCTGCACGCCCAACTTCAAGGATGGTCTCGCCACCGACTACGTCGTCGACGCCGTCCTCAAATCCGCCAAGTCGCGGAAATGGGAAAAGGTGAAGCAGGCCTGATATTTGGGTGGGTCGTAAGACTCGCCCAGCTCCGGGCAGCCCTCTACATTACCCCTTGTAGGGGCTGCCCGGCCAGTGGCCGCGCGTTCCCCGGTTCCCCGCCTCCGTATCCCAGTTCCAAACCCTAACGTCTTACCGCCCGTGACGCTCCGCCCTGCCCATACTCTCTTCGCGCTCAGCGCGCTCACTGCGCTCCACGCCTCCGCGTTCGCGCAGACTCCCGCGCCCGCCGCCGCGCCGTTCCAGCTCAATCCCGGCGAACGCATCGCCATCGTCGGCAACGGCCTCGCCGACCGCATGCAGCACCACGGCTGGCTCGAGACGATGATGCTCGCGCAGCATCCGAATCACCAGCTCGTCATCCGCAATCTCTCCGTCGCCGGTGACGAGGTCACCGCCCGCGCGCGCTCGAAGGATTTCGGCACGCCCGACGAGTGGCTCACCAAGGTCCAGGCCGGCACCGTCTTCGCCTTCTTCGGTTACAACGAGTCCTTTGCCGGCCCCGAGGGTGTCGCCAAGTTCAAGGAAGACCTCGCCACCTATCTCCGCGAGACGCGCGCCAAGAACTACAACGGCCTCGGTGCCCCGCGCATCCTCCTCTTCTCCCCGATCGCCACCGAGAAGCACCGCGACCCCAACTACGCGTACGATCCCAAGATCAACGAGAATCTGAAGCTCTACACGCAGGCGATGGCCGAGGTCACGCGCGACATGGCGGGCGTCACCTTCGTCGATCTCTTCGCCCCGTCGCAGCAGCTCTTCACCGAGGCCGCGCAGAAGAACGAGCCTGCGCTCACCATCAACGGCGTCCACCTCAGCAGCGGCGGCGAGGCCAAGCTCACGGAAAAGATTTACCCTGCCATCTTCGGCGGCACCACGCCCGCCCTCTTCGGCACCCTCGAGGGCGCGAACCTCCGCGCGGCCGTCAATGCGAAGAACCTCATGTGGCATTCGCGCTATCGCACCGTCGATGGCTACAATGTTTACGGCGACCGCTCCAAGATCGCCTACGTCTCCCACCCCGACGCGCCCAAGATCACCAACACGCAGGTGATGATGGAGGAGATGGCGCAGCGCGATGTGATGACCGCTAATCTTGAGCGCAAGGCCTGGGCTCTCGCCGCCGGCAAGACCGGCCCCGTCGAGATGCTCCCGATGCCCGTCGTCACCGCCTTCGGCACCAACAAGCCCGGCCCGAATATCGACGGCACGTATCCCTTCGTCGACGGCGACGAGGCGGTCGGCCTCATGACCCTCGCCCCCGGCCTCAAGGCCAATCTCTTCGCGAGCGAGAAGCAGTTCCCCGAGCTCGCGAAGGCGCTCCAGATGAACTTCGATACCAAGGGCCGCCTCTGGGTCGCCGTCTGGCCGAACTATCCCGAGCGCACGCCCACCTCGAAGAACGGCGACAAGATCATCATCCTCGAGGACACCGACAAGGATGGCCGCGCCGATAAGTGCACCACCTGGCTCGACGACCTCAATTGCCCCACGGGTTTCCAGTTTTTCAAGGACGGCATCCTCGTCATGCAGGCCCCCGACGTCTGGTTCGTCCGCGACACCGATGGCGATGGCAAGGGCGACACCAAGGAGCGCGTCCTCATGGGCCTCGACTCCGCCGACTCCCACCACACCGCCAATTCGCTCATCTACGAGCCGGGCGGCGCGATCCTGTTTAGCGACGGCGTGTTCCATCGTTCGCAGGTCGAGACTGTTGCCGGTGCCGTCCGCAATATCGATGGCGCGATCTACCGCTACGAGCCGCTCACGTCGAAGTTCGAGACGTACATCGCCTACGGCTTCGCCAATCCCCACGGCCGCGCCTTCGACTACTGGGGCAACGACATCATCACCGATGCCACCGGCAACAACACGTACTGGGGCCCCGCCTTCTCCGGCAAGCTCGACTACCCCGGCAAGCACCCGCGCCTGAAGACCATCTGGGAGCGTCCGTCGCGCCCCTCCGCCGGCAGCACGATCCTCACCAGCAAACACTTCCCCGACGAGTATTGGGGCGATTATCTCAACCCCAACGTCATCGGTTTCCAAGGCATCTACCGCGTCAATCTCGAGGACGATGGCTCCGGCATCAAAGGCACCCGCGAGCCGGATATCGTCCAGTCGAAGGATCCCAACTTCCGCCCGATCGATACCGCCACCGGTCCCGACGGCGCGCTCTATATCGTCGACTGGCATAATCCCCTCATCGGCCACTTGCAGAGCCATCTCCGCGACTCCAATCGCGATCACGCGCACGGTCGCATCTATCGCATCACCGCCGAAGGCCGCCCGCTCGCGTGGCAGCCCAACATCGACGGCGAGCCCATTCCCGCGCTCCTCGAATTGCTGAAGCGGAAGGAAAACCAGATCCGCAATCTCGCCAAGGTCGAGCTCGGCAAGCACGACGCGCAGAAGGTCATCGCCGCCACCAAGGCTTGGCTCGCCAAGCTCGACAAGAAATCGCCCGACTACGAACACCACCGCCTCGAGGCCCTTTGGGTTCATCAGTGGCACAACGTCGTCGACGTCGATCTCCTCCAGCAGGTCCTCAATTCCCCCGCGGCCGATGCCCGCGCGCAGGCAGTCCGCGTGCTCGGCTACTGGCGCGATCGCGTGCCCAACGCCCTCACCGAACTGCGCCGCCTCGCCGCGGATGACAGCGCTCGCGTGCGGCTCCACGCCGTCCGCACCGCCAGTTTCTTCCCCGAGCTCGGCGCCGTCGAAGCCGTGCTCGCCGCCACCAAGAAGGAGGTCGATTATTATCTCGACTACACCATTGGCGAAACCCTCCGCCAGCTCCGCCCGCAGTGGCGCAAGAGCCTCGGCGAAGGCGCCGCCATCGCCGGCGGCGATCCCGCCAGCGTCCGCTACCTGCTGCGCACGCTCAATGTCTCGGATATCCTCAAGATGCCGCGCACGCCCGATGTCGCGGAAAATCTCCTCAGCCGCAGTGGCATTTCCGAGACCGTCCGCGCCGAGGCTCTCGCCATCCTGGCCAAGGCCCGCAACGCCCAGCCCGTCGCGCTCCTCGTCGCGGCGCTCGAGTCGCCGGCCGAGGTCGATACCCGCGGCGTAGGCCGCCTCCTCCTCGCCCAGTCGCCCGATTCGCTGCGCCCGCATCGCGCCGCGCTGCTCAAGCTCGGCCTCACCGACACCGCCGAGGGCCGCTCCTACGCCCTCGCCGCCGTCGCCCTCGCGGACGGTTCGCTCGACAAGCTCTGGACCGAGACGGCTGGCTCGCCGCTCTCTTATCAGAGTCTCCTCGGCGCCATCCACCTCATCCCCAAGGTCGAACTCCGCGCCACCGCCTACGACCGCGTGATGCCGCTGCTCGCGCAGCCGATCACCGAGTTCCAAGGTCCCGATCACATCATCGCCGCCACCCAGCGCGACGCCATCCGCACCGCCGTCAGCACGCGCCGCGAACCCGCCGCCGTCTTCGCCGCGCTAGGCCGCATGATCGAGCGCGGCTATCAAGTTCCCACCGCCGCGCAGGGCATCCGCACTCTCCCGCGCGACAGCTGGACGCCTGCGGCCGTGCCCGTCGCCGCCAAGGCCCTCGTCCAGTGGGCCGGCAAGACTTCCGCCAACGAGCGCACCAGCCGCGACTACATCGAGACGATTCAGGTCACCGAGGAGCTCATCGGCACGCTGCCCGCCGCCGAGGCCGAGGCCATGCGCAAGACCATCGCCGGCCTCCGCACCACCGCCTTCGTCGTCCGCGCCGTCGTCGAGGGGATGAAGTACGATGTCCCGCGCCTCGTCGCGCCCACCGGCAAGGCGATCGACATCACCTTCGAGAATCCCGATGTGATGCCCCACAACCTCGTCGTCGTGGAGCCCGGCGCGCGCATGCGCGTCGGCACCGAGGCCCAGCAGCTCCCGCCCGAGCACATCGACCGCCAGGGTCGCGCGTGGGTCGGCGAATCGCGCGAGATCATCGCCGCCACCAAGCTCCTCGAGACCGGCCAGAGCGAGACCCTGCGCCTCCGCCCTTTCCGCGACGAAGGCGTCTACGAATACGTCTGCACCTTCCCCGGTCACTGGACCGTGATGTACGGCCAGCTCGTCATCACCAAGAACGTCGACGCCTACCTCAAGGCCAACCCCACCCCCGCCGCCACCCCCGCGCCCGCCGCTCCCCACAACCACTAAGGCATTTTCGCAAAACCGTAGCCCCGGATATCACAGATTTCTTCATCGGTGCCATCTGTGTTATCTGTGGCTATGTTTTAAATTCGAAACGCTCTAAGCGCAGCCGCCGCGCATCGCCGATCAGGCGAGGCCCGCAAATCCCCCCCGTCCTTCCTCCAAAAAGATTAGCGCAGATTAGCGTTCCCCCCTCCCCTTCTCCTTTCTCCCTTCTCCTCCGTCACCCCTCCTCCATGAACCTCCGTCCCCTCCTCCTCGCTCTCACGCTCGCCACGTCGGCCTTCGCCGCCGACGCCGGCTTCAAATCCATCTTCAACGGCAAAGACCTTTCCGGCTGGGATGGAAATACCAAACTCTGGTCCGTCCGCGACGGCGCCATCACCGGCCAGACCAAGGATGAAAAGGATCTTCCGGCCAATACCTTCCTCGTCTGGAAAGACGGCCAGCCCGCCAATTTCGAGCTGCGCCTGAAGTTCAAGCTCACCGGCGAAAACGAGAAGAAGCAGGCCAATTCCGGCGTGCAGTATCGCAGCAAGCTCGTGGATCCCGCCACCTTCGTCGTCGGCGGCTATCAGGCCGACATCGATACCGGCAAATACATCGGCATGCTCTACGAGGAAAAGGGCCGCGGCATCCTGATGCAGCCGGGCCAGAAGATCCGCATCAGCCCCGGCACCGAGAAGGACAAGAAGGGCAAGGACAAGCCGAAGGTCGAAACCCTCGCCACGCCCACCTCCGCCGCCGATCTCGCCGCCACCTACAAGTTTGGCGAGTGGAACGAGCTCCGCATCGTCGCGAAAGGGAACCACATTCAGCACTTCGTGAACGGCAAGCTCACCGCCGATGTGACCGACGACGATTCCGCCAATGCGTCCAAGTCCGGCGTCCTCGCGCTCCAGCTCCACAAGGGCCCGCCGATGACCGCCCAGTTCAAGGACGTGCAGCTCAAGACGCTGCCCTGAGCTGTCTCTAATTAACCCGCCCCGCCTTCCGCCCTCAGCCTTGGGCGAAGGCAGCTGTGCGGCGCCCGAGGGATTCGCCCTCGCAAGCTAGCCGGAAGAGAAGGGAGCGCATCAGATCATCTGCGCTCTCCGTATACTCCGCGGTCAAAAACTTCTGACCGCGGATAATGCGGATATGTGGCGTTTATTTCTTCCCGTCCGCCCCGCTCTTCCTGTTCAATTCTCTCCCCCTTCCGGCTCTCCCAAGTGGCGCATCTTCAACTCGCCATGAAGTCCAGCTATCTCGCCTCGCGCGTCTCCGTTCTTTCCCGCGTGCTTGCCTGCCTGGTGCTCGCGTTAACTTTTTTCTCCCTTGCTCGCGCCGCCGGTTCCAACGGCACACTCTCCGGCACCGTCAGCAACGCTGCCACCGGCAATCTCCTTGAGGGTGCCCGGGTCGAATTACCGCGGCTCCAGCTTTCCACCCTGGTCGATGAGACCGGCAGCTACAGTCTCGATCATCTTCCCGCCGGCACGCACGAGGTCGTCGTCTCTTACATCGGCCTCGATCCCGTGCACCGGCCGGTGACGATCTCCGCCGGCCAGCGCGCCGTGCAGAATTTCGATCTCACCACCGGCATCTACCAAATGGCCCAGTTCCGGGTCATCGGCGAGCGCGAGGGCGACGCCTCCGCCATCACCGCGCAGCGCAACGCGCAGAATCTCAAAAACGTCACCGCCACCGACTCCTTCGGCAACCTTCCCAACATGAATGCCGGCGAAGTCGCGCTCCGCCTGCCCGGCGTCTACGGCGAGCTCGACCCCACCGGCAATATCGTCGCCTTCACCATCCGTGGCATGGGCCCCGGCCTCAATAGCGTCACCATGGATGGTGCGCTCATGACCGGCCTGGGCGGCCTCGGCCGCGCCGTCACCATCAACACCATCACCGCGGCGATGCTCGATCAGGTGGAGCTGATCAAGGGTCACACGCCCGACAAGGGCGCCGAATCGCTGGGCGGCACGCTCAATCTCAAAACTCGCTCGCCGCTCAGCCTGCGCGAGAAGCGCCGCGTCACCTACTCCCTCTCCGCGCGCGTCGCGCCGCCGTTCACCCAGCAGATACCGCTGCGTGAGGAGCACCGTGTCCACGGCCTCGGCACCGTCACCTATCAGGAGGTCTTCGACGTGCTCGGCGGCGCGCGCAATCTCGGTGTGGTCGTCAACGTCTTCACCAGCGAGACCGCGCTCGGTTGGTTCACGAGCCAGCGCGATTTCCAAAACACCGCCACGTCGCCCGCCTTCATCTGGGATTACCGCACCGGCGATGTTTACAACGTCCGCTCGCAGAAAAATATCAACGCCAAGGTCGACTACCGCCTCTCGCCCGCGACCAAGCTCTCCTTCGCCGCGGCCTACGTCGATCACTCCGAGATGCACCGGCGCCAGTACGATGTCCGCGCCTTCACCGGCACCCAGAATCAGGACACCGTGCCCAATGCCACCAACTCGAGCATCGTCCCCGGCTACACTGACCGCGTGACCGTCGTCCGTCCCGTCGCCAATTCGGTCATCGATATCACGTCGACCGGACCCACCAACTACTTCAACCGCCTCCGCCGCGTCGACCTCGGCGCCGAGCACACGTGGGGTCCGTGGGCGGTCGATTACAACGCCCGCTACAGCCAGACGCACATCAACATCGGCTACGGCGACGGCGCCTCCCTCATCAATCGCATCGCCAGCGTCGGCTGGATTCTCGACCGCACCGAGTCCGACCTCTTTCCGAAATTCATCCAGAACGGCGGCCCCGATTTCACCAACCCCGCCAACTATCGCCCCGCGCCCAACGGCCTCGTCAACGCCAACAGCGCCCTCACCCACGAGGTCAAGGAAGCCACCGCCAATTTCCGCTACACGCTGCCGGTGCGCGCGCCCGTTTTCGCCAAGACCGGCTTCCAATGGCGTGAGCAGGTGGGCGGCGAGGACAACGCCTCGCGTCGGTGGAGCTACATCGGCGCCACCGCCCTTCCCGCGGATCCCTCGCTGCTGACGATGGACCGGGTGAAGACCGGTCGCAACATGCCCCAGTGGGAGGCATCGCACTTCATTCATGCCCGCGAGGTCGTCGATCCCACGCTCTGGCGCGAAGACAACTATTACCGCGAGGCCGCCAAATACTCCGGCGCCAGCGAGGTCGTCGAAACCGTCACCGCCGCCTACGCGATGCTGCAGGGCAGGCTGGGCCGCGAAGGCTGGCTCGGTCGCACCGACTTCCTCGGCGGGGTGCGCGCGGAAAAAACCGAAAACGAGATCGCGGGCTGGATCCGCAACCAAACCCTGAGCAGCGTCGCCGATCAGCAGGGCGATCCTGCCGGCTCCGCGCTGCGCGACTTCGGCAATTTCCGCGAGATCGACGCCAGCTACACGAAGGCGTTTCCCAGCGTCCACCTCTCCCACGACGTCACGGAAAATCTGAAAGCCCGCCTGAGCTGGTCGACGAGCTTTGGCCGCCCGGCCTTCAATGCCCTCACGCCCAGCGTCGCAGCCAACGAGACCGCCCGCACCGTGACCGTGAGCAACCCCCTGCTGCTCCCGCAAACCGCGGAAAACTGGGATGCGACGCTCGAGTATTACTTCGAGCCGGTCGGCAGCCTCTCGGTCGCCTGGTTTCACAAGTCGATCGACGACTTCATCGTGCCCAACCTCGAGCAGGGCACGCTCGGCACCGGCACCGACAACGGCTACAACGGGGAGTACCCCGGCTACACGCTCCTGACCACGCTCAACGCCGGCACCGCCGTCGTGCAAGGCTGGGAGTTCAGCTACCAGCAGCAGTTCAATTTCCTGCCCGGTCTCCTGAAGGGCTTCTCCGTCTTCGCCAACTACACGGTGCTCGATACCCACAGCGACTTCGGCACCCGCACCACGCTCACCAGCGGCCAGGTCGCGGGCTTCGTCCCCCGCACCGCCAACGTCAGTCTTTCGTGGCGCTACCGCGGCTTCAGCACGCGCGTGCTCGCCAACTACGCGAGCGACTCCCTCACCCAGTACAACGCCACCTCACCCGCGCGAAACCTCTATCGCTTCAGCCGCAAGCTCATCAACCTCGGCTTCGCCTACCAGATCCGCCCCTCGCTCAACGTCACCCTCGATATCGATAATCTCACCAACGTCCCGCAAAAGCGCTATCGCGGCATCCCCGATCACGTCGAATACTTCAACTACCCCGGCACCACCTTCACCGTCGGCCTCAGCGGCCGTTTCTAACCCACTCACAAAAAAAGGCTCCATTGTAGGATCGGCTTTACGCCGCGACCTCAGGATTCCCGCCCCCCACATAGCCGCCTGCTCGCAGGCGCTTCGTCCGCCTAAGGACCCACTCCCGTTAGCATGCGCTCTTGTACTCCCATTTAATCTTCCCGCGCCCACGCTGCCCTGCACTACCGCCGCACCCCACCCCCAACAACCCCTACCCCACATGCTACCCCGAGTCCTCCGCCCTTCTTTCTTTGCGTGGCTTGCCCTCGCGCTCGCCCTCTCCTGTTCCGTCACCGCTCGCGCCGCCGAAGGCACCGGCACGCTCACCGGCACCGTCAGCAATGCCGCCACGAGCAATCTCCTCCCCGGCGCCCGCGTCGAGGTGCCGCAGCTCCAGTTCTCCGTGCTCGCCGACGAGACCGGCAGCTACGCCCTCACCGGCCTTCCCGCCGGCACCCACGAGGTCGTGGTCACCTACATCGGCCTCGATCCCACGCGCCGCTCCGTGACCATCTCCACCGGCCAGCGCGCCGTGCAGAATTTCGATCTCACCACCGGCATCTACAAGCTCGCCGAGTTCAAGGTCACCGGTGAGCGCGAGGGCGACGCCTCCGCCATCACCGCGCAGCGCAACGCTCAGAACGTTAAGAACGTCACCGCCACCGATTCCTTCGGCAACCTCCCCAATATGAACGCCGGCGAGGTCGCCCTCCGTTTTCCCGGCGTGTACGGCGAGCTCGATGCCGGCGGCAACCCCTCGGGCTTCACCATCCGCGGCATGGGCGCGGGCCTCAACAGCATCACGATGGATGGCTCGCTCATGACCGGCCAGGGTGGCATGGGCCGCTCCATCTTCGTCAATAACATCAGCGCCGCGATGCTCGACCAGGTGGAGCTCATCAAAGGCCAGACGCCCGATAAGAGCGCCGAGTCGATGGGCGGCACGATTAATTTCAAGAGCCGCTCCCCGCTCAGCATGCGCGAGAAACGCCGCGTCGTCTACACCCTCAGCGCGCGCGTCGCCCCCTCCTTCACTCAGCAGATCCCGCAGCGGGAGCAGAACCGCGTTCACGCTCTCGCCAACCTCTCCTACACCGAGATCTTCGATGTCTTCTGCGGCAGCCGGAACCTCGGCGTCGTCGTGAATCTCTTCAACAGCGAGGTCGCCCTCGGCTGGTTCACCACCCTGCGCGATTTCCAGAATACCACCACCCAGCCCGCCTACGTCTGGGATTACCGCACCGGCGATGTCTACAACCACCGCCGGCAGAAAAACATCAACACCAAGATCGATTACCTTCTCTCCCCCGGCACCAAGCTCTCGCTCAACGCCGCCTACATCGACCACTCCGAGGTGTATCGCCGCCAGTACGACACCCGCGCCTACGGCCAGAATCAGAACACCGTGCCCAATGCGACCACCACGAGCGTCGTCCCGGGCTTCACCGATCGCGTGACGACCATCCGCCCCGTCGCCACCTCGATGATCGATATCACGATGACGGGCCCCAACAACTTCTTCAACCGCCTCCGCCGCGTCGACCTCGGCGCCGAGCACAAGCAGGGCCCCTGGGAGATCGATTACAACGCCCGCTACACTCAGACCCACATCAATATCGGCAACGGCGAGGGCGGCGTCCTCGTGAATCGCATCACCAATGTCGGCTGGATCCTCGACCGCACCGAGTCGGACCTCTACCCGAAGTTCATCCAGAACGGCGGCCCCGATTTCACCAATCCCAACAACTACCGCCCCGCCGCCGCCAACGCCCTCACCAACGGCAACAACACCCAGACCCACGAGGTGAAGGATGTGACCGGCAATTTCCGCTACACGCTCCCGACCCGCGCGCCCGTCTTCGCCAAGGTCGGCTTCGAGTGGCGTGAGCAACTTGCCGGCGTCGGCAGCGCCTCCCGCCGCTGGAACTACCGGGGCACCGGCCCTCTGCCCGCCGACGATTCGATCCTGCTGATGGACGAGGTTAAGACCGGCCGGAATCTCCCGCAGTGGGAAACCTCCCACTTCATCCGCGCCCGCGAGGTCATCGATCCCTCGCTCTGGAACGAGGATCTCTATTTCCGCGAGACCACGAAGTTCACCGGCTCCAACCAGGTCACCGAGACCGTCACCGCCGGCTACGCCATGCTCCAAGGCAAGCTCGGCCACGAAGGCTGGTTGCGCCGCACCGGCTTCCTCGGCGGCGTCCGCGTCGAAAACACCCGCAACGAGATCCTCGGCTGGGTTCGCTCCCAGACCCTCACCAGCGCCGCCGACCAGACGCGCGACCCCGTGGGCTCCGCGCTCAAGGACTACGGTAACAATTTCCGCGAGACCGAGGACGACTACAGCAAGGCCTTCCCCAGCGTGCATCTCTCGCACGACGTCACGGAGAACCTCAAGGCCCGCCTGAGCTGGTCGACCGGCTTCGGCCGCCCGCGTTTCACCGCGCTCGTCCCCAACGTCACGCCCAACGAGGCTAACCGCACCGTCACCGTCAACAACCCCTCGCTCGTCCCGCAGACCGCGGAGAATTGGGATGCCACGCTCGAGTACTACTTCGAGCCGGTGGGCACCCTCTCGGTCGGCTGGTTCCACAAGACGATCGACGACTACATCGTCAACGGCATCGAGCAGGGCACCCTCGGCACGGGCAACGACAACGGCTACAACGGCGAATACCCCGGCTACATGCTCCTCTCGGCGGCCAACGCCGGCACCGCCGTCGTGCAGGGCTGGGAGTTCAGCTACCAGCAGCAGTTCACCTTCCTGCCCGGCGTCCTCCGCGGCCTGTCCTGCTTTTTCAACTACACCGTGCTCGATACCCACGGCAAATTCGACAGCGCCGTCCCGCTCAGCTCCGGCCAGGTCGCCGGCTTCGTTCCCCGCACCGCCAATGCCCAGCTCTCTTGGAAATACCGCCGCTTCAGCACCCGTCTGCTGGCCAATTACGCGACCGACTACCTCGACACCTACAACGCCACCGCTCCCGGCCGCAACCTGTACCGATTCAGCCGCAAGCTCATCAACCTCGGCTTCTCCTATCAGGTCCGCCCCTCGCTCAACGTCACGCTCGACATCGATAACCTCACCAACGTCCCGCAAAAGCGCTACCGCGGCATCCCCGACCAGGTCGAATACTTCAACTACCCCGGCACCACCTTCACCGTCGGCCTCAGCGGCCGTTTCTAACCTAGGTAGGGCGAGGCGTCCCCGCCGAGCCGTCGCGCTTTACGCGCAGAAAATCCCAACACATTCGCAAGCACTCCGAGCCTGCTCGTTTCCCTCCCCGCTGCGCCCATCCTCATACCACCACAACACCACCCGTCCCGCTGCCCCATGACCCGCACCTACCCCGCGCGTCTCACCTTCGCGCTCCTCGCTGCCACTTCCGCCGTCGCCACCGCGCTCCACGCGCAGGTCGCGCCCGCCCCCGCTCCCACCTCAGCCAACGCCCCGGTCACCGCCGCCTCCGGCGACGCCCTCAAGCTCGAGGACTTCGTCGTCACCGGCGTCTTCAATGCCACTGAGGCCAAAAAGGCCACCACCGCCATCGCCACGATCGACTCCAGCATGATCGCCGAGCAGGTGCCGCTCAGCGCCGACGACATGCTCCTCAACGTCGCGGGCATCTTCGTGAATTCCTCCCTCGGCGAGATTCGCGGCATGGTTTACTCGCGGGGCATCTCCGCCGATAGCAGCGACGGCGCCACCGGCCAGTACTACGTCTCCATGCAGGAGGACGGCCTGCCGATCACCAACATCGCCTTCGGCAACTACAACGCCTCGTACTTCAACCGCCCCGATGCCACGCTCCAGCGCATCGAGGCCGTCCGCGGCGGCAGCGCGTCCATCACGTCGTCCAATTCCCCCGGCGGCGCCTTCAACTACATCAGCCGCATCGGCACCGCGCGCTTCGGCGGCGAGGTCCGCGGCCGCTTCGGCATCGAGGGCGAGTGGTCGCCCACCTACCGCACCGATATCACCGCTGGCGGCCCGCTCGGGTCGAAAGGCTGGGTCTACAACGTCGGCGGTTTCTACCGCTACGCCGAGGGTCATCGTCCCGCCATCGGCTACCCGATGAACGACGGCTTCGTCGTCCGCGGCAATCTCTTCAAGGACTACGGCAACGGCTCCGTAAAGCTCTACGGCAAGTACATGGACGACCGGAATCACTGGTACGAGTACCTGCTCGCCCGCGATCCGCAGGATCCCAAGCAGTACGCCGGCCTCAGCCGCTTCAGCACCAATCTGTTTCCGAAGAGCTCGCACCAGTTTCCACGCGAGGCCGACGACAAGTTCGGCACGTTCGACACCACCGACGCTGTGCGCTCGCGTCAGCGTTACGGCGGCATCGAGTGGAAGCACGACTTCGCCGATGGCTGGTCGATCAACCACAACGTGAAATTCAGCCGCAACTGGGCCGACTGGAATTCCAGCTCCGGCGTCACGCCGCGCAGCCTCGAGTGGCCGAATTTCTTCAGCAATATGGGCATCCAGTTCAGCGGCGGCGGCCAGAATGGCCGTGTCCCTGCCGGCCTCTACCGCTTCTCCGATCGCCACACCGGCGCCGTCCTCGCGGAAGTCACCTCCAACGGCAACTACACCGTCAACGCCAACGCCCTCTTCAACGCCGGCCAGATCGTCCGCTCCGCCAATCTCCCCAACGGCCAGATCCTCCCGAACGCGTTTTGGACCAACAACGGTCGCGTGGCCAACGAGCACATGGACGAGATCATGGATCGCCTCTCGGTCACCAAGAAGCTCGGCAGTATGTCCTTCACCGGCGGCGGCTACTTCGGCTACGCCGGCATCTCCGACCGTCAGTCGAGCGGCGGCCGCACAGCCTCGCCGCTGGTCGAGCAGCCCGAGCCCGTATCGATTGTCTGGATACCTGCCGTCGCCGGCAATGTCCCCGCCGGCACGCCCGCCGCCGCGCTCACCGCCGTCGCCGGCTTCGGCGGCCGCCCCGTGCAACTCACCAATCCCGAGGGCTTCACCGCCCTCGGCGTCGGCTACACGCGCGATGAGGGCATCGCCCGGCAGTTCGCCTACTACTTCGGCCACAAGTGGGACATCACGTCCCGCTGGGGCGTCGACTGGGGTTTCCGCGCCGAGAACTTCATCGTGAAGGGCTATAACCAGACCGGCTCGCAAAATCCCAGCGGCAACTGGGATCCCACTTACGGCGGCGCCGATGGCGATCCGTACACGATGTACGACAATCGTTTCCAGGTGCCGAATCCCGCCGCCAAATGGGACTTCGATAAAAACGTCCGCAGCTTCTCCTGGTCCGCCGCCACCAACTACGTGATCAACGAGAACAACTCCTTCTACGTCCGCTATGCCGACGGCGAGAAGGCCCCCGATTACGCCTTCTTCCGCACCTACACCTCCGCCTTCCGCCTCGCGAATCTCAAGCCCCGCCCGCAGACCGTCCTGCAGGCCGAGCTCGGCTATCGTTGGAAGCTGAAGCGCATCACGCTCACCGCCACGCCGTTTTGGACGCAGCTCGGCAACGTCAACAGCAACCCCCAGGCGACCGAGTCCGACGGCGCCACGCCCTACTACCCCGACCCGATCTACAACATGGTCACGTCCTACGGCATCGAGCTCGAAGGCGAGATGAAGGTCACCGACCGCCTCAGTCTCCGCAGCGTCTTCACCGCGCAGAAATCGACCAATACCATCTGGAAGGTCTTCGTCCCCGGCGCGAATGGCCGCGACGACGACACCTATCTCGATTTCTCCGGCGAGCCCGCCGACAACAACCCCGATTTCATCCTCAACACCACCGCCACGTATCGCACGCGGAAATACTTCGCGAGCCTCTCCTGGCGGCACATGGGCGAGCGCGCCGGCAATATCGCCAACGTCATCACGCTGCCGCGCTTCAACCAGTTCAACTTCTCCTCCGGCTACACGTTCTCCAAGACCCTCTCCGTGAATTTCAACATCAACAACGTCCTCGATAGCGAAGGCGTCATGACGTGGCGCGGCTGGGGTGTGAATCCCGGCGACCGCCAGAGCTACACGGAGCTTCCCGCCACGGGCCGCGACACCATGCTCCAGTACGTCCCTGTCCAGCCCCGCGCCTACTACGTCACCGTCACCTACAAATTCTAGTCTTCACTGCATCACGCCTCGGAAGAGGCGGAATTCACCCACACCCAGTCGCGCCCTCGTGCGTCTCTCTTTTCACCTGTTTCCCATGTCTCGCTCATCTCTCTGGATCACTCGCGTCGCCCCGCTCTGTGCGGCCGCCCTCCTCCTCGCGCTCCCTGCGTCCGCCCAACCCAAGGAAAAGGGCAAGAAGGCCGACGCCGCCCCCGCCGGTAATGCCCGCAAGGCCATGGCCGAGCTCGCCACCGCCACACCCGCCTCCGAGCTGAAGCTCGCCCCCGGCTTCAAGGCCGAGCTGCTCTACACCGTCCCGAAAGGCGACCAAGGCTCCTGGGTCGCACTCACGCTCGATCCCAAGGGCCGCTTCATCGCCGCCGATCAATACGGCGGCCTCTATCGCATCACCGTCCCGCCCATCGGCACCACCGAAGGCTCCAAAGTCGAGGCGCTCACCATCGACCTCCGCAAGTTCAGCCCCGCCGCGCCCGCCGAGGATCCCGCCGCCAAGAAGGGCCGCACCGGCGGCGTCCGCCCGCAGGTCGGCGCGCATGGTCTCCTCTATGCCTTCGATAGCCTCTACGTGATGGTCAACGAAGACCGCATCAACGCCGGCCTCTGGCGTCTCCGCGATACCGATGGCGACGACCAGTTTGACGACGCCAAGCTGCTCCGCGAGATGAAGGGCACCGGCGAACACGGCACCCACGGCCTCGCGCTCGCGCCTGATGGCAAGTCGATCTACTTCGCCAACGGCAATCACACCGACCTGCCCAAGCAGATGGAGAAGGCCCGCGCGGTCGCGTGGGGCGAGGATCACCTCCTCCCGCGCATGTGGGATGCCCGCGGCCACGCCCGCAACAAGTTCGCTCCCGGCGGCTACATCTGCCGCATCGATCCCGAGGGGAAGAGCATCGAGCTCTTCTCGCTCGGCTTCCGCAATCAGTACGACATAGCCTTCGACCAGAACGGGGAGCTGTTCACCTACGACTCCGACATGGAGTGGGATCAGGGCTCCCCCTGGTACCTCCCCACGCGCATCAATCACGCGGTCGACGGCGGTGACTATGGCTGGCGCTCCGGCGCCGGCCGCTGGCCCGCCTACTACGCCGACAGCCTCCCCGAGGTCGTCAACATCGGCCCGGGCTCGCCGACCGGCGTCACCTTCGGCACCGGCGCGAAATTCCCCGCCAAGTATCAGCACGCCTTGTACGCCGCCGATTGGACCTTCGGCACGATGTACGCGATCCTGATGAAGCCCGACGGCGCCAGCTTCCGCGGCGAGAAGACCGAGTTCGTCGGCGGCAAGCCGCTTCCGCTCACCGATATGCTCGTGAATCCCAACGACGGTGCGCTCTACTTCACCGTGGGCGGCCGCCGCACGCAGGCCGCGCTCTATCGCATCACCTACACCGGCAGCGAGAGCACCGCGCCCGCGAAGGCCCCCGCGCCCACCGAGGCCGCGCAGCTCCGCCGCAAGCTCGAGGCGCTCCACGCCGATGGCACCGGACCCGAGGCGATCGACACTGCCTGGCCGCATCTCAGCAGCAAGGACCGCTTCGTCCGCTTCGCCGCCCGCGTCGCCATCGAGAAACAGCCCGCGGATAAGTGGGCCGAGCGCGCCCTCGCCGAGCTGCAGCCGCAGGCCGCCATCGAGGCCCTTATCGCCCTCGCCCGCCTCGGCGACCGCTCGCTCCAGTCCAAGATCGTCGCCTCGCTGAGCCGCCTCGATTTCGGCGCACAGCCCGTCGAGCTGCAGCAACCGCTCCTCCGCGCGTGGCAGCTCGTCTTCGCCCGCATGGGCAAGCCCTCGGCCGAAACCTGCGCCAACGTCGCCGCCAAGCTCGACGGCCACTTCCCGCACAAGGATCCGCTGGTAAACCGCGAGCTCGTCGCGCTTCTCGTTTATCTGAACTCGCCCTCCGTCGTCGCGAAGGCCGTCCCGCTGCTCAAGGTCGCCGAGCCCGCCACGCTCACCTTCGAGGAGCTCGGCGGCAATGTCGTCATCTCGCGCAACGACCACTACGGCGCCACCGTGAAGGAAGTCTCCGCCAGCCGCTCCGACCGCCAGCAGATCGCGATGGCCTATGCGCTCCGCAACGCCACCGCCGGCTGGACGCCCGCGCTGCGCCGCGAGTATTTCGCGTGGTTCCCCCGCACCACCGCGTGGCGCGGCGGCGCGAGCTTCACCGGTTTCATCAAGAATATCCGCAGCGAAGCCATCACCGCCTTCGTCACCGATCCCGTCGAGCGCGCCAAGATCGAGGCCGAAGCCGCGAACGTTGTCGCCGGTGCCGCCACCCCCTCCGGCCCGACGATCACCCCGAAAGGTCCGGGCAAAAACTACACCGTCCGCGAGGCCGTCGCCGCCACCGAAGGCAAGCTCACCGGCCGCAACTTCGCGCAGGGCAAGGGACTCTTCGCCGCCGCCGCCTGCACCGCCTGCCACCGCTTCAACGACGAGGGCCTGGGCATCGGCCCCGATATCAGCGGCGCCGGCAATCGCTACAGCGTGAAGGATCTCCTCGAAAACATCATCGAGCCCTCCCTCGTCATCAGCGACCAGTACGGCAGCGAGGAGTTCAAGGGCAAGGACGGCGTCACGCTCATCGGCCGCGTTGTCTCCGAAGAGAACAACGTGCTCATGATCATGGCCAATCCCTTCGCGCCCGATGACAAGACCCGGGTGCCCGTCGGCGACATCGTCTCGCGCAAGCCCTACAATATCTCGATGATGCCCCCAGGCCTCATCAACGCCCTCAACGAAGACGAACTCCGCGACCTCGTCGCCTACATCCTCAGCGGCGGCAACCCGCAGAGCCCGATGTTCAAAAAGTAAGGTAGCAGCCACCCGTAGCGCGGAGCTTTCAACCCGCGCTTGAAGCACTCAGGGCCTTCGCCGCGAAGCACAGCCTCAATGTAGCGGCGGTCTATGACCGCCGACCGAAGGCGTTATCCCATTCGCCGACGGTCATAGACCGCCGCGACAGTCCGAACCCATTTCTTCCGCCACGCCATCGGCTGCGCACGGCCTCAACGACCAGATCTACTCCGAGCCGGATCGGAATGTAGCCCGCCCCGGAAGAGGCGGGACCTCAGGAGCTCCGCCAGCCACGTAGGCAGCCAGTTCGCTGGCGCTTCATCCCACTACGGACAAGCCCCCGCCAGCCCTCTGTCCTCCATCATTCGTCCGCCCCCGCCGCCCGTCCGCGCACCTGCCCTCCGCCCCCCAT
>JAZKEV010000164.1:0-429 GCA_040386765.1 Verrucomicrobiota bacterium | reverse complement strand
CGTCCCTCACGTCTCGCCGCGAGCGCCCCCTCCCGCCACCAAGCCAGCACGCACCTGATATCGACACCTCCCCCGCGCTCGGTTTGATCCTCTCCGTCCATGCCGCGCGCGCTCTTCCAGCTGCTTCGGCTTGGTGGCGTGCTGCTGGCCGCCACAGTGGCCGCTGCATCGGCTCCAACCCCAGCCCCGCGCGAGCAAGGCCTGCCGTTCCTCCAGACCTTTGACCGGCTTGACTATCGCGGCCACTCGCAGGTCTGGACCGGCACCACCGACGCGAAAGGCTGCTCTACTTCGGGAACTACAGCCAGATTCTCGTCTACGACGGCGCGCAGTGGGATCGCATTCCTCCCGTCGACGTCAGCCGCCGCTACGTCGCCGACCTCGAGGCCCGCCTGAACGCCAAATAAGCGCAGCCTCCGCAAGGTAGGG
>JAZKEV010000163.1:12902-13129 GCA_040386765.1 Verrucomicrobiota bacterium | reverse complement strand
CACGCCAAGCGAGGCATCGGCCACATCGCCAATGACCTTGGCGAAGCCGATGATGTGGACCGTGACGGCGCCGCCCGAATCGCTCTCGACGCGGGTGCGGATAGCCTCAAGCGCCTCGGAGACGCGCGTGTAGTCGATCTTGGCGCCGGTGGCGGGATCGATCTCCTGGAGCTGGGCTGCGACGATGGCGCCCGTGAAATCGTTGGCGACGAGCTGGCCGAGCTTGC
>JAZKEV010000163.1:12506-12858 GCA_040386765.1 Verrucomicrobiota bacterium | reverse complement strand
AACGGACGTTGGGCGTGAAGAGCGACTGGACCTGAGGGCGATCGACGGCGGGTGTGAAGGTGACCTCGTCGGTCACGCGGCGGAGCTGGGCGAAGAAGGGCGCGGTGAAGATATCGCCCTCGCGCGCCATGAGCGCGACGAGCACGCGGTTGGCCCCGCCGAACTCGCGCTGGTATTTCTCGAAGGTGCGGATGTAGGGGTGATCGCGCGGGAGGGATTTGTTGAAGCTGGCGTCGACGCGGAGCTGCGTGGCGAAGTAGAGCATCACCGCCGTAAGCGCCGCGAAGCCGCACACCAGAGGGGTGCGGTAGCGGAACATCCAGGCGGTGAAACGGGCGAGCATGGTTGGAGT
>JAZKEV010000163.1:12104-12496 GCA_040386765.1 Verrucomicrobiota bacterium | reverse complement strand
GTTTTCGGTTGAGATCGAGGATGGGGAATCAGGCTCGATCACGAGCAGGAGTACGAATCACGAGCACGAGGAGGATGGAGAGGGGGCGTTCGGTGCAGTTTGGGAGGTGTTCGTCTGCCAGGTAGACAGCCAGCTTGCTGGCGCTTATCGGTGGTCGGACGAGCGCCTGCAAGCAGGCGGCCTACCATGCATACGGTTCATTTCTCAGAGAGTTCTTAAGGAATCGGGTTGAGGATGACACGCCCGCCTTCGCCGAGAGCCAGCGCGCGCTTGTTGGGCAAGGGAAGCAGGCGGGACGTAGCGGTGACCGGCGCTCCGGGCACGGCATTGAAGGACTGACCTCCGTCGCGGCTGAGGAGCAGCGTGCGGGATTGGCCGGCGAGGAGGAGGGT
>JAZKEV010000163.1:0-12094 GCA_040386765.1 Verrucomicrobiota bacterium | reverse complement strand
TGTCGGGGCCGAGCTGCGCAGCGGTGGCGAGGAGGACGGGGCTGGGCGTCGGGATTTGCGTCCACGTTGCGCCATCGTCGATGGAGCGGTAGGCATGACCACGGAGGCCGTAGGCGAGGATAGCGCGCTCGGTGAGCGGGAGAATGCCGTAGAAGGAGCCTTCGTAGGGCGTGGGGATTTTGCTCCACGTGGCGCCAGCATCCGTGGATCGGAGGAGCGTGCCATGCTCGCCGGCGAGGTACAACGTGCCGGTAGGACCGCGGGAGAGGCGGTTGAGGTGATAGTCGTCGTCGCTAAGTTTGCGGCGGGCCCAGGTTTTTCCCGCATCGATGGTGACGACGCAGAGGCCGTAGGCGCCGACAGCGAGCACGCGCTGCGCATCGAGCGCGAGGACATCGAGGAAGGAGTCCTGGATATTTTCGCCCTGATACTGCCGGCTCCACGTCTTGCCGGCGTCGGTGGTGGCGAGGATCAACGCATCGTGGCCGACGGCCCAGCCGAGCGAAGACGCCGGCGCGAAGGAAACGGCGGTAAGCGTCGTGGGCGTGGGCGAGGCGATGGGCTGAAAGGTCGCGGCCTGATCGGTGGAGCGGAGGATGGTGCCGCGCTCGCCGACGGCGATGAGGGCATCGGCGGTGAAGGCGGCGTCGAGGAGCAGCATCCGCGGTGTGGTGATCGCAGGCATAGGTGCGGAAACGGACGCGGCCGCAGGAGTAGTGGCGGCGTGGGCCGGACTCGTTGCGAAGAGGCCGGTCGCGACAATGAAAACAGCGAGGAACGCAAAAATCCCGCCTCCACCGAGGCGGGCTACGCAGAGTCGAAATGGGCCGAAAAGGCGGGCGAGGGTTTGCAGCGACGTCGTCCCGCCGCTCACGCGGCGGGCTACCGGAGGAGTAGCGGCGGCGGTCATAACCGCCGCTGGAGCGTGTTACCGCAGACCATCGCGGCGGAGGGATTCAGGAGTGAAGTCCGCGGGGGTGCGCTTGATGTTGAAGTCATACATCTTGTTCTCGTTATCGAGACCGAGGGCGAGATAGCGGCCGTTCTGCAGGTCGACGTGGGTCTCGAGCGTGCTCCAGAAAACCTGAGCGTCGTAATAGTTGATGCAGTGGGCTTCGGAGACGCGCCACATCTGGCCCTGCTTGTCGTAGTGGTCGGCGACCAGAATCTGCCAGCTATCCTCGTCGACGTAGAACGTGCGGCGGGCGTAGAGGTGGGAAGGACCGCCGGATGGAACCTTGGCATCGACGACCCAGACGCGATGCAGTTCGTAGCGGGCGAGGTCGGGGTTGATGTGCAGCGGCTTCAGGATGTCGGTCGTCTTGATTTTATCGCTGTGGAGCTTGTACGCGTTGTAGGGGACGATGATCTCCTTCTTGCCGACGAGGGTCCATTCGTAGCGATCGGGCGCGCCGTTAAACATGTCGAACTGGTCACTGGTGCGCTGGCCGTCGGCGGCAGTGCCGGGATTATCGTAGGCGACGTTCGGCGCGCGCGTGACGCGGCGGCGGCCGGCATTGTAGACCCAGGCGCGGCGCGGCTCCTTCACCTGATCCATGGTCTCCTGCGCGAGCAGGATGGTGCCGGCGAGGCGCGCGGGCGCCATCACGGCCTGCTTGAAATAGATCAACGTATTCCCGCTCTCGAGCTCCTGCGTGGTGAGGTCGGGCCGGGCAAAGTTGAAGAGAAACTCGTCTTCGAATTTCACCAGCTGATAACCGCCGCCGCGCTCGACGGCGGCCTGGTCGATATTGCGGGAGGCGGCGACGCCGCGGTAGCGCGTGAGCGTATTCCAGACGACCTCGAGTCCATTTGTTGGGACCGGAAAGGGGACCCCGCCGAGCGCGCCGCTGAAGCCGTTGCCATTGCTGATGAGCTTGGCGGTGGTGGCGTTCTTGCGGACGGCGTCGTAGATACGCTGCGGATTGGAGGCGCTGCGGTGCGTGGGATAGACGACGAGCTTGAAGGTCGGGTAGGCCTTGAGGAGCGCTTCGTGGCCGGCGGTGAGCTTGCCCGCGTACTGCGCGGCATTGGCGGCGGTGATGGTATAGAGCGGCTGATCGGAAGCGAAGGGATCGGGGTGGTGGCTGCCGGGCTTGTAGCCAGCGGGTGGATTCACGCCGCCGGTCCACGCGGGGATGGTGCCGTCGGCATTGGCGGCTTTCTGGGCGCCGAGCGGGGTGAGCGAATCGCCGAGCTTGGCGGCCTCGGATTCGGGGACGGCGGCGCGGCCAGCGGTCGCGGCGACGGACGTGAGCGCGAGAGCGAGGGTGAAAGTGGAAGAGAGGCGGAGCTGCATGGGAATGGAGGCGGGCCTATGAGAGATGCGGGGCGCGTGAGGGCGGGTGAGGACGGATCTTGGATCAGATCCTCGCCCGGTTGGCTCAGAAGGAATACTTGACCGTGGTGGAGACGTAGTCGCGGTCGGAGAGGAAGTTGTAGCGGCCGGCGTCGAAGAAGTTCACGTAGCGGAGCTCGAGGGACCACGCATTGCGGTAGGTGAATTCGAGGGCGAGATTCACGCTCTTGCGGTTGCGGACGAAGTTGCCGAGCGGCGCGGGGGTGTTGCCCTGCACATCGTGCGTGAAGGCGAGCGTGGGGCTCATGTTCACATTGGGGAACACGTTGTTGTAATCGAGGCGGCCGAGCAGCTGGTAGCCCCACGAGAACTTGTCGGCGAAGGACGAGGCGTCGCTGGCCGTGAATTGCGGAAAACCGGCCGTGACCATCGCGGCCTGTGAGCCGGAGGTGAAGGAGCCGGGGCCGTCGTAGCGGAGCACATCCTTGCTCGGCAGATTGGCCCACACGCCGCCGACCTCGCCGAGGAGCGTGAACTGCTGCGAACCGAGGACGGGGCCGAAGACCTTGGTGAGCGTGGTCTGCGCAGTCCACACGCGATGGCGGCGATAGCCGGAAACCTCGCGGCCGAGCTGGCCGAGGTAGCTGCCGATCTGGTTGGCGGCGCCGAATTGCGGAGCGAGCGAGGAGAGCGTGGCGAAGAGCAGCTCGACATCGTCGACCTGAAGGGGGACATCATTCTTGAGCGAAACCTCGCCCTGCCAGGAGATGCCGCTCTTGCCGAGCGAGGTATTGAAACTGGCGCCGTACATATTGAGTCCCTCGGGGTACTCGGTAAAATACTTCCCGGAAGCGGCGGCAGTGAGGAGGGCGATCTGGCGGGCGCCAGCGATGGCGGCTTGCACCGGGGCGCTCTGGAGCGTTGCGAGTTCCACGGGCGTGAGCGTCGCCGGGGCGGTCTGCGAGCGGACGATCAACTGGAAGATCGCGACGGCCTGCGGGCCGGCCTGCGCGGCGGGGATGCCGCCACGGATGAAGGCCTGCGTGAGCGGGCCGGTCAGGTCGGTATTGACCGGGGTGGTGGGGGTGCGGGCGTTGAGGACGGGCGAGCGGCTGTTGTAGCGGGAGAAGTAGAGGCCGAACTCGGTGTTGTTGATCGCGGGGGCGAGGATGCGCGTGGCGACGCCGTATTGGTTGTAGTTGGATGCGTCGCGGTCGTTTTCGCGCGAGATGCTGCCGAGCGGACCGGTCTCGGGCAGGCTGCCGAAGCCGAGCCAGACGCGGCTGCCGCCCCGCGAGGCAAAGTCGTTGGTCGAGAAGTAGGTGCCGGCGGGCTCGAGCTCGTTGCGGCGAAACTCGAGGAGCCAGTAGGGCTCGATCGTGATATTGGGCGTCAGGCCGAGCGAGGCCTTGATCATGTTCACCGGCAGGAAGGCTTCCTTCAGCTCGGCGCCGGGGACGCGGAGCTTGGAGAGGTCGACGGCGTTGACGACGTTGATGCCGTTGGGGAGGAAGGTGCTCTCTCCGAGGCTCAGCACCTGGCGGCCGAAACGGATATCGAGCGGCATGCCGTTGCCGACCGTGAACTCACCGCGGACGAACATATCGAGCAGCTGCGCGCCGCGGATGGTGCGGTCCTCCGCCTGCTCGGAGAGGGGCGTGCGGTGGGTATCGTCCTTGAAATCGTAGAACCAGTAGCCGCGGACGAGCGCGCCGAAATTCCCCATCTTGAGCTCGAGGTCGTGGTTGCCCTTGAGCACTTGGGAAACCCAGCCCTTGCCGTAGTTGAGATTACCGTCGTCGACGTTGGCGGAGTTCTGGAGGCCGGGGACGCCGTCGAAGGTGTTGCTCGTGCCGTAGAAGGCGGGATCGGGGTTCTTGAGCCGGTAGAGGCCGCCGAAGGAGAGCGTGGTATCGAAGCTGCCCTCGAGCTTGCCGGCCTTGAATTGCACGGCGTGCAGCGACGGGAGCAGGAGCGCAACGGACAACGCGAGCGCCGACAGTGCCTTGGGGCGCGGGCGAAGCGTGGAGCCGCAGGGAGACGGGAGATCGTTCATGTAGGGTTTGTATCTTACAATAAGGGCCGCTGCCGCAGGTGTTACGGGCGCAGAGGCCATGGGCTGACTGGGGGTTCCGTAACAGGAAGAAGAACGCCCGCAGCGGGGGTGGGGCAAGAGTGAAGATTGCGCCCGGGAGTGCGGGTGCTCCGTTGACGTGGAGTGGTTTTACGTAACGTTGCCGATTCGTCCATGCAGGCCGCCACGCACATCCACGTCAAAGGGGCTCGGGAGCACAACTTGAAGAACCTCGAGCTGCGCATCCCGCGCGGGAAGCTCGTCGTCATCACGGGGCCGAGCGGCTCCGGCAAGTCGTCGCTAGCCTTCGATACGATCTACGCCGAGGGCTACCGCAAATACATCGAGTCGCTCAGCGCCTCCGCGCGCGCCGTGCTCGACCAGATGAAGCGGCCGGACGTGGACTTCATCCACGGGCTCTCGCCGGTGCTGGCGATCGAGCAGCGCACGGGCGCGGGCGGTCCGCGCAGCACCATCGCGACGGCGACGGAGATCGCCGACTACGCGCAGCTGCTGTGGGCGCTGATCGGCGAGCAATACTGCCCCAAGGATGGCGGCCGCGTGGTGCAGCGCTCGCTGGACGACAATGTGCAGCGCATCCTCGCCGAGTGCGCGGGCGAGCGGATCATGCTGCTCGCGCCCTTCATGCACGCGAAGCCGAGCGTGCTGCGCGAAGAACTACCGCGCCTGCGGCAGCGGGGCTTTCAACGCGTGCGGCTGGATGGCGAGGTGAAGACCCTCGACGATCCCAAGATCGTCCCCGGCGGCACAAAAGAGATCGTGGTCGATCTCGTGCTGGATCGCATCGTGGCGACCGTCGACCAGCGGAGCCGCATCGCGGACTCGCTGGAGCTGGCTTTCCGCGAGGGCAAGGACCGCGCCATCGTGCTTGCGCAGAAGACCGCGGAGGCACCGTGGCGCGAGCTGCACCTCAGCCAGTCGCTCGCCTGCGAGGTGTGTGGCGATGTCTTCGAAAAACTCACGCCGCGGCATTTCTCCTTCAATCACCGCGAAGGCGCCTGCCCGACCTGCGATGGGCTGGGGCGGAAGATGAAATTCGTCCCCGAGCTGATTGTGGCCGACCCGGAGAAATCGATCCGCGAGGGCGCGCTGAAGCCGTGGCGGATCGGCGGGAAAAATCTCATCATCAAGCACAACGCGCTGCTGAAGCAGCTTGCGGAGCAGCTCCCCTATGACCCGGACAAGGCTTGGAAGGATCTACCCGAGGCGACGCGGAAGGTGATCCTCTTCGGCGCGGGCGAGCGGCAATTTGCCTTCAAAATGCGACGGATGCGCGAGGCGAAGGCGATGCCGTTCGAAGGTGTGATCGCGGACCTTCAGGAGAGTTATCGGCACACGGACAGCGAGGGGTTCCGCGCGCGGCTCACGACCTTCATGATCAGCGGCGAGTGCCCGGAGTGCCACGGCACGCGGCTGAATGGCCGGAGCGGCGCGGTGCTGGTGCGGGGGGCGAGTGTGGGAGCGGGGGCTGAGGGAAGCTCAGAGCTAAGAGCTAAGAGTCTAGAGCAAGACTCCGGAAAGGCTTCTTCAGTTTCTGGCTCTAAGCTCTCAGCTCCCAGCTCTGAGCTCAATGGCTCTCAGCTGCTGGGCTCCGCGCCCGGCGTCACGTTTCCGCAATTCATGGCGATGGATGTGATCGGGGCGCAGGCCTTCGCTCAAGGGCTCGTGACCAAGCACGTTGAGAATATCGCGATGCGCGAGGTGCTGACGGGCGTGGAGCAGCGGCTGCACTTCCTGCTGGAGACGGGGCTTGGCTACCTGACGCTGGAGCGCGACTACGGCACGCTCTCGGGCGGCGAAGGGCAGCGCGTGCGGCTGGCGACGCAGCTCGGCATGGGCCTGATCGGCGTGATCTACGTGCTCGATGAGCCGAGCATCGGCCTGCATCCGCACGATAATCAGAAGCTCCTCGAAACGATCGTGGCGCTGCGCGACCGCGGAAACACCGTGCTCGTCGTCGAGCACGATGAGGACACGATGCGGCTCGCGGACGAATTGATCGAGCTTGGGCCGGAAGCCGGCACCGAGGGCGGGCAACTCCTCTTTCAAGGCAGGCCCGAGGACTGCATAAAGCTCCCCTCGAAGGTCTCGCGCACCGGCCCGTATCTCGCACGGACGATGTCGGTCACGCGCGAAGCGAAGCAGAAGAAGCCCGACGGCGCGTTTCTCACCATCCGCGAAGCGCGGGCGAACAACCTGCGCGGCATCGATGCGAAATTTCCCGTGGGCCTGCTCACCTGCGTGACGGGCGTGAGCGGCTCGGGCAAAAGCACGCTGGTGAACGATATCCTCGCGGCGCAGGCGGCGCGAAAGCTGAACGGCGCGAAGACCATGCCGGCGAAGCACCGCTCCATCGAGAACCTCGATTTCTTCGAGAAGCTCGTGCAGGTGGATCAGGAGCCGATCGGGCGGAGCCCGCGCTCGAATCCCGCGAGCTACGTCGATCTCCTGCCGCTGCTCCGCGACCTCTACGCGCAGGTGCCGCTCGCGAAAGTGCGCGGCTACAAGCCGAGCCGCTTCTCCTTCAATGTCCGCGGCGGGCGCTGCGAGCGCTGCCAGGGCGATGGCGTCATCAAGCTCGACATGCAGTTCATGCCCGATGCGTACGCGCCGTGCCCGAGCTGCGGCGGCCGGCGCTTCAACCGCGAGACGCTCGAGATCCTTTTCCACGGCAAGTCGATCGCCGACGTGCTCGACATGACGGTGCGCGACGCGATCAAGCTGTTTCGAAATATCCCGCGCGTGATCGACAAGCTGGAGACGCTCGACGCCGTCGGCCTCGGCTACCTCACGCTCGGCCAATCGGCCACGACGCTCTCCGGCGGCGAGGCCCAGCGCATCAAGCTCTCGCTCGAGCTGAGCAAGCGCCAGCAAGGCTCGACCCTCTACATCCTCGACGAGCCGACCACCGGCCTGCACTGGACCGACATCCAGAAGCTGATGGACCTGCTCTTCAAACTGCGCGACGCCGGCAACACCGTGATCGTGATCGAGCACAACCTCGACGTGATCAACCTCGCCGACTGGGTGATCGACCTCGGCCCCGGCGGCGGCCGCGACGGCGGCGAGCTGATCTTCGCGGGGACGCGCGCAGAGCTTGAAAATTGCGAGCAGTCGCTAACAGGCGTGGCGCTGAAGCGGTGGCGGGCGGCGGGAAAGGTGAAGGAGAAGTGAAGCGGGGAAAGCGAAGGATAGCGGCTGGGCGGAAGGCTGGGACAAAGCAGGGAACGCTAATCTGCGCTGATCTTTTTCTGAGCAGGAGTGCGTTCTGAGGGCCTGAGGGCTTCGCCTAATCGGCGAAGCGCGGGGCGGTGCGAGAGACTTTTTCCGAATGTTGCCCTGCGCGTGAGCGCGGGGACGGAAGTCTCCACGAATGGCATCCGGCTGGGCGGAGAATATTTTTAAAACAGCCGCACTTTATGCGCGTTTTTGACCTTTAAGGCCGCCGCAAACCTGTCCTGTTTTGTATCCGATGAAGAATCCTGAACTAATCCCGTATCTCCCGAAAATTGCGGACTACCTGCTGGTGGCCAGTCAGCTGAAGGCTGACTCGCCCGAGGAGCAGTATCGCCGCGCCAACACGCTGGCGTGGGAGCTGGCCATGGTGCTGCCGACGGACCTTTACCAGAGCATGGGCCGCGCGCTCAGTCAGCCGACGCCGACCCACAACCTCCTGTCGGTGGTGATCGAAGTCCGGAAGCTCGTGCTGGGCGAGGCGGCGGGAGACCTCAAGGATACGCATGTGATCGCCCACGCCCCGGGCATCGGCGGGAAGTAAGCCGACCCGGTTGAAAATTCGAGGCGGTTAAGAGCGAACCTCTCACACGCCCGATTTCTGAAACTGAAACTAAGCGGGCTGCGCGATTCAGCATCGCGCGCCCATAAGCGAAGCAGAGGGGCGGGCCAAAACCCGCCCTTCCTTATTTCATCATCTCGGCGACGGGCGCTTTGATGGCGGCGGCCCAGATCTCGTAGCCTTTGGCGTTGGGGTGGAGGAAATCGGGCATGATGTCCTTCGGGAGCGTGCCGTCGGCGGCGAGGAACTTTTGGTTGATGTCGAGGTAGCGGACGGTCTTGCCGTCGGCTAGCTTGGCGATGGCGGTGTTGATTGCGTTGACCTGTAGGCGGGAGGGATGGTCGGGCTTTTCGGCGCGGGGGAAGACGGCGAGGAGGAGGATCTTCGTCGTGGGGAGCTTGGCGCGGAGGTGCTTCACTATCGCGGTGACGCCCTCGACGATCTGAGGCGTCGTGTTGCGAGGCGTGGTGCCATCGCGCTCGAAGCCGGTGTTGTTGGTGCCGATCATCATGACGACGAGCTTGGGGCTGATGCCGTCGAGCTCGCCGTTCTGCAGGCGCCAGAGGAGGTGCTGCGTGCGGTCGCCGCTGATGCCGAAGTTGGCGGCGCCGTACGGGGCGAACTCGCGATCCCAGATTGCCTTGCCCTTGGTGGGATCGGGGTTGCGCCAGGCATCGGTGATGGAGTCGCCGATGAAGAGGAGGTTGACGCCGCCCTTCTTCGCGATCTCGACGAAGCCATCGTGGCGCTTGACCCAGTTGGCGTCGCGCGGGCCGGGCTTGATCGCGGCGTTTTTCTCAGGGTCGCGGAGCGCGGGATCGACGGGCGCGACCGGGGCGCTGGTCTGCGTCGCGCAACCGGCGACGAAGGCGAGGGAGGTGAGAGCGAGGGAGAGGCGGAGGAAGGAGAGACGGGAGAGAGACATGAAAGAGGGACGGGTAGAGATGAAGGAACGCTAATCTGCGCTAATCTTTTTTGGGAAGGGGTAAAGAGTGGACCCGTGCGTGCTTCGCCTTATCGGCGAAGCGCCGGCGCGTTAGCGGAGTTTAGCGGTTAGCCGTTTGGCACCTCAGAAGTTAAACTGATCGATGTTGTCTTTGTTAAAGATGAAGGGCTTTCCGAGGAGGATATTGTCGCCTTGGATCTCGAACTCGCCGAGCGCGCCCGCCTTGAAGGTCTTGTCGCCCGGCTTGAGCGTGCCCTGCACGAGCGCGGCGGCGGCGTGCACGGTGAGAGCGCCGAGGTCCTCGGTCTTCCAGAGCATCACGCTGTCGGTGACGCCTTCCTTTACGTAGCGGCGGTTCTCGCTTGGGAGACCGAGGCCGATGACCTTTACCTTGCCGGTCTTGCCGGCCTGTTTGACGGCCTCGGCGGCGCCGGGGACGGCGGGCGAGCAGATATTCACGATCATCTTGAGATTGGGGTAGGCGCTGAGGAGCGCGGTGGCCTCGGACTGGGCCTTGTCCTTGAGGTCGTCGCAGGGGCGGACGGCGACGATCTTCATCTTGGGATATTTTTCGGCGACGCGGGTCTCGATGTGCTTCTGCCACTCGCGCTGGTTGGCGGCGGTGAGGGTGGCGACGATGATGGCGATCTCGCCCTCGCTGTTGAGGAGTCGGGCGGCTTCGTCGGCGAGGCCCTGGCCGATGCCTTGGGGCGTGGCCTGGTTCACGAAGAAGGCGCGGGCGTCAGTCATGGCGTCGGCATCGTAGGTGATGACCTTGATGCCCTTGCTCTGGGCCTTGCGGAGAGCGGTGGAGATGCCCTCCTTGTTTTCGCAGGCGGCGGCGATGACATCGACGCCGAGGGCGATCCAGTTTTCGACGATTTCATTTTGCTTCGCGGGGTCGCTCTCGGTCGGGCCGTCGAAGAGGAGATCGATGCCGAGGGCCTGCGCGGCCTTTTCGGCGCCGGCTTTGCACGAGATGAAGTAGGCGTTGCCCTTGGACTTGGGGAGGAGGGCGAGGGTGATCTTCTTGCCGGAGCCGCCCGCAGCGGCGGACTTGGCGGACGAGGCTTCGGGGGCTTTACCGCAGCCGCCGAGGAGCGAAACGCAGAGGAGGAACGCGAGGAGTTTTTTCATGAGGCTTTGGAAGGGGTAGGGAGAGGGACGGGTGGGGTGGGACGATGGCGAGCGCGCCAAGCCGACCAGAGTTTAGGGGCGACGCTGGTGGACAACGCAAGCAGGAGTAGCGCGCCGGTGAGCATGCCGGCGACCTCGCGCGGCTGGCGGGCGTGGACGAGGCCGTTGTTGAGAACGGCGATGGCCGCGACGCCGAGGAGCGTGCCATGCACGGAGCCGATACCGCCGAAGATACTGGTGCCGCCCAGCACGACGGCCGTGATGGCGAAAAGCTCGTAGCCGGAACCGGCATCGGCCTTGGCCTGGCCGAGGCGCGAGGTGTAGATAATCGCGGCGAGCGCGGCGACGACGCCGGCGAGAATGTACGCAAACGCGATTCGCCGCTGGACTGGCAGGCCCGCGTAGCGCGCGCCCTCGGGCGAGAAACCAATGGCCCGGAAAGACCGGCCAAAGGTCGTGCGGTGGACGAGCAGCCAGATCGTGACGGCGAGGAGAATGAAGAGCCAAACCTGCGTGGGCAGCCCGAGCAGGCGCTCCTGGCCGAGCGAGAGAAACCCAGCGGGGAAATTGGTAAACGTATCGGCGCCGCGCGTGATCGCTTCGGCGAGCCCGCGGAAGAGCGAGTAGGTGCCGAGCGTGACGATGAGGGGGGGCAGGCGGAGCGCGGTGATAAGCGTGGCATTGAGCCCGCCGCAAAGCGCCCCAATGACGAGGGTGCAGCCGCCGGCGGCGAGCGGAGAGAGCCCGGCATCGCGCCAGAGTTTCCCGAAGAGGATGGCGCAGAGGCCGAGGAGCGAGCCGACGGAGAGATCGATGCCGCCCGTGAGAATGATGGGCGTCATCGCCAGCGCGAGGAGCCCGATCTCCACGGAGTGACGGAGGATGTCGAAATTGTTATCGAGCGAGCCGAAGCGAGGCCCGCTGGAATTGAAGACAAACCACTCGACGATGACGACGACGAGCAGTGCGGTCTCGTGACGGAGAAGGAGCGAGCGCCAGGGGGAGGGGACGGACGAAGAAGAAGACATGGGGAACGCTAATCTGCGCTAATCTGCGCTAATCCCGGAGGGATGAATTCGGAGATGATAAGGCGCTTCCACTCCAAGTTATCCTGGTGGCCGAAGTTGATCAAGTAGCCGACGGGATGGCGCGTGATCCGCATGTAGTTGTAGAGTTGGGCCTCATGCTCCGGGACGAGGTGCGTGACCGCTTTCAACTCGGTGACGAGGCAGTTGGAGACCAGCAGATCGGGATAGTAACAGCGTTTGAGCAGACGACCTTTGTAGTAGCAGGTCAGATTCTGTTTGGGCTGAAACGTGATGCCGCGTAGCTCCAATTCGATCTCGAAACACTCCTGATAAATTTCCTCGGCCATGCCGTAGCCACGGTCGTTGTAGACCTCAAAGGCGGCACCCATGAGCTTGTAGCCTTCGTCTTTATAGATCTCGGTTCTCATTGGTTCGGAGATTAGCGCAGATTAGCGTTCCTCTATCTGTTTTGTTTTCGGGTCCGGAGGCCGTCGGCTACGACGGCGAGGAGGATGATGGCGCCTTGGATGGCTTTTTCCCAGTAGGCTTCGACGTGGAGGTGGGTGAGGGCGGGGCCGACGCAGGCAAGGAGGAGCAGGCCGGCGAAGACGCCCCAGAGGCTGCCGCGGCCGCCGGAGATCGCGACGCCGCCGACTACGACGGCGGCGATGGCCTTCAACTCGAGGCCGGTGCCGGACTTGGGGTCGACTTGCGGGGATTGGGCGACATTCATCATCGCGGCGAGACCGACGAGCGCGCCGAGGATGACGAAGGTCTGGAACGTGACGAGCTG
>JAZKEV010000162.1:12717-23845 GCA_040386765.1 Verrucomicrobiota bacterium | reverse complement strand
TGAAGGTCCGCGCCGCCGGCTACCGCAATCTCTGGACGCCCTACGCCGAGCTCTATCACCACGAGAGTGCGAGTCGCGGAAAAGAGGATACGTTGGAGAAGCGCGACCGCTTCCGCAGCGAGGTCGAGTACATGCGCACCACCTGGGGCGAACTCCTCGACAACGACCCCGCCTACAACCCGAACCTCACGCTCACGATCAACGACTTCACCCTCGCCCAGCCCCCGCGCCCCTGGGGGCCGTTGGGGTGGTGATTTCCGGTGGTTCGTGCTGCTGCGGTTTCGCTCTCGGCTCTAACGCGTGTTTTCCAAATGATTTGTCATTCTGAGCGGAGCGAAGAATCCACGCATGCGCAGGCAATAGGATGTCCGTAACCGTGGATTCTTCGCTCCGCTCAGAATGACAGAGGGGGTTGTCGCCCTCTTTTAACGACACGCCATCGATCCTAGCTTTCAGCCCCCTGAGCTCTCCGCAGATGCCCGCTCACATCGACGCTCCTGTTCCTGGAATCCCATTCGATCACACGGGGTTCCACGTTCGCGGCTGGCTCTGGCTTGAGGCGCGGCAGGATGAGATTGCGTCGGTCGAAGTCTGCGACGGCGATTTCGTGCTCGGCTCCGTAGATGCCTCGACTCTCCACGGCCGCCCCGATGTCGCGGCGAAGTATCAGTTTCCGGCGACCATTCCCACGGGGTTCGATATTCCCGCACGCCATCCGCGCGGTGCAGCTGGGCGGATTTTGGGTCTTCAGCTTTATGCGCGTTTTCGCGATGGCACGCGCAGCCTGGTGGTCTTCGCGCTCGACCTTGCACCTCTGCCCATCGAGCGGGATCCGCTCCAGATGCTGCGCATGCGCGTCGGCCCGAGCGCGCTCGGTCTCGAGATCGGCGCGCACACCCATCCCGCACCGGGCCTCACGCCATTTTACACCGATGCCGTCGCCGATTTCGCGGGCACGGCAGGGCGGGTGGATTTTCTTTCCGATGCCCGCGCGCTTCCGCTCGCGGACAACACGCTCGATTACCTCATCAGCTCGCACGTCATCGAGCATATCCCCGATCCGCTCGCGGCGTTGCACGAGTGGCATCGCGTGCTCCGCCCGGGTGGCCTGCTGTATCTTGTCGCGCCCGACAAACGCTTCACGTTCGACGCTCCGCGCGCCGTCACGACGACCGAGCACATCCTCCGCGATTTCCGCGAAGGCACCACGCCGGCCGACGCTGCGGCGCACGTCGAGGAATTTGTCCGCGATATCGATTGGCGGGTGGTCCGCCCCGATCTCTCACCGACAGCGCTCCAGCTCCATGTGGCGGAGACGCGTGCGCACTACCTGCTCCAGTTGAATCAGGGCCAGCCGATCGACATCCACTACCACACATTCACGCCCGAGTCGCTCGAGGAGCATCTGCGGGCGGCGGGTTTTCTCGGCGGTAACGCTGCTCGGTTCACGGTCCTCTCCCAAGCCGAGCGCTACCCGCCCGGCCGGCAGGATGGCATCGCGTTTCTTCTCACGAAGACGGCGTCGCCCACCACCACCGCTTCCGCGTCGGCTGCGTCGACCTTTTCGCTGTCGAGCCCCGCGAGCGGCGTCCCTGCGCTTCCGCTCGTCTGCCCCGTCACGCTGCAACCGCTCGTCCGCTCGGAGTCTTCGCTGCGCGCGGCCTCCGACGACCTGCGCTATCCCCTCGCCGGGGAGCGCCCAAATCTGCTTCCTCCTGCCGGTGCCCGGCCCGCCCGCCCTTGGGGCGCCCGCAGCTGGCCCGCCATTACCACACCCGCCATGACGATCCACGCCCACCTCGATGAACCCGCCCGGGGCGCGCCCGTCGATCCACTTTGTTTCTCGCTGCGCGGCTGGCTCCATCTCGGCGCGGCGCATGCCACCATCGTCGCCGTCGAGGCGTGGTCGGGCGATTCGCTCATCGGCGAAACCTCCGGCCTCTACGAGCGCCCGGATGTCAACGCGGCGCACACGCTCCCCGCGGGTACGCTCACAGGCTACGATATCTTTGCGCATCATCCGGCGGCTACGCCCGGCGCACCATTGCCCGTGTCGATCCGCGCCCGCCTCCGCGATGGCACGCACTCGCCCGTCGCGTACGAGACCACGCTCACCGCCCTCGCGCGCGATTACCGCACGAATCACTTCGGCGTCCTCCTCGATCGCCGCACCACCGCGATCCAGCGCCACGATAATATTTTCGCCACCGGCCCGTCGCAATCCGAGGGCTCCGGCGAACTCGCGTACTACCTCCGCCGCTATCTCGGCAAGCCGCCGTGCAAGATCGTCGATGTCGGCTGCGGCCTCGGCTCCTACGGCCGCGGCCTGCTCGCCGAAGGCTACGACTGGATGGGCGCCGAGGTAAATCCTTCCGATTGCGCCGAGCTCGCCCGGCTCGGTCTGCCGCACCGGCAGGTCGATGGGCGCACGCTGCCTTTCGCGGACGCTTCCTTCGACGCGGCACTCTGCATCGAGGTGCTCGAGCACATCGAGGATCCGCGACCCTTTCTCGCCGAGATCCACCGCGTTTCGCCGCGCCGGCTCATTGTCTCCGTACCCAATTGCGAGCTGCTCGGCTATCTCTGGGACCATCTCGCCACGCCGTGGCACATGCTCGAGATCACGCACGTGAATTTCTTCACCCGCTGGAGCCTCGGCGCGCTGCTCCGCGAGTATTATCCGCAGGTCGAGCTCCGCTTTCACACGCCATATCCGCTGCGCACCGTCGAGGGCACGCCGCTGCACTACAACCTGCTGGCCATCGCCACCTCGCCGTGATGACGAGCACGACCTCTGCCCGGCCCATGACTCACGAAGAGAAAATCACCCAGTGGATCGGCCCCGGCAAGATCGGGACCGAGGTCGGTGCGGGTGGACGCCCGGTGCCCGGTCCGCTCGAGCCGCCGGCCATCCAGGTCGATTGCTTCAAGGCCTTCGGCGCCGACACCTGCGTGGCCGATTTCTACGGGCACGCCTGCGCGCTGCCCTTTCACGACCACGCGCTCGACTACGTGCTCGCGTCGCACGTCCTCGAGCACGTCGCCAATCCCGTCGCGGCCCTTGCGGAGTGGTTTCGCGTTGTCCGACCGGGCGGAATCATTTACCTGATTGTGCCCGATCGCCGCGTGACGTGGGACCGCACCCGCGAGCTCACCTCCGCGGAGCACATGCTCGAAGACTACGCGCGCGGCGTCACGGCCTCCGACGCCACGCACATCGACGAGTTTGCCGGCACCGTGCACGAGTCATTTTTCGGGCCCAATCTCTCCGCCGAGGAGGTCGCCGAACGCCGCATCACCTTTGCCCGCGGCCTGCACGAGACCGTCGCCCGCGGCGAGGACATCAACATCCACTTCCACACCTTCGAGCCCGCCAATCTCCGCGAGCTCCTCGAAACGCTCAGCCGCCCGAAGACCGGGCCGTCCGACTTGTCCTCGGCTACCATTCCCACGACACCGCGGCTGCGCTGGCAGATCGTCGACTTCGCCGAGTTTTTCCCGGCCGGCCTCTCCAATGGCGTCCTCGCCGTCCTCCAGGTCGAGAAGGGCTGGCGTGCGCTCGCCGACTCCCAGGCGCTGCGCATTCGTGCCCTCGAAGATCCGCGCGCCCTCCTGCGCGAAGCCGAGCCGTTTGCCGACTGGGCCGCGCGCACGCCCGGCCTCGGCGGGGTGCGTTAAGGCATTGAACCTCCGGCGCGAGCGCCTTCACTCGCGCGCTTCCTCTCGTGTCGAAAAAAGTCCTGCTGGCCGCCTTTGCCGCGTGCCTCTTCGTCCTCATCCTGACCGCCAAGTGGGCGACCTTCGACCGCTATGGCTCCGCGATGCCCGACTGGGATCAGTGGGATGCCGAGGCCGTGCAGTGCTTCATCCCGTGGTTTCATAACGACAATTTTCTCGAGCACCTTTTCCGTCCGCACAACGAGCACAGGATCGTCCTCACCAAACTCCAAAACCTCGCGCTCGTCCTCCTCAATGGCCAGTGGGATGCCCGCCTCCAGGCCGTCACCAACGCCGCGCTGCACTCTGCGCTCGGCGCCGGTTTCTGGCTCCTTGGGTGCTGTTTTCTCTTTCCATCCTCTCCCTCATTCGTCGGCTCACGCGTTCTCCGTCTCGCCCTGTCCGCATCTCTCTTCCTGCTCGCCTTCACACTCTTCGGCCTGCCCCTCGCCTGGCAAAACGTGCTCGGCGGCTTCCACTCGCAGCAATACTGGCTGGCCGGGCTTTCCTTCATCGCGATCGTCACGCTCCCCTTCGCCCGCTCCTGGTCCGCCGCGTGGTGGGCCGGCATCGTATCCGCGATTCTGGTACTCGGCTCCATGGGCTCCGGGTTCCTCGCCTCCGCTGCCGTACTCGTCGTCATCGCCTTCCGGGTCGTGCGCCGCGAAACCACCTTCCGCGAACTCGCTCCAGCTTTTGCGGTTTCCCTCGCCTGCGTCGTTTTCGGCCTTCTCACGCGCCACGAGGTCTCCTACCACGCCGACATGAAGGCGAAGACGGTCCACGACTTCGTCTTCACCATCATCCACAGCCTGGAATGGCCCTGGCGCGACCGCCATTGGGCCGCTCTCGTTCTCTGGCTGCCCTGGCTGGTCCTCGCGTGCCGCGTCTTCAAAAAGGATCTCTCACCCGCCTCCGCTCGCGCCGGCCAGACCATCCTCGCCCTCGGCGGCTGGGTGCTCCTCCAGCTTGCCGCCACCGCCTACGCCCGCGGCGCCGGCGCCGACTACCCGGCCTCGCGCTACATGGATGCGCTGACCTTCGGCACCATGGCCAACGCGCTGGCGCTCGCGTGGCTCTTCGCCCATCGGGCTCCCGCCCTCGGCTTCTCCGCCGTGCGCATCCTGCTCCCCCTCGTCGCTTTTGCGTGGCTCACGACCCTCGGCGCCGGAATCCAACACTACCTCTCCCGCATCGTCCGCTGGGAGCTCGAGGGCGTGAAAAAATATTACACAGCCGCCGAGGGCAACATGCGCCGCTACCTCGCGACTGATGACCGCAAATACCTCGACGCTCCTGACCTCCCCTTCCCCAGCACCGGTCTCGTTGAGCGCCTCGCGGTCCCAAGCCTGCGCTCCCTGATGGCCGTCCCCCTCCGCGCGCCCCTCGCGCTCAAGCCCGCGACCAGCAGCCCCGCGTTCGTGCTCAACAACGCCATCGGCGCCGACTCAGCTAACCCGCCCCGCCTCGGCCTCTCGCCCGCGACGCCCCCGCTCGACTACGTCGCCACGTGGGGCACGCACGCCGCGGCCGAGCCGGGTGGCACACCGACCGGCACGTGGAAGAGCGCCCCGCTCGCAGCCCCGCTCGGCGGCTGGCTCAAATTTGAAACCGCCGGCGGCTTCACGCTCCCCGGCGAGGACAAGATCTCCCTCTCGCTCCACGACGCGCAGACCGGCCGCCACCTCGCCGATATCCGCCCGCATCGCCCGCCCGGCGACACGTGGCGCTCGGCCTATGTCCGCGCGCCCCGCGCGCCCTTCATCGTCGTCGCGCACGACGAGTCCGCCCGCTCCTGGCTCGCCTTCAGCCCGCCCGTCGAGATGGCCTCGCTCTCCTTCTACGCGTGGCAGGCCACCCGGCACGCCGCGCTCGTTTTCTGGAGCGCGACCGCCATCACGTTTCTCCTCGCCGCCTTCGCCCTCCTCCGGGCTCGCCCAACCGCCCCGTAAGCGCCTCGCGGAACCGTGCGCTTCGTCAGGCAGGCCTCGATTTCCGCCCCGCCCGTCCGTGCCTCGGAAAGATCAGCGCCGATGACCGTTTCCTTCTCCTGCTCCCGAAACCGCAACAAAGTTCCTTGTCGCACCTTCCGCCTTTCGGCGACACTCCCTGCCCCTTGCCCATGAAGTGGTTTACCGTTCCGGCTTTGCTCGCGGCTGCGCTCTTTAGCGCGATCGTCGCCCTGCCGTTTCTGCCCGCGGCGCGAAGTATTCCAGACCTCTTCACGCTCGAAGCCCGCATCGCGTCCTCCGTGGGCGGCGAGTTCCAGATTTTCTACGACGATGGCAAGGGCGTCCGCGAAGAGCTCTCCGTGCGTGCTGGGCTCACCGCTTCCGCCACGCCCCTGGTCTATCGCTTCCCGCTCGCCGAGGGCACCTATTCCGGCTTTCGCATCGATCCGCTGGATCGTCCCGGCACGGTCACGATCGCCTCGGTGCGCGTGTTGGCCTCTTCCGGTCGCGAGATCGCCACGTTTCCCCTGGAACGCCTGCAACAGGTGCAGCAGATCGCGTCGAGCCGCCTCACCGGCACCGGGCTGGAGCTCGCCATCGCAACGCAGGCGAACGACCCGCAGCTCCTGTATTCGCCCGCGCCGCCCCTCGTCGTCACGGCCTCCTGGCTGGACTACAAGCGGAGGTCGCTGCCCATCGTCTTCTCGATCTTTGGCGGGCTCGCCGCGCTGCTCTTCACGATCGACCGCGCGCCGCGTCTCCGCGCGCGCGCCCTCACGCTGGCGCGCGGCCTCGCTGCCCGTCCCGCTCGCGCCATCGCGACGATCTCCCTCGTCGCCGTCGTCGTCAGCGCCTACCCGGTCGTCTTCCTCGGCAAGAGCCATGTCTCGCCGAACATGGGCACGATCCTCCTCTACGATAATTTCCCCACGCTGCCCGGCTATACCTCTGCCGAAAGAGTCGACGCCAAGATGGCCGATGTCGGCGCGATCATGTGGCAGCACGTGCCATTCGCGATGATGCAGCGCCGCGCCCTCGGACAGGGCGAACTGCCGCTGTGGAATCGCTACAATGCCCTCGGCGTCCCGCTCCTCGCGCAGGGGCAGTCGATGTTTGGCGATCCGCTCCACCTCCTCGTTGTCGCCGCCAACAGCGCATCGTGGGCGTGGGACCTCAAATATCTCCTCGCGAAGTGGCTCTTCGCGCTCGGCCTCGGGCTCACCGTCCTCGCCCTCACGCGGTCGTCCTCGCCGTCCCTTGGGTCCGCCTTCTCACCATCTCTCATGCCCGCGCTCCTCGTCAGCGCGAGCGCACCCTTCATCGGCTTCTTCCTCTACCGCATCAACCACCCGGCATTCTTCAGTCTCTGCTACGCGCCGTGGCCGCTCTACTGCCTCGTCCGGCTTGCCCAGGCCCCCACGCGCCGCGCCTCCGCTTTCGCGCTCGCCGGCCTCATCGTGGCCAACCTTGCCCTGATGAATAGCGGCACCGTGAAGGAGGCCTACATGCTCCTGCTCTGCGTCAATTTCTCCGGTGCGTGCATCCTCCTCGCGTCGCCCGCTCCGCTCCGCGAGCGGCTGCTCAAGCTGGCTGCGCTCGCCTGGGCGGGAGGCCTGTTCGCCCTGCTTACCGCGCCCATCTGGGCCTCGTTCCTCCAGACCCTCAAGAACGCCTACACCGGCTACAATACGGTATCCGCGTATCAGATACAGCCCTCCCTGCTCCTCGGCCTCTTCGACGAGATTTTCTACCGCCCGCTGATGTCGGAGGACCGGGTCTTCAGCCCGTCGCTCAATTTCCTCCTGCTCCTCGGCGTCCTCTACTTTGTCGCAACGCTCCGCCTGCAGTTCGCCCGCCGCACCGCCATGGCGCTCGCTGCCAGTTCCCTCCTGCCGCTGTCGCTCGCCTTCGGGCTCATCTCGCCCACGTGGATCGGCACGCTCCCCTTCCTCGGCAACATCGCGCACCTGGACAATACGTTCTCCTGCGTGCTGATCGTGCTCTGGTCCGTCGTCGCCGGCCTTGGCTTCGCCACCGCCGCATCGCGGCTGGGCACGCGCGAGGGCCGGCACGATCTCATCGTCGCGGGCCTCCTCCTCGGCGCGCTCGTCTTCGGCTGGATCGCGTTTCGCCAGGCCGCCCATCGGCCGATCTACGGGCCGATCTTTACCGTGCATCAGCCGGGCCAGGTCCTTCACGTTGCTCCGTTCATCTGGGACTACCTTGCGGCGCTGCTTCTCGCCGCCGCCGCCCTCGGGTGGCTCGTCCAGCGGGCCTTCGCCCGCGGCCGCTTCGGCTCCGGCTCGGTGGTGCTCATCGCGCTGTGCCTGATCGCCCTGCTCTGGCGTCACGGCTTCCATGCCGACTCGGTGGGCTACCCATCGTTCACCGGACACCTCACCACGCGCGTCGATCTCCAAGCCCGCTCCACGGCGATAGAGTTCACGCGTGCCGCCCACGCCCGCGAACCCGGCCGCGGCTACGGCTTCACCGGCAACTTCTTCCCCGGCTGGACGGGCGTCTATGGCCTCGAAACCATCCACGGCCCCGATGCCCTCGTAAATCCGTTTGTCCGCGAGCTCATCGGTGTCTCCGGAGTCGAACGCATCTGGGACTGGCGTCTGTATCTCGAAGCTTCGCAGGTCGCGACGGCGCGGCCGTTCTTCGACGCGCTCAATGTCCGTTTCTATTTCGACATGCTGAGCAAGCATCCCGCGCTCGCGCAGGAGCTCCGCCTCGTCCACGGCTCGGACATCGATGTCTACGAGAGCCCCACCGCGTGGCCGCGGGCCTTTTTCACCGATCGTCTCGATATCTATGAGAAACCGGAGGAGCTCGTCGCGAAATTCCGCGCCGCCGACCGCCCGCTCGCCGCCTTTCAAGCCTCCGATCTCCCCGCGCATCCGCGCCTCGCCGCGCTCCCCCGCGATGCCCACGCCCGCACGGTCGCGCCCGCCACGGACTACCGGCTCACTGAGAACTCCACCTCCTTCCGCGTCCGCACCAGCGGCCCCGGCGTCGTCGTCCTTGCCGAGGCCTACTGGCCCGGCGATATGCGCGCCACGCTCGATGGTATCCCGGCTCCCGTTGTCCGCCTCAACCACGCTTTCCGCGGCATCGTGGTCGATTCCCCCGGCGACCACGCCGTCGCCTTCCGCTACCAGCCGAGAAACTTCCCGCGCAATCTCCTCCTGTGCGGTGTCGGCGCGGTCCTCCTCGTCGCTTCCTTTGTGATCTTTATCCGCTCCCCCAGAGCCCATCCCCCACACACCATGACCGCCGCCCCGACATGAAGTGGCTGAGCGTGCCAGCGCTGCTCGCCGCGGTGCTGTTCAGCCTGGTGGTGACGATTCCGTTCCACCCGCTGGCCAGGACACGTGCGCCCCTCTTTGCCCTCGAGATCGACCTCGCCGCCGGCTCCGCCGACGTCGCGCAGCTCTTCTATGACCTCGGTGAAGGCTATCGCGAGACCGACTCCGTCCACGTCCCGCTGGCCGCTGCCGTCAACGGCGCGCCGCAGCGGTGTCGTTTTCCGATCCCTGCCGGCAACTACCGCAGCTTCCGCCTCGATCCCCTCAGTCGTGCGGGCAGCGTCACGGTGCACGGTCCGCTGCGCCTCGTCAGCAGCAGCGGCCGGCTTATGCGCACGCTCGACCTCACCCTGGTCAAGCCGGTGCAGGAACTCGTCGCCACCACTCCGGCTCCTGGCCGCCTCGCACTGGTCGCCCCACCCGGATCTACCGATCCGCAGCTCGCCGTCACGTTCTCTCCGCCTCTCGCCGTAGGCACTTCGCTGCCCTCGCTCCTCGTCAACCACGTGCCCCGCGCCGCCGCCGTTTTTCTGCCGCTCGCGCTCCTGCTGTTTCTCGCCGACCGCGCCCCGCGACTTCGCGCGCGCGTCGCAGCCGCCGTCGACGCGCTCGCTGCCCGCCCCGCTCGCGCCATCGCCCTCGTGGCCGCGCTCGCCGTCGTGGCCAGCGCCTACCCCGTCGTCTTCCTCGGGAAGAGTTATTTCTCGCCCAATCTCGGGACCGTTCTCCTCTACGAGGGCTATCCCTCCCTTCCCGGCGACCCCAACCTCGAGACCGCCCACAGTGCGGGCAGCGATATCGGCGCCGCGATGTGGCAGCACGTCCCGTATTCGTTTCTTCAATACCAGGCGCTCTCGCGCGGCGAGGCGCCACTGTGGAATCGCCACCACTCCCTGGGCACGCCCCTGCTCGCCCAGGGGCAGTCGATGTTCGGCGATCCGCTGCATCTATTTGTCATCGGGGCCAGGGGGGCGGCATGGGCATGGGACCTCAAGTACCTCCTCGCCAAGTGGCTCTTCGCCAGCGGGGTCGCCCTGCTCGCGTTCGCGCTCACCCGCCCGCCCCTCGCTTCCCCGCTCCCGCATTCTCTCCTTCCCGCGCTCCTCGTCGCCGCGACCGCGCCCTTCATCGGGTTCTACCTCTATCGGATCAACCACGCGTCGATCTTCTCGCTGGGTTACGCTCCGTGGGTCCTCTATAGCTGGCTCCGCTTCGCCCACGCGCCTTCCCACCGCGCGGCAGCCCTCTGGCTCGCCGCGCTCGTCGCCGCCAGCTTCGCACTCTACAACAGTGGCACCGTCAAGGAGGCCGCTCTGTTGCTCCTGCAGATGCACGCGGCGGGGGTCGGCCTCCTGCTCGTTACGGGACAGACGTGGCGCGTACGCCTCACCAAGCTCGCTGCTGCAGCGTGGGTCGGAGTCCTGCTGATCATGGTGCTCGCGCCCGTCTGGCTCCCTTTTCTCCAGACGCTCCGTCAGGCTTACACGGTTTCGGCGCATGCGGTCGCGGATCAGATTCAACCCTCCCTGCTGCTTGGCGTGTTCGACGAGCTGTTCTTCCGTCCGCTGAGCCGCGAGAGCATCGTCTTCAACCCCGCGCTCAACAGCGTCTTCCTGCTCGGTCTCCTCTATTTCCTCGCGACGCTGCGGCTTCACTTCAGCCAGCGTCCCGTGTTCGTCCTCGCGCTCTGCGCGGTCGTCTCCGCCGCGTTTGTCTTCGGCCTCGTCCCGCCGCACGTCATCATCCGCATCCCGTTTCTCGCCAATATCGGGCACATCGATAACTGCTTCCTCTGCGGGCTTCTCGTTTTTGTCCCGCTGCTCGCCGCCGTGGGTTTCGCCACCGCCATGCGGCGTCTTCGTACCCCGGAGGGCACCGGCGATCTTATGATCGCGGGAGCGCTCCTGCTGGTGATCGTCGCCGGGTGGATCGGTTTCGGCCAGGCCGCCCATCGCATGATCTACGGGGTGGGCACCATGGTTAGCGTCGTTTCGACCGGCGAGGTCATCCCGGTGAAGCCGTTTGTGTGGGGCAGCCTTGCCGCCTTGCTGCTCGCCGGCCTCGGCCTCGCGCTCGTCGCGCGCCGGACCTGCATGCGCGGTGCGTTCACGCCCGCCACCGATTCCGTCATCGCCGGCCTGACGACGG
>JAZKEV010000162.1:0-12707 GCA_040386765.1 Verrucomicrobiota bacterium | reverse complement strand
TGGGTGTGAACGTCCTGGTCTGGCGGCAGGGCGCCCATGCCGCCGCGCTCGGCTTCGAGCCTTGGCTCCTCCAGCCGCCCGCCCGCGCCGATTTTCACGCGCCTTCTCCCGCCATCGCCCACCTCCAGGAGGCCGTCGCCCGTGAGCCCGCGCGCGTCTTCGGACTCCACGCCAACCTCACTCCCGGCTGGAACTCCGCCTACGGCCTCGAGGCCATCTACGGCCCCGATGCCCTGCAAAACACCTGGGTGCGGCAACTCATCGACGTCTCCCCCGTGAAGTGGAACTCGTCGTGGCGCCTCTACGTCCCCGCCCGCGAGGTCGCGGCCGCCCGCCCGTTCCTCGATGCGCTCAACGTCCGCTACTACGTCGACATGGTAAACGACCGCGAGACCGTCGCGCGCACGCTCCGCCTCCGCCAGAGCGCCGACCTCGATATTTTCGAAAGCCCCACCGCGTGGCCCCGCGCGTACTTCACCGACCGCATCGAGACCTACGATGCGCCGGCCGACCTCATGCCCCGGCTGCTCGCCCGGAACGGCGTGCCCCTCGCCGCCGTCCAGCGCGCCGATACCGCCGCAGCCGCGGTTGCAGCCACGCTCCCCACGCTGTCCCCCGCCTCGGCTGAACCCACTCCAGTCGTCGCCGCCACGGGTTACGCGCTCCGGACCAACAGCACATCGTTTACCGTCCGCGCCTCCGGCCCCGGCCTCGCGGTCCTCCACGAAGCGTGGTGGCCCGACTCCTTCCAAGCCGAGGTGGATGGCCGCCGCGTCCCCATCATTCGCGTCAATCACGCCTTCCAAGCGGTTCCCATCGCATCCGCCGGGGAGCACCGGGTGACATTTTCCTACTGGCCCCGTCATTTCGTTCGCGCTCTGCTCTGCAGTTCCATCGGTGCTGTGATCCTCCTTCTCTCCTTCCTCCTCGCCCTGCGCCCCGCGCGCCCTGCATGACATCGCCGTCCTGCCGCTGCTGCGGCTCCGCCCATGTCACGCTCCGCGGCAGGAAATCCGGCGAGTTCATCCGTCGTGAATTCGAATTTCACGTCTGCGCCGACTGCGGCTTCATGATGGTCGAGCCCTTCTCCGGCTTCGATATCTACAACGACGCCTACTACCGCGGCGCCGGCCCCGATCCCTACGTCGACTATGAGGCCGAGTATAAAAACTGGCGCCACACCGACCGCCTCCTCGAATTCCGCGATCTCGCGCGCCTCGCCTGGCTCTATCTCGAGTCAGCTCGCCGGCTCCCGGGTCCCACGCTCCCTCCGCTCCGCTGGCTTGACTTCGGCTGCGGCGCGGGCGGCTTCCTCAAGTACCTGCGCGAAGAGCGCCAGCTCGCCGGCCGGCCGCTGGACCTCACTGGCCACGACGTCGGCTCCTACGCCACGCTGCTGAAGACACAGGACCGCTTTCGCATCCTCGATCTCACCGAACTCTCCCGCGAACCCGATGCCAGCTACGACGTCATCAGCCTCATCGAGGTCCTCGAGCATCTGCCCTCCCCGCTCGAGCCGCTCCAGCTCGTCGCCCGCCTGCTCAAGCCCGGCGGCCTCCTCCTCCTCACGACCGGTAATCTCGACAGCCCCATCGCCCGCCGGCAGGGCATCCACTATCGCTACTGCGCGCCCGAGATTCATGTGAGTCTCTTCAATCCCCGCTGCCTCGCCGCCCTGTACCAGCGCGTGGGCCTCCAGCCGTATCCGGTGCGGTATGACGGCGCGGTGAAATTCAAAGTGCTCAAGAGCCTCCGCCACCGGCCCCTCCTGCGCGGCCTCGCCGCCGCCGGCCTCGCGCTCCCGCCCTTCACCCGCGCGATCGACGCTCTTTACGGCGTCTCTGCCATGCCCTGCGCCATCAAGCCCGCGTAGGCGCCCTTGCCTTCTTGCGCCCAGCCCGGCCTCCCTCAAGCCTCGCCATCCCTTTTGCCCGTTTTCATGCCGTCCCTTCCGTTCGCACCGATCCACCAGGGAGTTCTCTCCGTCGTTGTCCCGATCTACAACGAAGCTGCGACTGTGCGGATCGCGCTCGATGCCATCCTCGCCAAGGAAGTCCCCGGCTGGCGCCTCGAGATCATCATGGTTGAGAGCAACTCCACCGACGGCACCCGCGCGATCGTCCAGACCTATGCCAGCCACCCGCGGGTGAAGCTCATCCTGGAGGAAAAGGCGCGCGGCAAGGGCCACGCCGTCCGCGCCGGCTTCACCCACGCCACGGGCGATGTGATCCTCATCCAGGACGCCGATCTCGAATACGATCTCAACGACTACGACACCCTCCTCGCGCCGCTCGCCGCCGGGCGGCAGTCCTTCGTCCTCGGTTCGCGTCACGGCAGCGGCGGCTGGGCGATCCGCCAGTTCTCCGACCAGCCGTTGCAGGCCCTCATCCTCAACTGCGCGCATTGGGGTTTCACCCTGATGATCAACATCGCGCTCGGCATCTGGCTGCGCGACCCGTTCACGATGTACAAGGTCTTCCGCCGCGACTGCCTCCAGGATCTCAAGCTCGAGTGCAACCGCTTCGACTTCGATTGGGAGCTCCTCATCAAGCTCGTCCGGCGCGGCCATCGGCCCATCGAGATTCCGATCAGCTACAAATCCCGCTCGTTCAAGGAGGGCAAAAAAATCTCCATGTTCCGTGACCCCCTCACGTGGATCTGGGCCCTCGCCAAGTACCGCTTCCAGCGGGTCTGAAACTCCTGCGTTCGTGAGCACTGGCCGCTTCCCTTCCGCTCATCCTGCGCTCCTCAGCCCTTAGCTCCTCGTTTGCTGCCTCCTCCGTGTCTCTGACACGCTACCTCTTCCTCGCGGTCGTCCTCGGCGTGGTGTTCCATTTCGCCAGCCGCGTCCCGCCGCGTCTCGTGCCCGCCCACCCCGAGTTGACCGCCCGCACCGAAGGTGAGGTCAAGGAGGGCAGCGGCTGGTATCCGGGCAAGCCCTACGTCACCACCGCACCGGTGCGCGCCTGGGGTTCGTGGGCCGGCTCTGATGACAATACCGGCTCGCTCGTTCTCGGCCCGTTCCGCATCGCCAGTCACCTCTGCATCGGCGTCTCCGGCTATCCCAGCCTCCACGAAGTCTATCTCGAGCGCGTGGCCACGCGCGAACGCTACGCCGTGCCGCTGGGCAATGTCGGCGAGAAGTGGGAGTTTCAGGACCGCCCCGTGCCTCTCGAATGGCGTGGCGAACTCGTCACGCTCCACGCCATCGACAAGGTCGGCGGCCCCGGCGGCTGGATCGGCCTCACCGAGCCCATCCATCGCGACACCCTGGCTCCACTCTTCACCAGCCTCGCCACGTGGGTGCTGAACACCGTCCTGCTTGCCCTGCTCTGGTTCGCCGCGGCGGCCCTGCTGCCGCGTCTCGTCGACCTACCCGCACCCTGGCAGCCGCTCGCCGCCACCGCACTCGTCGCCTTTGCCGCCTATCTCGCGTTCTGGGCGTTCTTCGCTCACGTGCTCCTCGGCAAAGTCTTCACGTACGCGCTTCTGCTCGGTGCGATTGTCGTGCTTATTCGGATACGCAAGACCCCGCAGGCTGCGGAAAGCAGCCGGGCCTTTCGCGACATCGCCCGGCTCGGCCTGGTCGTTTCCTTCTTCTATCTCGCGCTGCTCCATCTTTTCCCGTCCTCGCTCGATTTCTACTCGCTCGCGGCGAATCGCTTCCGGCACACGCTCCCGTCCGACAACTATCTGCCGTACGCCAACACCACCCGGCTGATGGCGGGCGAGAGCATGCGGGATCCGCCGCTCGGGGGCAGCTGGCTTTCCAGCGACCGGCCGCCCCTGCAATCCGGCTGGCAGCTTCTCACCCTCCCTGTCTCGTCCGCGCTTTCGCTCGATCCGGTTGTCGCCAGCGGCACCAGCTCGATCTGGTTCCAGCTCGCGTGGATTCCTGCGGTCTACGGTCTCCTGCACGCGCTCGGGCTCTCCGCGGTCCGCTCGGTCGGGTGGATCGCTGCCCTCGCCTTCACGGGCTTCTTCCTGCAGAATTCCGTCTTCACCTGGCCCAAGCTTTCCGCTGCCGCGTTTGCCTGCGGAGCCTTTGCATTGTGGGTATTTCCGCGCGAGCGCACCCTGCGGTCCATGCTCGCAGGCGCCGCACTCGCCGCGCTGGCATGGCTTTCGCACGGCGGTGTCGCATTCTCCTTTCTCGCCCTGTTCCCGTGGATCCTCTGGCGCATGGCGCGAGGGGAGTGGCGCCCATGGCTGGCGGCGGGCGTGGTCTTTTTCGTCCTCGCCGCACCGTGGATCGCCTACCAGCGCTTCTATGAGCCTCCGGGCAACCGCCTCCTCAAATGGCATCTCGCCGGCCAGATGGACGTCGATCCCCGCGGCCTCGGGCAGACCCTTCGCGAAAATTACGCGAAGCTTACATGGTCCGAAATCCTCGCCAATCGGCGCAGCAACTTCGAGCAGCAGGTCATCGGCGACTGGCGCAGCCTCTTCGACGTCTCGTTTCGCGAGATCGTGACGCGGCGGAATGCCGAGTTTTTTCATCCCGCTCGTGCGCTCGCCTGGTGGGCCTTTGCCCTGCTGCTCGCGCCGTTTGCGATCTGGCGCATCCGCTCTTCGGATACGCTGGTGCGCGGCCACGCTTCGCTCCTGCTCTGGACAGTGGTCACGGTGATCGTGTGGTGCTTGCTGATGTTTCTGCCCGCTTCCGCCTACGTCCATCAGGGTTCGTATGCCACCATGATGGGCGCGTTTGTGCTGCTTTCGGCCTGGTTCGACCGGGCCGGCCGGTTCGCGCTGCTGGTCGTCGCCCTTTTTCAGTTGGCCACCTTCCTCACCACGTGGGCTCCCGCCAGCCCCATCGTGGGCGGTGACCCGCAGTCGCTGCCCTTTGTCCTTACGATTGCCGGGGGCGCCGCGCTCTTCGCGTTCATTGTCGCAGCGCTGCGCCCGCCCCCCGCGCCCGTCCCCGCCTGAGCCGTGCTTTTCCGCCCCCGTTATCTTTTGCTCGGTATTGCCGTCTGCGCGGTGCTCTTCCTCGCGCACCAGTGGTCACTGCGCCTCACGCCCGCGCTTCCAAGCGTGGCGGTCAGCGCCACCGAGACGTTTACCGAGGGCGGCTGGTATCCGGGCAAACCCTTCGCGCATGCCGTCGGCGTGCGCGCCTGGGGCTCGTGGTCCGGCTCGGATGACAATGTGGGGACACTCATCCTCGGCCCCTTCCCCGCGCCGCGCATCCTCCGCTTCGGCCTCGGCGGTTACCCCGACAAAGCCGGCAATTCCATCGTCATCGAGAACCTCGCCACCGGTCAAAAGGCCCCTATCCCCTACTCCGCGGTCGGTGAAGAGTGGGCCCTGTGCGACCACCCGCTGCCCAGCTACTGGGAGGGCAAGCCCCTCCGGCTCATCGTCACCGATGCCTCGACCGGCAACGGCGGCTGGCTCGCCATCACCGAGCCGCTCCGCGGTGGCCGCGGCGATGGCAGCAATGCCCTGATCGAAACCCTAACGGCGTGGACCCTCAATGGCCTCCTGCTGGGCCTCCTCTATTTCGCCGCCGCCCGGCAGCTCGCCGCCCACTCCGCGCTCGCTCCGCAATGGCAGCCGCTCGCCGCCGGCGCCGTGGTCGCGCTCTGCGGCTACGTCGCCTACTGGGCTTATTTTTTTCACCCGTGGGTCGGCTGGTTTGTCTCGGGCGCGTCACTGACTGCCGCCGTCGCGATCGTTTGCCGCCGCACCGACTCGCGTGCGAGTTCCGCCGCGTCCGTCGCAACCGAGGCTCCGACGGTGGGTCTCCTCCTGCTCGCGATCGGCGCCTTCCAACTCGCGCTGCTGCACCTCATCCCGACGGCATACGATTTCTACACGTTCGCCGCGAATCGCTTTCGCGAAGCGCTGCCGGCGGACAATTTCCTGCCGCACCGGATCGCCGAGCGCCTCTTCGCCGGAAACGCTCCCAGCACCGCCGAAGAGCTCTGGCGCGCGACCGACCACCCGCCCCTCCAGATCGGCTGGCAACTGCTCACCTGGCCCGCGAGCAAGCTCCTCGGCCTCGAACGCCAGACCGCCAGCGGCACGTCCGCCGTCTGGTTCCAACTGCTCTGGATCGCCGCCGCATATGGCCTGCTGCGCTCCTTTCAGATCGCGAGCCGCCGCGCTGCCGGGTGGGTCGTGATCGTGGCGCTGAGCGGATTCTTCCTCCAGCACACGGTCTTCACGTGGCCCAAGCTGGCCGCGGGTGCCTTCACCATCGGTGCCTTTGCCTGCGTCTTCCTCCCGCTCTCCGCCGCCACGCCGCGCTCGCGCGGTCTTTGGGCCGCACTGTTCATCGCACTCGCGTGGCTCACTCATCTGAGCGTCCTGTTCTCTTTCCTCCCGCTTGTTCCCTGGCTGCTCTGGCGGGCCTGCCGCCACTCGCGACAAACGTGGTGGCCGGCCGCCGCCGTGCTCGCGGCGCTTGTGCTTCCGTGGCTCGGATATCAGCAGATCGATCCGCCCTCCCAGGTGCTCCTGAAGTATCACCTCGCCGGTGACACCACGCTCAACCCGCGCGGCGTTTGGGAAACGGTGCGCGCCAGCTACGAGCGCATCGGCTGGGATCAGGCGTGGGCCGACAAGCTCTCCAATTTCCGCCGCCAGTTCGGCAACTCCTGGGGCGATCTCTTCGAGATCTCTCCCGCTGGCGCCGTGCACCGGCTCCAGCACGAGTTTTTCCACACCGGCCGCGCCCTCGCGTGGTGGCCTATTGTCACTCTCCTCGCGGTCGTGGCTGCGGGCCGCCGCGTCTTTTCCGATTTACGTGAAGTGCTCCGACTGGCCGGCTGGCTCCTCGCCACGCTCGCTCTCTGGTGCCTCCTCATGTTTGGGCGGGATAGCGCCTCCCTGCATCACGCCTCCTTCGCCGCCATGATCGGCCTCTTCGTGCTTTTCGCCGTGCTCCTCGAGCGCGCCGACCCACGCTGGGCGCTGCCGCTCGCGCTCCTTCAGCTGGGCACCCTCGCCACGACGTGGGCCGGGCCCAATCACATTATTCAAGGCCCCATCGCGGGTCTCGCTCCCCTCCTGCTCGCTGGCGTCCCGCTCGCCTGGCTCGCGATCCGCTCGTTCCTCAGCCCCGCTCCCGCCGCGCTGCCGGCCGTCGTCCGTGTACCGTGGTGCCCGACGGCGCTTTCCACCTGGTGGCAGCGGCCGCGCCTCAACGTGTGGGTTCTCGCCGTTTTCGCCCTGCTGCTTTTCCTCCGCAAACCGCACTCGCTCCACACCCCTCAGCTCTGGGCCGAGGATGGCAGCATCTTTCTGACGCAGGTCGAGATTCACGGCACCGAGGCTCTGATCACGCCCTACATGGGCTACCTCCACACGATCCCGCGCATCGTAGCGCAGATCGCCCAGTTCACGCTGGATCCCGCCTGGTGGCCCGCTTTCTACAACGGCTTCGCGTTCCTCGTCTGGCTCGGCGCCGTCGCACGCTTTTTTACCGCGCGGTTCGACCATTTGCCCGGGCGCCCGTGGCTCGCACTCGCCCTCTTCGCGGTGCCGCACAGCGGCGAGGTCCACTACAACATCACCAATCTGCAATGGCTCACCGCACTCGTGCTCGTGCAGCAGCTCTTCGTCGCGGCACCGGCGACCCGTTTCCAACGAGTATCCGATATCGTGATACTCACCCTCATCGCCCTCACCGGCCCCTTCGCCCTCGCGTTGCTGCCACTCTTCTTCGCCCGCTGGGTGCTGCCGGCCTGCACGTTCCGACCGCTGAGACTCAAGGTGCGTGAGCTCTTTGCTCCGGCCAATCGCGCCGCGCTCTATGCTTTCGTCGCCATCCTGCTCTGCTCCGCCGTCCAGGCGTGGTTTGTCCGCGGTGGCCCCCGCTTCGACTATCAAAACGCCCCCGTCGATCTCTGGGAGATTCTCATCGTGGTGAGCCGGCGCCTCGTGGTCTGGCCTCTGCTCGGCACCGATCTCGCCCTCAATCTCCCGCCGTCCGTCGTCGGCCTGATCGGCACACTCTTCCTGGCTGCGGTCTTTGCGTGGGCACTGCGCCGCGATCCGCACCGCCCCCTCCGCCTGTGGGCGCTCGGAGCCTTTGCGCTCGTCGCGCTCGCGGGCATCTACCGCACCCGCCCCGACGCCTGGGGCTATGACAACATCTACTTTGGCGATCGCTATTTTTATATCCCCCGCGTGCTCCTGGCCTGGCTGCTGATCTGGGAATTTCACTCCACCTCGCGCCTCGTCGCCCGGCTGGCGCGCCTCGCCTGCCTCGCAACCCTCGTGGTCCATTTGCACGAGTTCATCATCCCCGCGCCCCCCGACTACCACTGGCGCGACAACGTCGAACCCATCCGCCGCGGCACTCCCGCCCAGATTCACACCCTCCCGGAAGGGTGGTTTATCGACTACCCGGGGCGCCCCTACCATCTTCGCTGATCGTCCGTTCGCGGCCTCCTTCGCCTCATCACAATGTCCTCCGGCCGCGCCACCTTCTCTTCCCGCCTTTCCGGCGGGTGGCTGGTCATGCTCGCAGCTGCGCTCCTCGCGCTCCGCAAGCCTTGGGCGTTGCACACACCGCAACTCTGGGCGGAAGACGGCAGCATTTTTCTCATCCAGAATGACCTCCTCGGTCTCCGCGCGTGGTTCGAGCCGTACAACGGCTACCTGCATCTGCTGCCGCGGCTGATTGCGTGGAGCGCCAGCCACGTCGCCGATGTCGCCGCGTGGCCCGCGTGGTACAACGGCGTGTCTTTCGCCCTCACGGTGGCGCTCTTCGCCCGGCTCGCCTCGTCGCGCATCGCCCTGCCCGAAGCCGCCCGCTCTTGGCTCGTGCTCGCGCTGCCGCTGGTCGTCGGCACCGGAGAGCCGCTGCTGAATATCACCAACCTGCAGTGGGTCACCGCGCTCTTCCTCGTCGCGCAACTCTTCGCGACGCGGCCGACCACACTGCTGCAGAGGCTCGGCGACCTCGCTATTCTTCTGGTCGTCGGGCTCAACGGCCCCTTCGCCATTGTCCTCCTGCCGCTCTTCTTTTGGCGCGCGCTCCGTGAACGGCACGTCGATGCCTGGCTCGCCGCCGCGGCGATCGCCGTGTGCGCCGGGGTCCAGTTTTTTTTGCTTTCGCGTACCGGCACCGCGCTCACCCTCGAGGCCAGCCAGGCCGGCCTGCGCCCGCTCATGTTTGTCTCGGTGATCGGCAGCCGGTTGGTGACGTGGCCGCTCTTCGGCCCGACCGCGGTCCGCGCGTGGCCGATCTGGCTGCATGCCGTGCTCGCCATCGCGGTCATCGCGCCGCTGCTGGTGTGGTCGCTCCGCCGTGATCCGCTCCGCCCGGTGCGCGCCTTCATCGGCGCCGCCTTCGTGTTGCTCACTGTCGCCTGCGTCTACCGGGTCCGTGCCGATCTCTGGGACGACGACAACCTCGTGAACGGCGACCGCTACTTCTACCTCTCGCGCGTCCTGCTCACCTGGCTCGTCATCCTCGAGTTTGCCGCTTCGCCCCGCTGGATCGCCCTTGTCGCGCGCGGCATCTGCGTCCTCAGCCTGCTCACGCACCTTCCGCACTTCATCATCCCCGCGCCACCCGACTACCGCTGGTCCGAGCATTGCGCCCCCATCCGCCGCGGCGCCCCCACGCAGATCAAAACGCTCCCCGAAGGTTATCTCCTCGATTACCCAGGGCGGCCCCCGCGACGATGATCCGCTGGCTCGCCGGTCTCGGGGGGTGTTACTTTTGGTGGCCGCGCTCTTCCCCTTCGCGGCCTCTCCGTTGCGCAAGGTCCCTCTCCCTCGGCTGGCGGGCCGCGCTTGAGAACCGCTGGCCAACCGGACCCTTCCAGCCGGCCATGGCGGTGCTCGCGCTCCTCTGCGCTGCGGCCCTTCTCGTTGTAATTCTCCGGCAAATACGACCGGGCGCCGCCTTTTATTAGTTCACTCCGCCCCTATATCCGCCCACGCTTGGGGCGCATCTCCATGTCGAAAACTCTCCTCGTCACCGGTTCGTCCGGTCTCATTGGTTCAGAGGTCTGCTCTTATTTCGCGCGCGAGCTCGGTTACACCGTGCACGGCGTCGACAATAACCAGCGCGCGGTCTTCTTCGGGCCGCAGGGAGATACGCGCTGGAATCAGCAGCGGCTCATCACCGATCTGAAGGGCTTCGTCCACCATGAGCTCGATATCCGCGACCGCGCCGGCGTGCTTGCGCTGATCAAGGGCGTGAAGCCCTCCGTCATCGTCCACACGGCGGCCCAGCCCAGCCACGACCGCGCCGCGGCAATCCCTTTCGACGATTTCGACACCAACGCCGTCGGCACCCTCAATCTCCTCGAGGCCTCCCGTCAGGCCACCCCCGAGTCCCCGTTCGTCCACATGAGCACGAACAAGGTCTACGGTGACGCGCCCAACCGCATCGCGCTGAAGGAGCTGCCCACGCGCTGGGACTACGCGGACCCGGCCTACGATAACGGCATCGCGGAGACGTTCACGATCGACCAATCCAAGCACTCGCTCTTCGGCGCCTCCAAAGTCGCGGCGGATGTGATGGTGCAGGAATACGGCCGCTACTTCAACCTGCCCACCTGCGCCCTCCGCGGCGGCTGCCTCACCGGCCCCAATCATACCGGCGTCGAGTTGCACGGCTTCCTGAGCTATCTCGTGAAGTGCAACCTCGAGGGACGCGAATATAAGATTTTCGGCTATAAGGGAAAGCAGGTCCGCGACAATATTCACTCGCTCGACGTCGCCCGCTTCATGGCCGCCTTCGTGGCTGCGCCCCGGGCGGGCGAGGTTTACAATCTGGGCGGCGGCAAGGACAACTCGTGCTCGATTCTGGAAGCTTTTGGAATTGCCGCAAAATTTTCCGGCCGTCCCCAAGTCCATACCTACATCGATCAGAATCGCGCGGGCGACCACATCTGTTACTATAGCGACCTCCGCAAGATGCGTTCGCACTACCCCTCCTGGGATATTACACAATCCCTTGAAGAAACCATCCGCCAGATCGTCGAATCCTGGCGGCAGCGGAAGAATCCCTGAAACTCGCTCTGGGAATTCGCGTCGCAATGCTACAGTGTCCCCCCTCTGCCCATGTTTAATCTCTTCTCCGCCGTCCGTGCTTTTTCCCGTCGCATGGCGCAGGCCCTTCCGGGCTTCCTCCTCGCTGGTCTGCTGCTCTCCGCCACCGTCGCCCGCGCCACTACCGTCATCCCCCCGTCGTTTGCGGAGCTGGTCAAGGACGCCGATGCCATCCACCGCGGCACCGTGACCGCCGTCGAGGCCCGCCGGGTGGAGGGCCCCGCGGGGTCCGGCTCCTTCATCAAGACCTTCGTCACCGTCTCCATCGAGCGCACGCTCAAGGGCGCCGCACCCGCGGCCCGCGAGGTCACCCTGGAGTTTCTCGGCGGCACCGTCGGCCAGGATAGCATGATCGTCACCGGCATGCCCAAGTTTGCGGTCGGCGAGCGCGAGTTCGTCTTCGTCCAGAAAAACGGGACCCAGTTCTGCCCGCTCGTCGCGGTCATGCACGGTCGTTACCGCGTGCTGCGCGACGAGGCGACCGCCAAGGAATTTGTCGCCCGAGACAATGGCGCGCCGCTCAGCGACACCGCCGAAGTCGGCCTGCCCATGACCTCTCTTCCCGCCCCGGTTCGCGCCGCTTCCGCGGCCGGTGCCATCGCCCGCGCGCTCACCCCCGCCGCCTTCGAATCCAGCATCACCGCTGAGCTCGACCGCCTCGAACAGCGCGCCAATCCCAACTAAAAACCAGCCCTCCTTTTGAAGCTGTCATCGCGAGGAGCGAGACGCCGAAACGATCCCCCGGGATATCGTCGGCGGGTGTCGCGCTCTACGGGTTGATCTGAATCGAAGGAATGCGACCTCCCCGGTCGCGCACTCACCACACCATGCCTGCTCTTTTCCACCGCTCCCGCAGCGCGCTTCTCGCGGCAGTCTCCGCATTGCTGTTCGCCGCGCCCGCCGTGCGCGCCTTCGACTTTCTCGGTATGGCCTGGCCGAATGGCGATATCCACATGACCCTCGCCCTCGGCGTGCCCTCGAGCACGCCGTTCATCGATGGCACGAACGACTACAACGCCATCGCCGAGTCCGCCCTCCAGGAGTGGAACCAGCATCTCACGCGCAGCACGTTCACGTCCGCACGCAACCTCGATGCGGAACGCCGTCGCGGTAACGCGATCAACAACGCCTTCTTCGCCTCCACCGTGTACGGCATGTCGTTTGGCGGCAGTACCCTCGCGGTTACGCTTATTTCCGTGAACCCCACCACGGGGCGCGCGAACGAAACCGACGTGATCTTCAATTCGGTCTACACGTGGAATTCCTACCGTGGCGCGCGCCGCCCCGCCATCGAGGACTTCCGTCGCGTCGCAGTGCATGAGTTTGGCCATGCACTAGGCTTGGATCACCCCAATGAAGCCGTCCCGCGCCAGACCGTGAGCGCAATCATGAACAGCACGGTGAGCAACACCGACACGCTGCAGGCCGACGATATCAGCGGTGCGATCGCGCTCTACGGCCCGGATTCCGGCGCCGCCCCCAACCTCGTCGCGCACCCGCAGAGCCGCACCGCCCGGGTCGGCGAGCCCTTCACGCTCTCCGTCATCGCCACCGCCACCACGGCCGGGCAGGAACCGCTCACCTACAACTGGGCCTTCACGCCCGCCGGCAGCAACGAGCCCGAGTCATTCTCCCTCGCGAGCGGCCCGACCTACACCATCGGCTCCGTGCAGGCCGTCGATGCC
>JAZKEV010000161.1:6316-12909 GCA_040386765.1 Verrucomicrobiota bacterium | reverse complement strand
GCCTTTGCCGGCAAACCGCTCGGCCGGAAGCAGCCGATCTTCGGCGAGCACGAGGGCAACGCCTCCGTGCGCGATGGCGAGTGGAAGGCCCTCCGGGTGGGCTACAACGCCCCGTGGGAGCTCTACAACATGACGAGCGACCGCACGGAGCAGAACGATCTCGCGGCCGCGCAACCGGACCACGTCCGCACGATGAGCGCGCAGTGGGACGCGTGGGCCAGGCGCGCGAATGTGTTGCCGTATCCGAAGGGTAATGACACAGGTTCTCTGCGCATCCTCGGTCGCGAGAGCGGACTGGAGGAATCGGAAACGAAGAGCGCGCCGAAGAACGCCAAAAAGAAAAAGAAAAAAGCATGAACCCTGCACCGTTGGACCTGCCCGAAGACGAACTCAGTTTCCTACGCGACCTCGTAAAAGGATCGCGCCAGAAAACCCATCAAGTGGCGTGGACGGACCGTGACGGCGTGAAGCGGCTCACGGTGCTCAATCAGACGGAAGTCGTTCGATTGAACGCGATCGCGGGGCGGCTGAGGATTTCGAAAGTCGAGATGATGCGGCAGGCGGCGTACATTCCGGCGGTGCGGGGCGGAGCGAGCCCGGCGAGCGGGGCGCCCGGAGTGGGCGAAGGGGCGGAAGGGGCGGGGCGGGAGGGTCCTGGGGCCTCTTCAACCGAGGGGTCGGCCTAGCTGCATACCTGCATGTGGGGTCGTGTCGCACAGTGGAAGGATAGCGTACGTGTGCGGCGCGACGGCTCACCGGGGACGGTTCGCCCCACCTCGAAGCTCCGGGGCTTTTTGGAGAGCAGCCGACGCAGATGTGCGGGAGTTCCGTAGTCGGAGGACGTGCTTTTTCGCGCGACGTGGGCTTGGAGTAGCCTACGATGGCCGGCTCACCCCATGCGCCCTGCTGCTTTCTTTCGGAGTTTTGTCGTACTGTTGATGCTGTGTCTCGCGACGCGGGCCGGGGCCGCGATGAGCGACTGGAAGGACGAGGCGGGGAAGACCTTCAAGGGTGAGCCGGCGGATGTGCTCGGGCCCTTTGCGGTTTTTCGCGTCGGCGGCGGCAATGGCCGGACGGTGCCGTGGAACAAGTTTTCGCCTGAGGAGTGCGCGCGCTTCCACCGGGAGATCAGTGCGCGCGAGGCGGCGGCGCCGGGTGCGCGCGGCGCGATCTTTCGCGAATTGGAGGGGCGTGTCCTCCAGATGAAATCGGGCAAGCCGGCGCCGGTCGATGTGAAGGAGCGGCCGGAGCCTGGGGTGATCGTGCTCATCTCGCTCTCGAACAAAGACGGTGCGGCGACGCGGCTCGTGACGGCCTTTCAGCTCAACTACCGGCGCATCCAGCAGGTATTTCCGGGGCAGATGGAGGCGGTATTTGTCGGGCAGCGGATGGAGCACGACCGCCAGCTGGACATGGCGCGGAGCCGGCGGATGCCGTGGCTGATCGCGGACCCGAAGCACCAGAGCAAAATGAAGACTCTCCTCCGCGACATCCCGGCGGAGGCGAGCGTGATCGTGGCGATGACGCGCAATGGCGTGCCGCTGCTCTCGGCGAGCGGGCAGGATGAGGAGCGGATGCGGGCCTTCATGGATTCCCTGGCCCGGTTCATGCGGCTGCTGGAGAAGGACAATCCGCGCAACTGGCAGGATCGCCGGCGTTATCTCGCGGCGGCGCGACCGGTGGAGTTTGCGACTGGGCGCGCGGAGCCGGAGCTGATGGGGCATTCGCTGCCGCCGGATATTTTGCGGAAGCACGCGGTCTCGTGCGTGGAGGCGAGGATGGAGGTCGGCGCCGATGGAGCGGTGGGCGGCATCGAAGTCGCGCGAACCGGCGGCGTGACAGACGCGCTGGCACCGGGCATCGCCGACGCGCTGAAGCGCGGGACGCTCTTCGCCCCAGCGATCGAGAACGGCGCGCCGGTGGCCGCGACCTATGCCTATCGCTACGACGTGCCGCCCGAGGACCTGCCGCGCGCGGCGGTGGCGGCGTGGCTGAATGCGGAGCCCTCGCGCGAGATTCCGATCAAGAACTGGCTGGTGCTGAAAACCTTCAAGGTGGAGCAGCAGGGATTTCTCGAGGTGGACCGCGTGGATGAGAATGGCGTCTCGATCCTGAAAAGCGTTACGGCCGACAAGAAGCGGAAAGGTCCGGCGGACCTGCGCTCGCAGATGAGCGTGTTTGCCTACGACTGGTTTTCGCCGGAGCAGCTGATGCAGCTGCGGCCGATCGCGGGTGCGAAGCAGAAGATTGATAACGAGGAGTTCACGTGGAAGTCGTTTCCCACCGTGAACCGTGCGGTGGAGCTGCAGTCCGGCTTCGGCAAGGAAGAGTACTGCTACGCTTACGCGTGGACGGAGATCGAGGTGCCGCAGGACCAGACCGCCCTGCTCGGTCTCGGCAGCGACGATGGCGTGAAGGTATGGCTCAACGGCGAGACCCTCGTGGAGAAGTGGGTGCAGCGCCCGCTCATGATCGACGAGGATGTGATGCCGCTGAAACTAAAGGCCGGGAAAAACCAACTGCTGGTGAAGGTGCAGAATATCTACGGCGAGTGGCGGTTTTCGTTTCGGCTGATTGCGGTGGGTCGGTAAGCGTCGCGCTCGGGTGAGGCGGGCGAAACGGGGCCCCGAGGTGGTCCTCCCTGTGCTCACGCGCAGGGCTACATGGAATGCAGGGTGATGGAGCACGGCTTCTGGAAAGTAGGGCGAGGCGTCCCCGCCGAGCCGTCGCGCTTTACGCGAGCGAAGATCTTGGCACCCGCGCACGCCTGCCGCACGACGGCTCCCCGGGACGGTTCGCCCTACTTTAAAGCCCAACCCATCCTGATTTTATAAGCCGAGGGCGGTGCGGATCACGGGTTCTAAGATATCCGCCTGGCGGACGAACCCGAGGTCGTTGGGGTGGGAGCCGTCGGTGGCGCCTTCGGCGTCGTCGCCGAGGAGGTCGTCGCCGCGCACGTAGTAGAGCCGTGAGACGCCCTGCTGCTGGAGCTTTTCGAAGCTCTCGCGGAGGGCCGCATGGTTATCGGTGTGGTGCTTGTTGCGCGCGGGGAGAATCCAGGAGTTGGTATTGCGGCGATCCTCGACGAGCACGATGGGCGTGGCCGGATACGCGGCGCGGAGCTGGGTCACGAGCGGGATGCACTTCTGGCGCACCTGGTCGGCGCTCATATTGGGCAGGCAGTCGATGACGAAGACGGCGGCGTCGATCTTGACGAGAAATTCGCCGACCTCGGCATCCATGCGGCCATTGCCGGAGAAGCCGAGGTTGATCACGGGGCGATCGAGGCGGCGGCCGATGATGGCGGTGTGCACCATGCCGGGGCGCGAGGCGCTGGCGCCGTGGGTGATCGAGGTGCCGTAGAAGACAATAGGCTTCTCGGTGCGCGGCGCGGCGGTCTCGAACTTGGCGCCGGGCGGTACGCCGATGGAGAGTTTCTCGACGCCATTATAGAGCGGGAGGTAGACGGCGTACTCGCGGAAGCCGGGGGTGACGTCCTTGATGATTTCCTGGCGGACGACTTTGTCGGCGGGGCGCGTGACGCCGACCCAGCGCCATTTGCCGGCGGTGTCGCGCGCGTAGAGATCCAGGCCGCTAGCGCCGATGGCGGTCATGTTAGGGCCCGCGAGCTTTTCCTTCATCAGGGTGTAGTCGGCCCAGATCATCGTGGCATCGGTCTTGAAGCGCACCAGCATGCCGGCGCTATCGCGACTGAGGTTCCACACCGCGCCGGTGACCTTGCCTTCCGCGGCGGACGGGAAGCGGTCGAACCAGCGCAGTCGCTCCATATCTCCAAAGGCGCGGCCCTCGACGCCCCACGTGGTGACATCGTGCCACTCGAGCTTGGGTTCGACGGGAGCCTTGGGCGTGGCCTTGGCGGGCACGGCTTTTTTCGGCGCGGTCTCGGCGGCGAGGAGCGCGGTAGGCGCGACGGCGGCAAGCGCGGTCAGGGTGAGAGCGAGGCGGAGATAGTGGGGAGACGACATGAGGTGAGAAGAGTGGGGCAAAAGGGAGGTGTCGGGGCAAGACGCAGGATGCGGAGAAGCAAGGAGGGTTTAACCCGCCCTACTCTAAAGTCACACCGTGGCGTCGGTGCTGGGGGGCTGTTTTCGGACGCGCTCGCGGTGCAGGAGATAGAGGCCGGAGGCGATCACGATGCCGCCGCCGAGGAGCGTGGCGGGGGCGGGGACTTCCTGGAATATGACGGCGGCGATCCCGACCGCCCAGAGGAGTTGCGCGTAGAAGAAGGGCGCGACGACGGAAGCGGGGGCTTTGCGGTAGGCGAGGATCATCATCCAGTGGCCGGCGGCGCCGAAGAATGAAATGGCCGCGATCGCGGTCCACACACGCGGCGCGGTGAGCGGGTGCCAGACGAAAGGGATGAAGGGCAGCACGGCGACGGCGCCGACAACCGCGGTGTAAAACATCGTCGTCTCCGGGGAATCGTGCCGCGCGAGCACGCGAGTGATGATCGCGTAGAGGGCGGTGCTGCACGCGCAGAGAAACGCGAGGCCCATCGCGGGGTGAAACGTGCCGGTCCATGGATGCGTGACGACGAGCACGCCCACGAAACCGACGACGACGGCGCCGAGCCGGCGCGGCCCGAGCGTCTCCCCGAGCATCGGGCCGGCGAGGAGCGCCACGATGAGCGGCGAGGCGAAGTTGATCGCGGTTGTGGCGGTGAGGGACAGGTAGTTTAGCGCCGTGATGAGGCAGATCGAGGAGACGACGAGGCCGAGACCGCGCGCGACCTGCAGCAGCGGTCGCTGGGTGCGCAGCACGCCGGGCTTGGTGCGGGGATTGAGCAGGAGCGCGATGACCACAAAGGCTCCGAGGTAGCGGATCGTGACCGTCTGGAGCGGCGGCATCGAGCGGTTGAGCCATTTGGCCGAGGCATCGATGCACGCGAAGCAGATCGTCGCTCCCACGAGCCAGGCGATGCCCACGAGACGGTGGCGGCGATCTTGGGCGGCGGAATCGGCGCCGGACGCGGGGAGAGCAGGCGGCATTGGGCGGCCGCTCAGGCGGAGAAGAAGGGAAGCAGGTGCCCGCGAATCATGCGAAGGAACGCGAATGAAAGGCCGAAGGGGGATTTCGGCAAGCGGGAGCGGTCGGGCGGGGACGAAACGTCGCCGCGGCTCCGTGTCGCGCACCTCGCGATGGCTGGCGCCGATGATCACTATGACTGGCAATTCCGGCGCGGAATGGAGGGCGGAACGGCCGTTGATGATGAGCGGGAGCGGAGGCGTGCCGGGCCGCCCGTCCCTACCTCCAGAGGGGCGAGCGTAGGGAGATGTGGCCCGATGCTCAGGCGCGGGTTTTGCGGCTGAGTTGGGCGAGGACTTGCTTCAGCTTGGCGTGGAGTTCGGGGGTATCGCCTTCGTTCTTGGTGAACTCCCGTTCGGTGAGGCGGAGCTTCATCGCATCGGTGCGGTCGAGGAGGGAGCCGTCGATGGGATTGAGAAAGGCGAGCGTGGCGCCGGGGCCTTGCTCGAATTTGTACTCGCCGGCGGCGTCGTTTTTATAGGCATCGATGCCCGTCTCGATCTTGAGGCTGCCCGGCGGCTTGTCCTTGTCGCGCGGCTTGAGCAGGAGGCCGTAGATGGCGAATTCGCGGGCGAGGGGCGTGGAGCGTTTCTCAAGCGCGGAGGTGGTGACGGTGCAGGCCCGGAGCGACTTGGTGGCGCAGCGCTCGGTCTTGAGGACGACGATGATGCCCTTCTTGCGCTCGCTCGGTGGCAGCTCGGCCATGCGGCGCTGGAAATCGGCGACGATCTGCCGGGGCGTCCAGAGATTGTGTGACATCGGAATGATGTTCTCGCAGTCGCCGAAGGGCACGCCCTGCGCATCGGGGTAGCAGTGCTCGACTTTCTCCTTGTAGGTCTCGCCGCGGAAGCCGCGGGCAAACTTAAATGCGGCGGCGGGCCCCTCGGCGGCAGCCGGTGCGGGCGTCGGTGCGGCGGGAGCCTGGGCCAGTACGAAGAGGGCGGCCAGCCAGGAGAGGGGAAGGCGAGCGGAGGGGATTTTCATGGGGCGCAGGGGAGAGGTTTAGCCGCCGGGGAGCGAGACGCGTGGAGGAGTAAGAAGGTTGCGATGGGAGTTGGTTCCGTGAAAGCGCAATGGAACTGAAGGTAGCTATCACTATATAGCGATGAGGGTCTGTTTGGGAATAACGGATCAACCCTCTTCTGTCATTCTGAGCGCAGCGAAGGATCCTTGCGTGCGACCACCCTGTGGTATCCAAGAGCGTGGATTCTTCGCTGCGCTCAGAATGACAATCCATTTCTCAAGCAGCGCGTAGGGCGATTCTTAAAGCCGTATATTGACGCGCGCGCACAAGGCCAGGCTCGAGGTTTGTTTTCGGAGGCTCGCGTTTTCGAGTCGGTCGTGTCGTACTGATTTACCCCTATGAAGACCCCGGATGGACTGGCTTCGGTTTCGCGGCGCGCGTTTTTGCAGAGCTCGGCGGCGCTGGTGGCGACAGGCGCGGCAACGCGTGCACTCGCGGCGGAGAGGAAGGGTGCGGCGCTCTCGGCGGATGAGCTGCGCCGGATCATGGATGCGCCCGTGCTGAACCTCGAGGCGGTGAAGGC
>JAZKEV010000161.1:5837-6306 GCA_040386765.1 Verrucomicrobiota bacterium | reverse complement strand
GAAGAACTACCTCGTGCGCGCGCGGACGACGGATGGCGCGGAAGCGATCACGGTGCCGAACCCCGCGATCATGGCGAAGGCGTTTCCGGTTTTTGTGAACCTGGTGGCGCCGGTCTTCAAGGGGAAGGATGCGCGCACGGTCGAGGATTTGCACTGGGAGGTGTATCGCCACGCGAGCAACTACAAGATGCAGGGCCAGCTCTTCTGGGTGTCGGTGATGGCGGCGGAGCAGGCGATGCTCGAGTTGATGGGCTTGGTGGCGAAGCGGCCGGTGGCGGACTTTTTCGGCGGGGCGAAGCGGCGCGATATCCCGGTCTACTATGCGAGCGGCAATCGTGGGAATACGCCCGAGGCGGAGATCGAGTATTTGCAGAAGCTGGTGGGCGGCTCAGGCGTGCGCGCGATCAAGTTCCGGCTCGGCGGACGGATGAATCGCAATGAGGATTCGCTGCCGGGTCGCACCGAGGCG
>JAZKEV010000161.1:5433-5827 GCA_040386765.1 Verrucomicrobiota bacterium | reverse complement strand
ATCGCGCTGGCGCGAAAAACCTTTGGCGACGGCATGACGCTCTATGCCGACGCGAACAGCTCCTACACGACGAAGGAGGCGATCCGGATCGGAAAGATCATGGAGGCGCACCGCTACAGTTTCTACGAGGAGCCGTGCGAGTTCGACGATCTTTGGAGCACAAAGGCGGTGGCCGATGCGCTCACGATCCCGATCGCGGGCGGCGAGCAGGAGTACAGCCTGCACCGCTGGCACTGGATGGTGGCGAGTCGCGGAGTCGATATTGTGCAGCCGGATCTGCACTACGGCGGCGGATTGATCCGCGCGACGAAGGTGGCGCGCATGGCCGCCGCGGCGGGGATGACCGTGGTGCCGCACATGTCGGGCGGAGGGCTCGGCTACCTCGACGTGGTGC
>JAZKEV010000161.1:0-5423 GCA_040386765.1 Verrucomicrobiota bacterium | reverse complement strand
TCGCGTCGTTTACGCCGAACATCGGGCCTTTCCAGGAATTCAAGGGCAACGCGACGATCCCGGTGACGTGCGATTCATCCTCGCTGAAATGCGAAGGCGGTCAGGTGCGTTGCCCCACGGGCCCGGGCTTCGGCGTGACGATCGACCCGGCCTTTATTGCAAAGGCGGAGGTGGTGAAGGGCGATGGGTCGAGGCCGCCGGCGGACTAGCCCACGAAACACATTAAAAACACGAAAGACAAACCGCCCGCGAATCACGCGAATAGACGCGAATGATTCGGACGGCTGACAGAATCGAGAGGGTTCTGATTCGCGTTCATTCGCGTGATTCGCGGGCGCTGTTTGGAGCGCCTTTACCAGGCGCGAGAGAGCGTGATCGAGCCGAAGTAGTTTTTCTGGCGCTGGGCTTTAAACTCCTTGGTGCGGGCGACGTTGGTGTAGGTGAGCTGCCACTTCTTCAGGACGAGGCCGATGCCGTAATAGGCGTCACCGACGAAGTTCTTCTTATCGACGCTGGCGCTGTCTTCGAAGGTATTGCCGTCGAGAAAAATGTCGCGGGCGACGGCGCGGCCGTCGCACCCGCCGAAGATGAAGACGCTCGCGCGGCGATTGCCGTCGAGGCGCGGGTCGCGGCCACCGAGTGGTGAGTTCGTCGCAGCGCCGCCGGAGATGAGCTCGGTGCCGAAGTCGTTGGGGAGATTGAAGCCCACGCGGACGGTCGTGCCGAGGTTGGCGTGGGTTTTGGTGGTGCCTAGGCTCACGCCGGCATGCGGCACGAGATCCGCGCCAAAGGTTTCATAAAAGCTGCGGGCGAAGAGACGCCAGCGGCGCTCGAGGATGACGGCGCCGGCGACCTCGTCTTCGAGTTGATAGGCCCAGCCCTTGGCTTCCTTGTTGTGGATGAGGCGGTGGACTTCGTTCTGCGTTTCCTGCGCGTAGGAGTGGCGGCCGATGACGCCGATCTGCACGGAGATGGTGTCCATGATGTGCTCGGTCTTGTTGATGAAGTTGAACTCGAGATACGTCCAGCCCGCGTAGGGACGGTCGGCGGGATCGGGCACTTGGGCGTCGGTATTCTCGGGCGTGTACATGTTCTGCCCGAGGGCGACGCCGAAGTTGCGCTGCTTGGCGTCGCGGCCGACGAGCGGCAGGGCATCGGCGAACTCGCGGGACCAGTTGGGCAACGCGTTCAAGTTGCCGGAGAGGTACGAAAACTTCACGCCGTTGGTATAGTGGCGGTCGGTGCCGCCGAAATAATCGTTCTCGATGTAGAACGTGAACACCTTCGCGCCGATCGGCGTCGGCGAACACGGCGAGGGCCGCGGCAGCGACCAGAGTGGTCAAGGTGAAGGGTTTGGGTGTCGAGGTCATGGCGGTGCGATAGTTTCGTAGCACGGCCTTTGGTTCCCTATGTAACGGTGGCGCAAAGTGTTCGCGGGCGGGTGCGAGGGGTGTTGCTTCGGGAGGGAGGTGTGCCTTCGTTATCAGCCAAACGCATGAACCGCTGGTTGCGCCTCCTCCTTCTCTCGCTCGCCGCATTGGCGTTTGTGCTGGGCGGCGCAAAGGCGCAGGAAGTGGAGGGCGGGGCGATCCGGCCCACGGTGACGGTGGAGACCGGCGATACGGGCGGGACATTTTTCGGGCACGCGCCCGATCCGCAGAAAACGCGGCACTACTATGTCGCGGCGGAATCGGAGCTGTGGGACTTTGCGCCTTCGGGCCGCGAGGAGCTGTGCGGCGGGCCGCTGCCGCCGCAGGTGGCGCGGCAGCGGAAGTCGGGGAAGCTGCGCTACGTGCAGTACACGGATGCGACCTTCACCACGCGCGTACTGCCCACGCGCAGCCTGGGCATCCTGGGGCCGATGCTGCGCGGCGTGGTGGGGGAGTTTCTTGCGGTGACCTTTTTCAACCGCACAGACCAGACGCTCTCGATGCATCCGCACGGGGTGAAGTACGACAAGCACAGCGAGGGCGCGTATCACATTCCCTTCAATGGCCGCGGCAGCGCCGTCGGGGCGGGCGCGAAATTCACCTACGTGTGGCACCTCGACGAGCAGTCGGGGCCGATGCCGCAGGAGCCTAGCTCGCGGGCGTGGCTCTACCACAGCCACGTGACGGGTGATGGTGAGGCGAATCTAGGATTGATCGGCGCGATCATCGTGACCGATCCGAAACGCGCGCGGCCCGATGGGACGCCGAATGACGTGGACCGGGAATTCGCGACGCTCTTCATGATCTTCGACGAGAGTGGCCTCGACGACGCGGCGATCGAGGCGGCGGAGTATGCGGGTCTGCCGGGGCTCGCAAGCGAGACCACGCTGACCTGGACGGACCTGCAGCAGCAACTCGAGGCGGGTTCCCGCTCATCGATCAACGGACTCGTCTTTGGCAATCTCAGCGGGCTCGCGATGAACGAAGGCGAGCGCACGCGCTGGTATCTTTTCGCGCTTGGGTCGGAGCGTGATTTCCACACGGCGCACTGGCATGGCCTGCGCGTGGTGGAGGAGGGCCGGCGGCGCACCGATTCGGTGGAGTTGCTGCCCGCGACGATGAAGGTCGCGGACGTAGTCGCGGATAATCCGGGCTCGTGGCTCTTCCACTGTCATGTGGCGGATCACATGAAGGAGGGGATGTTTACGGCGCTGACGGTGTATCCGCGCGATTCAGTGGGCGTGGGTCGCGCACCGGAGGATGCATTTCTCGGTTATGGGCCCGCGCAATCGCTGCGGCTGGATCGGGCGGAGGCTCGGCTCAACCTCGCGACCAAACCCGCGCGCGCCGAAGTGATCGTGGAGGGCTCCGTGACGGTCTTCGATGGCTTTGCCGCGTACAACGAGCCGATCCGCGTGCGCGTGGGTGGGCGGACGATCGAATTGAAAGCGCACCAGAACGGAGTCGCGGACGACGCGGAGGCGCGGTTTCTCGCCAAGAACGCGAACGAGGCAGGCGTCGTGCGCGGCGGCGTGCTGGAGTTTGAGCTGGTGCTGCGCGGGGCGGATTGGATGAAGGAGATCGAGGGCGGGGCGGGAGTTGGCGCGGGGGGACAAGCGATGTTGAAATTGGAATTGGAAGTGGCGCGGGGTAAGCACGTCGCGAGCAGGGCGGTGGTGAGGCGCGTGCAGGGGCAGTGACGCCGGATTAATGTCTGGCTGTAGGAGCGGCTTTACGCCGCGACGGGACTGAGGACGTTGCTGCAATCGCGTGGTAGGCCGCCCGCTTGCGGGCGCTCGTTCGAGTTACAACAAAGCGCCCGCAAGCGGGCTGCCTACCCCGCGGGCGGGGCTCCTGATCCCGCCGCTCACGCGGCGGGCCACGGTCCGATCCAACGATCCGTCGCGGCATAAAGCCGCTCCTACAGCTCGATCCAGAGCGGGTCACAGACCCGCCCTACCTCATCCCACCCAAGCCCGGGCGTTGTGGAAGAGCTTCATCCAGGGGCTCTCGTTGTCGGGCCAGTCGGCTGGGTGCCAGCTCATCGCGACGGTGCGGTGCACGCGCTCGGGGTGCGGCATCATGATGGTGACGCGGCCGGTGGTCGTGGTGAGCGCGGTCATGCCAAGCGGGGAGCCGTTCGGATTGAGCGGGTACTGCTCGGTGATGCGGTGGTGATTATCGACGTAGCGGGCGGCGACGAGGCCGGAGGCGCTGCAGCGTTGCGCGGCGGCGGCATCCGGGAACTCGGTGAAGCCTTCGCCGTGCGCGACGGCGATGGGAATCACGCTGCCCGCCATGTCGCGGAAGAGGATGCTCGGCGAGGACTCGATCGCGAGGGAGACGTAGCGCGACTCGTAGCGCTCGGACTTGTTTTGCACGAAGCGCGGCCACAACTCGGCGCCGGGGATGAGCGACTTGAGGTTGCTCATCATCTGGCACCCGTTGCACACGCCGAGGGCAAAGGCATCCTCGCGGTGGAAGAAGGCACTGAACTCAGCGCGGGCGCGATCGTTGAAGAGGACGCTCTTCGCCCAGCCTTCCCCGGCGCCGAGGACATCACCGTAGCTGAACCCGCCGCAGGCCACGAGGCCGCGGAAATCGGCGAGCTTGATGCGGCCGCTGAGGATGTCGGTCATGTGGACATCGACGGCGCGGAAGCCGGCGCGGACGAACGCTGCGGCCATCTCGGTCTGGCCGTTGACGCCTTGCTCGCGGAGGATGGCGACAGCGGGACGGGCGGAGCTGGCGAGCTTAGAGCTAAGAGCGGAGAGTGGAGAGCCCGGAGCGTTGAGATCGAAGGTGATCTTCGGGGTGATGCCGGGATTCTTCGGGTCGAGCTTGAGCTGGTATTCGGACTCGGCGCAGGCGGGGTTGTCGCGGAGGGCGGCAATGCGACGGGTGACGTCGGACCAGAGCGCGCGAAGGGCGAAGAGGTTTTCCTCGAAGATGGCTTTGCCGCCGCGATTGATGCGGACGGTGTGCGTGGCGTTGAGGGCGCCGAGGCGCGAGACGCAGGCCTTGAGGCCGTGCTGGCGGAGGATGGCGGAGACGTCGTCGAGATCGTCGGTGCGGATTTGGATCACGGCGCCGAGCTCTTCGTTGAAGAGGGCGGAGAAGACTTCCTGGCCATTGGGCAGCTCGAGATCGACGCCGGTGTGGCCGGCGAAGGCCATCTCGATGACCGTCGCGAGCAGACCGCCGTCGGAGCGGTCGTGGTAGGCGAGGAGCTTCTTTTCGCGGCCGAGCTGCTGGATCGCGTTCCAGAAATTCTTGAGGTCGGTCGCATTGTCGACGTCGGGCGTGGCGTCGCCCATCTGCAAGACGACTTGGGCGAGGATGGAGCCGCCGAGGCGGTTCTTACCGCGACCGAGGTCGATCAGCAGGAGGACGGAGTCGTACGGCGAGGCAAAGGACTGCAGCTGGGGCGTGAGCGTGAGGCGGATGTCGGTGACGGGCGCGAAGGCGGAGACGATCAGCGAGACGGGCGCGGTGATGCGCTTGTCGGCGGAGGTGGGTCCGTCTTTCCAGACGGTGCTCATGCTCATCGAATCCTTGCCGACGGGGATCGTGATACCGAGGGCGGGGCAGAGCTCCATGCCGACGGCGTGGACGGCGGCGTAGAGGTCGGCGCCGTCGCCGGGGACGGCGGGGGCGGCCATCCAATTGGCCGAGAGGTTGACCTTGCCGATGTCACCGACCTGCGCGGCGGCGAGATTGGTGAGGGCCTCGCCGACGGCGAGGCGCGCGGAGGCCGCGGCGTTGTTGACCGCGACAGGCGTGCGCTCGCCCATCGACAGAGCTTCGCCGGTGAACACATCGAACGCGGCGGCGGTGACGCCGCAATCGGCGACAGGCACCTGCCAGGGGCCGACCAACTGGTCGCGCGCGATGAGGCCGCCGACGGTGCGGTCACCGATGGAGATGAGGAAAGTCTTGTCGGCCACGGTCGGGTGCGAGAGCACGCGGTGGATTGCCTCACGCAACGCGGCG
>JAZKEV010000160.1:0-4082 GCA_040386765.1 Verrucomicrobiota bacterium | reverse complement strand
ACCCACCGCCCGCCTCTTCACCGAGGCGGGCGTTTTCTTTAAGCGCCGCTGGCATTGAGGTAGGGCGAAGCGTCCCCGCCGAGCCGTCGCGGATAACGCACGCGAAAACCTCCACGTCGTCGGATGCACAAAGCGCCACCACTCGCCCCCCCCATTCATCCCCGCCACTCGCGCGCCCGCTCACTCCAACCCACTCGCCTTGCGCGCACGCTTCAGCACGACATCGGCCACGGCCCGCGCACGCTCCGCGCCGTCGCGCAGCACGGCTTGCACGTGGTCCATGTTGGCCGCCAGCTCCGCGCGACGCGCCCGGGCCGCCGCGAAATAATTCCAGTAGTGCTCGAAGAGCGCCTTCTTCAGATCGCCGTAGCCGAGGCCTCCGGCGCGCAGTCGGTTCTCGAAATCCGTGGCGACCTCCGCCGGCGCGAAGAGCTTCAGGAGCTGGATCGCGAGATTCTTGTCCGCATCCGGTTTCGGCTCCGCGGGCGTGCGCGAATCCATCACGATGCCCATGATCTTTTTCCGAATCGCCTTCTCGTCGCCAAAGATGTCGATCGTGTTGCCGTAGCTCTTGCTCATCTTCTGGCCGTCGAGCCCCGGGATCACCGCGATCTCTTCCCGGATTACCGGATCCGGCACCACGAACGTCTCTCCATAAGCGGAGTTAAACTTGATCGCCATATCACGCGCCATTTCGAGGTGCTGCTTCTGATCTTTGCCCACGGGCACTTTATTGGTGTCGAACAGCAAGATATCCGCCGCCATCAGCACCGGATATGAAAAGAGTCCGAAGTTGGGCGAGATGCCCTTCGCCGTTTTATCTTTGTAGCTAGTCGCACGTTCCAGCAGCCCCATCGGCGCGAGGGTGCCGAGAATCCACATCAACTCGGCCACGCGCGGCACGTCGCTCTGCTTCCAGAAGACGCTGCGCTTCGGATCGAGACCGCAGGCGAGCCAGTCGAGCGCAACATTGAGCGTATTCTTCCGGCGTTCGGCGGCGTCGAAGAGCGACGTCATCGAGTGGTAATCCGCGATGAAGTAGAAGCACTCGCCGCGCGTCTGCGCCTCGATGGCGGGCCGCATGGCGCCAAAATAGTTGCCGATGTGGAGCGTGCCGGACGGTTGAATGCCTGTGAGCGTGCGCATGGGAGCTGTCAGAAGTCCAAAATCCGGCGCGGGAAAGCCAGCCAAATTGCCAGACAGCGCCCTAATCGCGGCGGGGGATCAGTTTGATCGCCGGCCTCGCATGGGCGATCGTCGCCGCCGGCAGGTACCCGCCAAAGGACAAGGTAGGCGTCACCAGCGCGCGCGGCCCGAGCAGCGTGCCGGGGTTGAGCACCGCATTGCAGCCCACCTCGGCGTGGTCGCCCACAATGGCGCCAAATTTCCGCAACCCCGTCTCAAACGTCCCCTCCGCCGTGCGAATGACGATGGGCTGCTGATCCAGCCGGAGATTCGAGCAGATCACGCCCGCGCCGAAGTGCGCGTGGTTGCCCATGATCGAATCGCCCACGTAGCTGAAGTGCGGCACCTGCACCTTGTCCATCAGCACGCAGTTCTTGAATTCGCAGGCGTTCCCCAACACGCAACCCTCGCCCACGATCACGTTGCCGCGGATGAAGGCGCCGGGACGGATATCCGTATTCGCTCCGATCCATGCCGGTCCGATGATCGTCGCGTACGCCGGCAGCTTCACCGAAGGGTGAATCCAGACCTTGCCCTGCACATCCACGCCCGGAGGGATCTTCACCGCCGTCGGCGCATCGGTGACTGCGGCGAGTGCGGCGCCAATCTGCTTCAGCCACTCCCACGGCGGCACATCATGCCGGAAAAAGCCCGCAAAACTCGCGAGCGACGTGGGAAGCGAAAAAAAATCGGAAGCTTTCATGCGAAGTAACTGAAGGCATTCAGCCGCAAAAACGCGCAAAAGGCAGAAAAAAATGCCCGCTGTTTGTATCCCAAGTTTGAGACCCAGAGAGCACCGCGGAGGCCCAGAGATCACGGAGAAACGTCACGTGCATTTCCTCTGTGAACTCTGTGCTCATCTCCGTGGCCTCTGTGTCCCAAAATAAACACCCAACTACGCTTCCACCGAAATCATCGCCTTCAGCACCGCCGGATTCCCCGCGATCTCTGCCGGAAAGACCCGCGGCGTCTCCGCCAGCGCAAACCGATGCGTGATCCACGGCCGCGTATCGATCCGCCCCGCCTCCACCAACCGGATGATCTCGTGAAAAGTCTCCGCCGTGGCATTGCGACTCGCGCACAAAGTCAGCTCACGCCGGTGCAGGTTCGGATCGCTGAAGCTCACGTTCCCCTGGATCAACCCGACAAAGACGATTCGCCCGCCATGCGCCGCCAGTTCGAAGGTCGACTCCATCGACTTCGCATTGCCCGTGGCATCGAAGACCACCGTCGGCAGGTCGCCGCCGCCGATCGCGAGTAGGTCCTTCTGCACCTCTGCCCCCGCGCTGATCGTGTGCTTCACGCCCAGGTGCTCCCGGCAAAACTGCAGCCGCCGCTCGCTCACATCCATCACCGCCACGGTCGCGCCCGAGACGAGCGCAAACTGCACCACACTGAGCCCGATAGGCCCCGCGCCGATCACCAGCACGAAATCGTCGCGCCGCAACTCCCCCCGCTCCACCGCATGCGCGCCGATCCCCAGCGTCTCGATCAAAGCCAGCTGATCGAAGTCGAGCAGGGCCGAGCGATGCAGCTTCGCCGCGGGTAGCGCCAGCAGCGGTCGCATCCCGCCATCTGTATGCACGCCGAGGCACCTTAGCGTCGTGCAGCAATTGGTCTTCCCCCGCCGACACGCGATGCACCGCCCGCATGTGAGATACGGCTCCACCGCGCACCGGTCGCCCGCCTTCAGCCCGCCTGGCGCATCGCCTGGATCGACGACCTCGACCCCCAACTCATGCCCCAGAATCCGCGGATAGTCGAAAAACGGCTGCCGCCCCGCAAACGCATGCAGGTCCGTCCCGCACACCCCGATCCGCCGCACCCGCACCAGCGCCTCGCCGACGCGCAGGGTCGGCTCCGGTTCCTCGCCCGCGGCAAACTGCCCGGGTTTTATCAATGAGATGTGCAACATGGTGATAGAGTGATCGAGCCGCCGTTACCGCCTGACATTTCTGTTTCGGAGTTTCCCACTGCGCAAGCGAAGGCCCGCAGGTGACGATCACCTCGACAGCCCCTACCCGCAGATCGGCGAGCCTTACCCGAGCGCTCCTGCGCGTCGACCCAATCCCAAATCGCCCCTGCGCGGCCCCCCCCAGACCCTGGATCCCAAACCCCAGACCCTATTCCCCCCTCCCCACCCCGGAAACCATCCCGCCCCGCCACTTGACTCCGCGCGCCACCGCTGCGCCCTTTGGCGCTCCATGTCGTCGCCTTCGACCTCGCCCGCCACTCCTGCCGCACCCGCGCCGCTCGCGCCCTTCCGTGCGGCCGATGGCTCGGCGCCCGATGCCGATGCCGTGCTGGAGCGCTTCCTCACAGCCATCGCCGCGCGCGGGCTCGAGCTCTACCCCGAGCAGGAGGAGGCGATCCTCGAGCTCTTCGCCGGTAGTAATGTCATTCTGAATACGCCCACCGGCTCCGGCAAATCCCTCGTCGCCGCCGCGTTTCACTTCAAGGCCCTCTGCGCCGGCGAGCGCTCCGTCTACACCTGCCCGATCAAGGCGCTGGTGAACGAAAAATTCCTCTCCCTCTGCCGTGACTTCGGCCCCGAAAACGTCGGCATGATGACCGGCGATGCCAGCGTAAATCCCCGCGCGCCCGTCCTCTGCTGCACCGCCGAAATCCTCGCCAACATCGCCCTCCACCGCGGCGATACCAGCGATATCCGCGTGGTGATCATGGACGAGTTTCACTACTATTCCGATTCCGAGCGCGGCTACGCCTGGCAGGTGCCGCTGCTCACCATGAGCGGCGCGCGCTTCCTCCTCATGTCGGCCACGCTCGGCGCCACGGAGTTTTTCGAAAAAGAGATGACGCGGCTAACCTCCGCGCCGAGCGTCACCGTCCGCAGCGACCGCCGCCCGGTGCCCCTTGAGTTCGAGTACTCCGAGATG
>JAZKEV010000159.1:1753-4820 GCA_040386765.1 Verrucomicrobiota bacterium | reverse complement strand
CGCGATATCCCCAAGAGCCTGCCCGCGTGAGACCGATCGCCCTCTTGCCCCTCAGGACGAGCGGCCGTCGGCGATGGACACGGGAGGAAGAAGCCAAGAATGGACGGGCGGGACGACGCGACGGGCTGGTCGACAGCCGGTCAAAACAGAGCCGCCTCGCCCTACCCTTACGGCATGTCGCTCGCCTGGCGTTCGCGGAAAAGGATCATCAATCCGACCACGAAAACCGCGGTCAGAAGCAATATCCCCAGGACCACGATGATCGGCCAGGTCGCGATGCCGAGTACGACGGACGACACGTTGTCCGTCCGGGCGGAGACGTCGCTGTTGAGTCTCGTGCTTTCGATTTCCAGCACGTCGGCCGCCTTGGTCGCGGCTGCGATATAGCGATCGAAAGCGATGCGCAGATCATCCTCGCGGATGCTCGCCGCCTCCTCGATGCGCCCGGCCGCATAGTGCGCGACGACCTCGGTCCCCAGCTTGGTAAAGGCTTCGCCCGATTCCTGCAGTTCGGTCCGCTCCGCCGTGGCACCCGTCCACTCGGATCTGAGTGCTTTCAGCCGCTCGTTCCGGTCGGCCGCAAACTCCGCCGTAGCCTGCTGGAGGAAGTTGGCCTGCTTGCCCGCCGGCTTCCCGAGCTGCACCGGATTCGTCGCCCGCATGGCCCGCATCGCTTTCGCCGTCAGCGTCTGCAGCGAATTCATGACCGGAAGGCTGCGCCCGATGATATCCGAATACTCCTGATCGACCTTCCGCAGAAGATAGAAGGAAAATCCACCCAACCCTACATTGGACACAACGAGTACGATCACGAGCAGCTTGAGCTGTTTGATCGTGTTAGACATGGGACCTGATGGAGCAGAAGACCTTGCCATTTATAGCAATGGATTTGACTAAAGACGCTAGGGAACCGAACGAGGTTGCACTAATAATCGTTTTCTTGCGGTCCGCTAATAGCACACCCCGCACCAGTGGGCGAACAAGTTTTACCATGGACAAGCACCCGCTTGTCGGTCTCTTTTCGCCGCATGGCACAGCCGGAACAGAAGTTTACATCGCCCGCCAGTTTGCTCGTCGACGCTATCCTGGTCATCGCCTTTTTCATCGGCATTTACCTGTGGGTCGCTCCGCACGTGCCCTCGCAGGATAAGACTTGGATCATGGTCTGGGCCGGCCTCACGGCATCCTGTCTGTCGGGCGTCTTCTGGCTCTGCATCCAGATGTTTCGCGTAGTCCTCCGCGCCCAGCTGGCCGAGCGCCGGAAGTAAGCGGCGCTGCACCGGCCAATCGGTCCGGGGTCCGGCTAGGCAAGGGTAGCGGCAATTTTGCGCAATTTGCCATTCCCGGAGTTGCCTCTGGCATTTCATGAGCTACAGTTCGCGCTCATGAATGCCGACCACCCATCGGTTTCGCCCGCGGCTCGTGTCAGCCGCGTGGGAAGTTTTGCCTCTGTTTTGCTCGTCGCTCTGCTCTCTGGCTGCGCCACCACGCACGAGGTCAAAGTCGACTCCCTCGCCAAGCCCAAGGTCGAGAACGCCATCTCCTACGAAATCAAGAACCGGAATCCCAAAGTCACCGACGACTCGTTGCGCTACAAGGAGGCCGCCGGCTATGTGAAAACCGCCCTCTCCGGCAAGGGCATGTACGAGGCGCCTGCCGGCACGAAGCCCGACGTCGTGGTCGACCTCGATTACGGAGTCGGTCCGCCGCAGCTCCGGAAAGAGGTCATGTCCGAGCCGCTCTACATTACGATCCCCGGCCAGATCCGCGTGGAGCGGGTGCAGGTCGGCAGCGATTCGCAGGGACGTCCCGTTTATCAGACGATCACCGTCCAGGATCCTCCGACCACCGAGTTTGCCGGCTACCGCGAGTATCAGATCACGCTCACCGTCTACGAAAAATACCTGAAGCTCTCCGCGAAACAAAATGGCGACCCCGTCGAAGGCCGTCCTCCGCAGGAGATCTGGACCGTGGATGTGAGCAGCGAAGGCGAGAGCCGCGACATCCGCAAAAATCTCCCCGTGCTCGTCGCCGCCAGCATCGAGTATATCGGCAAGGAGACGCAGGGCGAAAAGACGGTCCGCATCAAGGACGACGCGAAGGACATCGGCTTCGTGAAAAAAGGGATGTGAGTGAGATGGCGCCGGACGGACCGCGCATCTGCGCTGACTCCAAAGTAGGGCGGGTCTCTGACCCGCCCTGGGCTGGAAAACGTCGCCTACCCGAAAAGCGGTAGGCCGCAAAGAGGCGCAAAACCAGCGCCTCTTTTTTTGCGCCTTCTGAGCTTTCTTGCGGCTAAAGTTTTTTAATTCATTTAGCGCCCCGGGCGCCTGCCTGCTCGCGTGACCAACGGATTCCTTTTCTTGAAAGGACGCCCGCGCTTCGCCGATGAGGCGAAGCCTGCACGGCCCCCTTTGCTCCCATCGCTTCTGAAATTGAGCGCAGATGAGCGTTCTCCCGTCTGAGCCCGTTCCCCCGTCGGCGCCCAAACAGGAAGCACGGAAAGGCGGGAAAGATATTCCCGCCTGCACCTGCTTTAATCCGCCACGTTCGCCCGCGCCGCGCGGCCCGCGCCTCACCCGTAGCGGGCTTTGCCTTCGCGCTTCTTTTCGATGCGAGACGAGACCAGAATCGAGAGCTCGAACAGCCCATACAACGGAATCGCAAAGATCGTCTGCGTCACCGGGTCGGGTGTTGGCGTGATGATGGCCGCGATCACAAAGATCGCCACGATCGAGTGCCGGCGATACTTGCGCAGGAAGGCCGTGCTCATCACGCCGAGCCACACCAGCAGCACGATCACGAGCGGAAATTCGAACGCCGCGCCCACGCCCAGCACCAGCCACGAGAGCGTGCTGTAGTAGTCGGCCACGGTCCAGCGCGTCGCAAAGTGGAAAGCCTCGTTGAGCTGCAGCGACACCTCGATGGTTTTCGGCATCAGCAGGAAAAACCCGAACGCCGCGCCGAGCAGAAACAGGATCAGCGCCGAGATGCACATCGGCAGCACCGCTTTCATTTCCTTTTCCGTCAGCGCTGGCGCCACAAATTGCCCGATGAAAAACAGGAT
>JAZKEV010000159.1:539-1743 GCA_040386765.1 Verrucomicrobiota bacterium | reverse complement strand
GACCACGAGCCCACCCAGCACGCACACCTGGATGATCATGGTGAAGACCTCCATGATCTTCTGCGTGCCCAGATCCACCACGAAGCTCGGATAATCCTTCTGCACCGTCAGCAGCGGCCACATCAGCAGCTCGTTGAACTCGGTGATGAAGTAGCCGATCACCGCCGCGCAGATCACAAACACGATCACGCTGCGGATGATCACGCCACGGAGCTCCTCGAGATGCTCCCAGAAACCCATCGGCTTCTCTCGCGTCGGACGCGGGGGCAGGGCCTCGGCCGGTACGTAGGGATCGTCGTGCTGTGGGTCGGATTGGCTCACGATGTAAGGAGCGAGGGATGGTGGGAAGTTGCGCGGCGGGCGCAATGACCAATCGCAATCGCCTCCGCTCCCGCCGCTTTTTCCGCCCCACCCGCCCTCGCCTGCCCCGCCACCTCTCGCATTTTCCCCCACGGGCCGCGATTGATCGCCGGTATTCTCCCGAAGGCGTTGACAGCCCCACCGCCCACCCTATTGGCTCAGCTCTTTCACGCTCCCGACACGCCGTTCCTTTTCTCCAACAACTCACCTCCTCATGGCCGTAAAATCCAAAGCCAAAAAACCCGCCGCGAAGGCTCAGTCCTCCGCTTCCAAATCCGCCTCCAAGGGCACGAAATACGTCTACACCTGGGGCGCCGGTCGCGCTGATGGCAACGGCTCGATGAAGGCTCTCCTCGGTGGCAAGGGCGCCAACCTCGCCGAGATGACGCGCATCGGTCTCCCGGTTCCTCCGGGCTTCACGATCACGACCGAGGTCTGCACTTATTTCTACGCGAATAAGAAGACCTACCCGACCTCCCTCCAGGCTCAGATGGAGGCCGGCGTCCTCAACATGGAGAAGATCATGGGCACCAAGTTCGGCGCCACGACGGGCACCCCGCTCCTCGTCGCCGTCCGCTCCGGCGCGCGTGATTCCATGCCCGGCATGATGGACACGATTCTCAATCTCGGCCTCAACGACCAGGCCGTGCTTGCCCTCGCCAGCTCCACCAAGAACGAGCGTTTCGCGTGGGATTGCTACCGCCGCTTCATCCAGATGTACGGCGACGTCGTCATGGGCGTGCAGAAGCGCGAAGGCGAAGACCACGATCCGTTCGAGTCCGTCATCCACGGCTTCAAGCATGAGAAGTATCACGGCGACATCGAGGACTCCAAGCTCACCGCC
>JAZKEV010000159.1:0-529 GCA_040386765.1 Verrucomicrobiota bacterium | reverse complement strand
CAGCAGGAGCTCGTCAAGCGCTTCAAGGGCCTCGTCAAGGACCGCACCGGCAAAGGCTTCCCCAACAACCCGTGGGATCAGCTCCGTGGCGCCGCCGGCGCCGTCTTCAGCTCCTGGATGAATGACCGCGCCAAGGTTTACCGCGCGAAGTACAACATCCCCTCCGAGTGGGGCACCGCCGTTAACGTTCAGGCCATGGTCTTCGGTAACACCGGCGACACCTCTGGCTCCGGCGTCGCGTTCACCCGCAATCCCGCCAACGGCGTCAACGAGTTCTACGGCGAGTTCCTCGTCAATGCCCAGGGTGAGGATGTCGTCGCCGGCGTTCGCACGCCCGAGCCCGTCCTCAAGCTGAAGGACGTCATGCCCAAGTCCTACGCCGAGCTCCTCAAGGTCCGCGCGACCCTCGAGAAGCACTTCAAGGATGTGCAGGCCGTCGAGTTCACCATCCAGGACGGCAAGCTGTTCATGCTCCAGACCCGCAACGGCAAACGCACCGCCGCCGCCGGCCTCAAGTTCGCCGCCGACA
>JAZKEV010000158.1:10453-11481 GCA_040386765.1 Verrucomicrobiota bacterium | reverse complement strand
GGCGATGAAGAACTTCGATCTCATGGTCGCCAACCGCGACCGCCGCATCTGGGAGATCGCCGCCGGCCGCCGCTTCGGCGCCGAGGTCGTCGACGATAGCAATCTCCCGCCGATGCCGAAGACGGTCGAGAACCGCGCGGCCAACGAGTGGCTCAAGCCCGCCGCCGAGCTCGCCGCCTTCAAGATCGACCCGCGCTTCGAGGTAAATCTCTTCGCCTCCGAGGAGCAGTTCCCCGAGCTCGCCAATCCCATCCAGATCCGCTTCGACGCGCGCGGCCGCCTCTGGGTTAGCTGCTCCACCGCCTACCCGCACCTCTATCCCGGCCAGGAGCCGCGCGACCGCATCGTCATCCTCGAGGATACCGATGGCGATGGCCGCGCCGACAAGTCCACGCTCTTCGCCAACAATCTCCACGTGCCGCTCTCCTTCGAGCTCGGCGACGGCGGCGCCTACGTGAGCGAGCAGCCGCACCTCACGTTCATCAAGGATACCGATGGCGACGGGAAAGCCGACCTCCACCAGCAGCTCTTCGCCGGCTTCGGGTCCGAGGATTCGCACCACTCGCTCCACGATTTCGTCTGGACACCCGACGGCGATCTCCTCTTCCGCGAGTCGATCTTCCACCACTCGCAGGTCGAGACCGCCTACGGCCCGATCCGCGCCGCCAACTCCGCGTGGTTTCGCCTCCGCACCGATACGCAGAAGCTCTCCGCCTTCGGCAGCTACCCGAACACCAATCCATGGGGCGTCACCTTCGACCACTGGGGCCGCCATGTCGCGAGCCACCCGATCTTCGCCAACGCCTTCCACGCCACCAATCCGCCCTACCCCGAACAGCATCCCGCCGGCACCGGCCTCCCCGCCTACTCCGGCACGTGCGGCCATGAGTTCATCGACTTCGATTTCTGGCCCAAGGAGCTGCAGGGCGGTTTCCTCAAGGCCCGCTACAAACCGACCAACCGGATCGAAATGCACCAGTGGATCGAAAAAGATGACCACTTTGAGGAAAAGTACCTCGGCGATGTCA
>JAZKEV010000158.1:4059-10443 GCA_040386765.1 Verrucomicrobiota bacterium | reverse complement strand
GCGCCTCCCGCATCCCCGTCGATCTCACCGTCGGCCCGCGCGGCGATGCCTACGTGTGCGATTGGTACAACCCCGTCAAAGGCCACATGCAGTACTCGCTGCGCGACGAACGCCGCAGTCGCACCTCCGGCCGCATCTGGCGCATCGTCCCCAAGGGCGCCACGCTCGCCACGCCGCCCAAGATCGACGGCGCTTCCGTCGCCGAGCTTCTCGATCTCCTGAAGAGCCCGCACTACCGTTACCGTTACTGGGCCAAGCGCGAGCTGCGCCTGCAGCCCGCCGCCACCGTGAAGACGGCCCTCGATCGCTGGGTCGCCCAGCTCGACCCGAAGGTGCCCGAATTCCGTCACCACCAGATCGAGGCTATCTGGACCTACCGCACCCTCGGCGCCGTAAATGCCCCGCTGCTCGCCGAGGTCCTCGCCTGCGATAATCCCCACGCCCGCGCCGCCGCCACGCAGCAGCTCCGCTACTGGTTCGCCTCCGTGCCCGACGTCGCCGCTCAGCTCAAAGCCCGCGCCAACGACGACAACCCCCTCGTCCGCCTCGAAGCCGTCATCGCCGCGAGCTACATCGGCACCCGCGCCGCGCTCGAGGCCATCGCCGGCGCCCTCGACAAGCCGGCCGGCGCCCACCTCAAGTACGCCATCCGCACCGCCCTCGGCTCCGAGGCGCTCTCACGTCATTGGAAAGCGGATACAAAGTCCTTTGCCAAATTCGCCAGCTACGTCGAGACCGTCGAGAAGAGCGACAAAGCGGGCAAGGCTCGGAAAGCTCCCAAGCTCGACACCGGCGAATCCACCTTCGACCGCCAGCCCGACCTCACCACGGTCACGATCTCCACCCTGCGTGAGCGGATGCTCTACGACAAAACCGAGTTCACCGTGAAGCCCAACCAGCCCGTGAAGCTCGTCTTCAACAACACCGATGCCACGCCGCACAACCTCGTGATCGTCGCCCCCGGCGCCGCCGACGAAGTCGGCATGGCCGGCAACGAAATGGCCAAGGACCCCAGCGGCATCAAAGCGCACTTCGTTCCCAAGACCGACAAGGTTCTCTTCGCCACCAAGCTCCTCGACGCCGAAGGCACCACCACCCTCCGCTTTAAGGCCCCCGCCACCCCCGGCGACTACCCCTACGTCTGCACCTTCCCCGGCCACTGGGTAATGATGCGCGGCGTCATGCACGTGAAGTAAAGGTGGGCGGGTTCTCCAACCCGCCCTCTCGCACCTGCAACCTCCGCGGAAGCTACGCATCCCTCCTGACTGCGTAAAGAGTCAGTTCAAGGCAGGAAGACACAGAGCCAACAAAGGAAGCACAGAGGCCACGGAGCCCTGGCATTCTCCTACTCCGTGACCTCTGTGCTCTCCTCCGTGCCCACTGTGTCTCAATCCGAATCGCTCAAAACGCCCCACCCTACCCCCAGCCAATCCAACGCACTCTGGCCAAATCCCCAGATGCCCCTACGCTGCAATCCATGCGGGCCTCTCGTTCCCTCCTCCTCCTCGCCGCCTGGATCGTAGCCTGGATCGCCTCCTCACTCGCCAGTCGCTCCGCCACTCCGGCCGCCCCCACCTTCCGCCCCGTCTACCATGAAGGCTCCTTCACCCTCCGCGACTTCGCCTTCAACTCCGGCGAAACCCTCCCCGAGGTAAACCTCGCCTACCGCACCCTCGGCGAGCCCAAGCGCGACGCAAAGGGCGTCATCCGCAACGCCGTGCTGATGATCCACGGCACCACCGGCGACGGCACGCAGTTCCTCGGCCGTGATTTCGTCAGCGATCTCTACCTCGACGGACTCCCGCTCGATGTCTCGAAGTACTACCTCATCATGCCCGATTGCCTCGGCCACGGCGACTCGAGCAAACCCAGCGACGGCCTACGCGCCAAGTTCCCCCGTTACGGCTATCGCGACCAGATCACGGCCACCTACCGGCTCCTCACCGAACATCTGGAGGTGAAGCACCTGCGCCTCGTGATCGGCGCCTCGATGGGCGGCATGCACGTGTGGCTCTGGGGTGAGATGTATCCAGATTACATGGACGCCCTCGTGCCCCTCGGCAGCCTGCCCACCCAGGTCTCCGGCCGCAATCGCGTGTGGCGGCGCGTGATCATCGACGCCATCCGCAACGACCCCGAGTGGAAAAACGGGAACTACGAGACCCAGCCGCAATCGCTCCGCACCGCCGGCCAAATGGCCTTCTTCATCAGCGATAACCCCGTCCACCGCCAGAAAGCCATGCCCACCCTCGTCAAGGCCGACGAGGTGCTCGACACCTTCATCGAGAGCTATTTCGAGCGCACCGACGCCAACGACATCCTCTACGCCGTGGAGGCCTCCCACGATTTCGACCCCGGCCCCGAGCTCGAGAAAATCCGCGCCCCGCTCCTCGCCATCAACTCCGCCGACGACCTCATCAACCCGCCCGAACTCAGGATCATCGAGCGTGAAATCAAACGCCTCCCCCGCGGCCGCTTTGTGATGCTCCCCTACACCGAAGAAACCCGCGGCCACGGCACCCACAGCATCCCCCGAATCTGGCGGCACGAGCTCGTAAAACTGCTAGCCGAAACCGAAAAGAAATAGCGCACGGCGATCTAACCGCTCGCCGTGCCCGCCGCACAAGCGGAGTTGCCCCAGCAAGCTGGCATACCCACCTGATAGACGCGGGCGGCCGTGCCCAGCCACTCGCAACTAAGGGCCCTCGTCACTTTCCCGCCGCCCGCCGAAACGACTCCATGTGATAATCGTACCACGTCGTGCGATACATCGTCACCAGCTTGTCGTGCTCGTGGTTGAGCCCCTCGACCTCGAGGTACGTGTGGTCGACCTCCGCCGCCAGCAGCGCCGCATGATACTCACGCACCGTCGGCAGATGCCCGTCATCCTTCGTGCCGCAGGTGATCAGGATCCGCAGGCCGCCTTTGATCGCGACCACGTTTTTCTTCAGCAGCAAATACGCATCGTTCTCGATATACCGCGCCTTGTCGGTACCGAGGTAGCTGTTGGGATACACCGTCGGCTTCGTCGGGTCGAAGAGATCTGCCGTGTGCGGCACATTACCCGCCTGGTTGTGCAGCGAGCAGAACATCTCCGGGTACTTCATCGCCAGCCGCGTCGAGCCACGGCCACCCATCGAAAAGCCCTCGATCGCCCGTCCGCCGCGTGAGGCGATCGTGCGATACGTCGCATCGACGTACGGGATCAGCTCGCGGACGATCAGCGTCTCCGCCGGATACTTCCCATCCGCCGAATCTTTGTAGTACGTGTGGCTGCCGCCATTGGGCAGCACCAGGATGACCGGCTGCCAGCGCCCGGCCACGATACCTTCGTGCAGCGCCTTCGCCGCGACGAAGCTGTGCAGCTCATTGCCGCCCGCGCCGTGGAGGTTGTAGATCACGGGATACCGCTTCGCTGTTTCTGCCTCGTAGCCGGGCGGCAGGTAGATGCAGTAGCCCACATCCTTGCCCAGCGCCTTGCTGAAGAACGTCCGGTGCGTGACGCCCGTCGGCAGCGGCGCCTCGGGCTTCGGCGGGTTGACCCACTTGATCGCCGCATTCCGCACCATGGGGTCGGAAGACTTTGCCGTCTTCGCCGGTTGCGCCGACGGGGCCGGCTGGGCCGCGTGGGCTGCCGCCAAAACGAAGCCCAACAGCGCACTCCAGCGTCCGATCGCTGCCAGATAAGTGTTCGTTTTCATGGGTCGCCTTTAGTCGCCTTTCTTACCCTTTTTGCCGCCGCCTTTATTCCCCGCCCCTGCTTGGTCGTCGTCGCCCAGCGCCGGGAGCGGCAGATAGTCGAAGTCGACCGTCATTTTCTCCGCCAGCGCGATGCGCAGCTCGCGCTCGACCGGCCACAGCTTCGGATCGCCGCTGAGATTTTTCAGCTCCGACGGGTCGGCCTCGAGATCGTAGAGCTCATACACCGGCCGCGGCGTCGTGAAGTACGTCGCGCGCAAGCCCGCGCCCAGCTTCCCCGCGGCATTGGCCGCCGAGATGTCGCGCCACGCCGCACCGCCCGCCGAGTCCACCGGCGAGTACGGGATCCACGGCGTGCAGTTGTAGATGAACTTGTAGCGGTCGCTGCGCACGGCGCGCGAGAGGTCGTAGCCGCTGTTGCGCATCTCGACCGAGACAGGCGCCGAGCCGTGCGGCCCGCGCTCGACGAAGATATGTTTGCGCGGCGTGTACGCCTCGCCTTTCAACAAACCGAGGAAGCTCACGCCGCTCATCTTCGGCCCCGCCGCCACTCCCGCCGCAGCCAGCAATGTCGGCGCCACATCCTCGCCGCTCAGGAGCGTGCGCGAGTCTCCGCCCGCCTTCACCACGCCCGGCCAGCGAATCACGAAGGGCACATTGGAACCCGGATCGTAAAGGGAGCCCTTGCCGTGCGGCAGCGCCGCGCCGTTGTCGCCCGCGAAGACCACGAGTGTGTTGCCGGCGAACCCGCGCTCCTTCAGCATATCGAGCACGGCCTTCACGCTCGCATCGAGGCGATTTACCTCTGCGCAATAATCCGCCAGCTGCTCGCGCATGCCCGGCACGTCCGGCCAGTGCGCCGGCAGCTTGAGCGACGCGGGGTTGGGACGGAACGATTCCGGCGCATTCCACACATGGTGCGGGTCGCTGAAATTCAGCCAGAGGCTGAAGGGTTTATCCTTCGGCTTCAGATCGAGAAACTCCTTCATCTGCACGATGGCCTCCGTGTCAGAGCCCTGCTTCAGGTAGTCGACGCGCTTCGCGAAGGTCACCATGTCGTGCTTGCGCATGATGTCGCCCGCCGCCGTGCCCGAGAAGCGCCCCGAGCCGTCGAGGTGGTAGCTCCGGCCGCAGATGCCGGTGAAGTAGCCAGCCTTTTCGCGCAGCAGCTCCTGGAACGTGATCTCGTCGCGCGGCAGCGGCGAGGAGAAGCGCGTCATCCGCGCCGCCACCGCCGAGCGGCCCGTGAGATAGCCCGCGCGCGACGGCACACACTGCGGTGCCACCGTGAAGAACCGGTGGAACTTCATGCCCTCCGCCGCGAGCTGGTCGAGCGTCGGCGTCTTGACGTTGGTGTCGCCATAACAGCTCAGGAACGGATAGCTATGATCGTCCGAAAGGATGAAGAGGATGTTGGGCTTCGCCGGCGTCGCCGCACGCGCGAGACCCGCGCACAACGCGAGCAGGACGAAAGCCCGAAGGAACAGGCGGGGATAGATCATAGTATAAGTAGAGCGGGTTTTTAACCCGCCTTGGATTGGGAAAGTGAGAAAGCTAAGGAAGCAGCAGAGACGCGGAGCGCTCCTTGGGGAAATATGGAGCAGCCTTCACTTCGACCGGAAGGTAGGACTCGCCACCACAGTCTCGATCATGTCGCGCAGCCGGAAATCGTCCTTCGCCACGCTGGCCACAATCTTGTCCACCGCGGGGCGGTCGAGCCCTTCGATCCGCCGGCCACAGGCGTACGTGAGCAGCCGCTCCGCGAGCATCCGGGCAAACTGGTCCTTCCGCTCGGCGAGCGCCTTCTTCAGTCCGGCAACGTCCTCGAAATGCTGTCCATTCGGCAACTCGCCGGAGGTGTCGATCTTGATGCCTTTCTCGTAGGTCGTGCGCGCGGCGCCGATGGGATCGAAGCTCTCCAGCGCAAAGCCCAGCGGGTCGATCTTCCGGTGACACTCATAGCACGCCGGATTGTCGCGATGCTTGGCGAGCAATTCGCGCATCGATTTCGCGCCGCGGATATCGGGGTCGATCGGCGGCACATTGTCGGGCGGCGGCGCGGGCGGCGTGCCGAGGATGTTTTCGAGCACCCACACGCCGCGAATCACCGGCGAGGTCTCGATGCCATTGGCGCTCACCGTGAGCACGCTGCCCTGCCCGAGCAGGCCGCCGCGCTGGGGCGAGCTGAAGGTGATCTTCTGAAACTCGTGTCCCTTCGCCGGATCGATGGCCTTGCCCTCGCCGTAGAGCTTCGCGAGCGGGAGATTGGCAAAAGTGTAATTGGCATCGAGGAAGCGCAGCACGCTGTCGTTGCGCTCAATGAGATCGCGCATAAAGAGCCGCGTCTCCTCCTTCATCGCAGGTTGCAGGTTCTGCGCGTAGTAGCGCACGAACTCGCCGCGATCCGGCGCCATGTCGCCGAGGCTTCGCAGGTTCAGCCACGCATCGAGAAACCCGGTCACAAACGCCTCCGAGCGCGGGCTCGCCAGCAGGCGGCGCACTTGCGCAATCAACACCTCGTGCTTCAGCAGCTCGCCCGAGTCCGCCAGCCGCCGCAGCTCCGCATCGGGCGTCGTCGACCAGATGAAGTACGAGAGCCGCGAGGCCAGCGCGTGAGCATTGAGTTTCTTCCCTTCCGCTACGCCACTCTCCCCGTTCTCAGGCTCGACGAGATAGAGGAACGCC
>JAZKEV010000158.1:0-4049 GCA_040386765.1 Verrucomicrobiota bacterium | reverse complement strand
CGGCGAACACAGCGCCGCTTTCAGACCATCCTTCATCGCGCCGAAATCGTCGCGCCCCTCTTTCTTCCGCGCCGCGACCACGCTCATCAGACGGTCGACTTCGTCGGCGCGCACCGGCCGCCGGTAGGCACGGGTCGCAAAGTGCTCCAATATCTCCCGCGTCCGTTCCGGCGCGAACGGCTTTCCGCCCAGCACCGTCTGCTGCGCGGCCACCGGCCACGTACCGATCAGCGGCCCGCGAATATCCACTTGGTGGATACGGATGTGCGGCAGCTGACCGTGACGCATCACCACGACGCGCGCTTGCACGATGCCGACCGTGTCGCGCGTTTCCTCGGGGAAGAGCTTGTTGTAGACGCGCAGCGTGCGGCCGTAGGCATTGCGCACGCTCAGCATACCATTCGGAAACGTGAAACGCGGCGTGAAGCCCTTGTCCAGCCAGACGCGAAAGGTGTACCACTCCTGGCTGTCGTCCTGCACCACCACGGGCTTCGTCAGCTCCGGCTCGATCGCCTGCGGCAGGTGCAGCGGGCCGACCTTCGCGTTGCCTGCGACGATGCTGAGTTGAAAAGGCATCTCCGGATCGGTGCCGAAGAAGTTCGGCGCGTAGACATTCTTCCGGAATTTCGCCTCTGCCTTCACCCGAATCTCATAGTAGCCATCTGCCGGCACGCCCTTGGAGAAGGCCAGCAGCGGACCGTACGCGCCCTCGTGCTTGTCCGAGTTGGTCGTCTCGTAGAGGCACATGTAGCTGAAATTCTGCACCCGCGCGTGCGAGTAGCTCAACTCAGGCTGTTGCTTGAAATCGCTGGTAAACGACCACGTCTGCTCCTTCGGCCGCGTCGCCTGGTTGAAGGCCTTTTCCACCACGTGGTCCGCCGCGTCGATGTACTGCGCCAGCAGATAGCCTGAGGTCTTCAGCGCATCGCCGATGTTGTCCATGTGCTGGACGACCTGATCGCGCGGAAACTTCGTCGTCGGGTCGAACATCGTCATGTTCATCCCGAAGAGATCGCCGACCGTGTTGATGTACTCGCGGCGGTTGATCCGGCGCAGCACCGTCTGCCCGCCCGTGCTGGCAAACTTGGCGTGGCCCTCGGCCACGAGTTGCGTAAGCCGCGTGACCATATCGCGCACTTCGCCTTCCTTCGGCTGGTTCTTCGCCTTGGCCGGCGGCATCTCGCCGAGCGTCAGCTGGTCAATCGCATCCTGCAGTTCGATCACCGTATCGGGATGCGCTGCCGGCAAAGCCAATTGGTCGAAACGCCGCTCGCCCTTCTGCTTCTCCGGTCCGTGGCACTCCACGCAGTAGTTGGTGAAAAAGGTCCGGAGGGTCTTCTCCGCCGGATCGAGCGGCGTAGCACCCTTCTCGGCCGCAGTGGCTCCCGTGGCAGTCAACAGGCCCAACCCAAGCGCGACTGCGAGTCCGCGACTCTTCGTTTGTAGTTCCGCCTTCAGGCGGAATCCGGACCGCCTAAAGGCGGAACTACGAACCCAAGCCGCAGCCCTTCCAACAAACCCGGCTTCCATATTCGTATTTACAGCCATCGCCTCCGACGCGCTCGTAGCCTTCACGCCCGTTCGAGGCCACGCATCGTGCCCGTGCTGAGACCGAAGCGATTCACCTCCACGCCAAAGCGCTGGAGCATGCTCAGGTAGAGATTGGAGAGCGGCACGCGGCCGGCGCCCTTGTCCGGGAAGGCCTTGTGCTCGCCGTGCTTGAAGCCGCCGCCGGCGAAGATCATCGGCAGGTTCGAGTTGGTGTGCGCGTTGGCGTTGCCCATGCCCGAGCCGAAGAGCACCATCGTGTGGTCGAGCAGCTTGCCGTCGCCATCCTCCAGTCCCTTGAGCTTGGAGATGAAGCGCGAGAACTGCTCCATCTGGTACTGCTCGAGCTTGAGCAGCCCCTCGATGCTTTCCTGCACCTGGCCGTGGTGCGAGAGCGCGTGGTAATCCTTGCGCAGCCCGAAAGCCTTGGCCTCGAAGCCGCCCGCGATCTCCAGCGTCGCGATGCGCGTGGAGTCGGTCTGCAGCGCCAGCGCGATGAGGTCGTAGAGCACCGGCAGATCAGAAACGAAATCCGTATTCTCGGGTTCCGGCATGCCCGGCTTCGGCTTCGGCACATGGGCCCAGCGCTTGCCCAGCTCCATCTGTTTTTCCACATCGCGCACCGAGGTGAAGTACTCGTCGAGCTTCTCCTGGTCGCGCTTGTCGAGGTGCTTGCCGAGCGATTTCGCATCGCCGTTCACCGCATCGAGGATCGAGCCGTGCAGGTGAAATTGGTCCGCCACCCGCGCCTTGTCGCCCGCGCTCTCGGTGATGAAGAGTTTCCGGAAGAGCTCATTTGGCCCCGGGATCGGCGGCACGCGCGTGCCGCTGCGTGTCCAGCACATCATGCAGCCCCCGTGCAGGCCATCTTCGGAACCGATCGTGAGCGAGGGAAAGCGCGTCACGCCGCCAACCGTTTCCGCCGCGCGCTGGTCGAGCGAGATATTGCCCTCCGGCATGCCCTTGGCATCGACCTGGCGCACCGCGCTCAGGTACGAATGGATCGCGAAGTGCCCGCCCTTCACGCCGTGATCGAGCCCGGAGTAGAGGGTGAAATCGTTCTGCACCGGCGCCATCGGCTTCAGCATCGGCAGATCGTAGTTCCGGCCGGTGTTCTTCGGGAAAAATTCCGGCTGATAAAAGCCCAGCATGTTGCCGATGCACACCATGCGCGTCGGTCGCTTTGCCCCCACCGCCGTGCCCTTCTGGCTGCCCACCGCGATCCCCGAGCCCAGCACGCGCGTGGACAGAGACTCCAGCAACGGCAGCGCCAGCGTGATGCCCGCCGCCCGCAGAAAATATCGACGATTGATCTGATACGGCTGGGGTTGGGGCGTCGGCATGGGGGCTGTAATATAGGGAGACGTACGAGCCACGCAATGATTTCAAACTTCCTGCGCCCAACTATCGCAGCCTTTCATTCAAATCGTTGCGCAGCTCCAAGATACCGGGCCCGTTCTACCCTATGCCACCCGCGCTTCACCGATCAGGCGAAGCCTGCAAGCAACCCCTTCCCCTCGAGCCAAAAAGATTAACGCAGATCAACGTTCCTCCTATTTCACCGCCTACAACTCGAGACTGCCCTTCAACGCCCATACGAAGAGCTTTTTTTGACCGCGGATTACGCGGATACCGCAGATACGCTGACGCGACATCCGTGGCCTTTATCCGCGTTATCAGCGTAATCCGCGGTCAAATTCCGGAGCTTCAGAATTTCTACAGGATACGAACCGAGGACACAGAGACGGTCTTTCTCGGTTCGTCCTCGGTTCGTCTCCTGTAAAACCTGCCTTGGATTTATTTGGCGCAAACGACCGACCTGACAACGCGCCCAAAAGCACGCGCACACTCACTTACCCGCCGCCTTCATCTTCTCCTTCAACAGCCCGCTCACGATCGCATAGCCTTGCGGCGTGAAGTGCGTGCCATCCGCGACATACAATTCTGCGCGCGGCTTTCCGTCCGCGCCGATAAACTGCGGAAACAGATCGATGAACTCCAGCTGGTCATCCGCCCGCGCCACCTCCGCGATGAGGTCATTCGTCTTCTTGATGCCCGCGAGGCTTTCCGGCGAGCCGACGGTCCGCATCACCGGCGGCACCCCGATCGCGTAGACGCGTGTTTTCGGCAGTTCCTTTTTAATGCGCGCCATGAAAGCGCGATACGAAGCGGCCACATCCTCCGGCGTCTTCCCTGACCCGAGATCATTGCCGCCCGCATTCACGAAAATCGCCCGCGGTGCATAGGGCAGCACGATGCGGTCCAGGAAATGCACCACCTCGCCGAGCTGCGCTCCGCCGAAGCCGCGATTGAGCACCTTCTCGCCGGGAAAATAATCGCTGACATCCGTCCACCGGCGCGCATTCGAGCCGCCCACCAGCAGCAGCCCGCCCTTGGCCGGTGGCTGCGCTTTATCGTCCGCCTCAAATTTCTTGATCGTCGCCTCCCAGCGATCGGGCGTCTTCACGGCCTTCGGCGCCTTGGCCGCCTTCTCCGCCGCC
>JAZKEV010000157.1:3317-8177 GCA_040386765.1 Verrucomicrobiota bacterium | reverse complement strand
CGAACTTCTCGCCCACCGTCGCGCCATGCTTGTTCTTCGCCGTCCAGTCCTCGGCCAGGCCCTGCTTGTTGTAAGCGACGATGTTCTCGCGCGCCGCCATCAGCGCCTTCATCTGTGCAGGGGGCAGCTTTTTTACCGCGGCCTGGATATCAGCCACCGGCACGCGGAAATCCCGCGCCCGCAGCTTGGCCCCGTCGAACTTGGCCGCGTAGTACGCCACCGCCTCGTCGCCCCGCCCTCGGACGTCGGCCAGAATCGCCGCGACCGAGTCGGAGATTTCCTTGGGCACGATCGCGCCGCGGCAAAACGCCGCGAGCTCTTCGGCAAATGTCTTCGAGGCATGGTGAAGCGTGCGCATGAAACTGTAACCTGCCCGTTTACCGCCCCCTCTCCCACCCCGCGAGGATTTTCTCTCCCGGAGGCCATAACAGCTGCCTCACGTATCGATGCACACCCGTGCTACCGGCCTCCCCGATCTCCAACCAAGACATTTTAGAACAGGAGTCGAACCGAGGACAAACCGAGGAAACCAAGTCTTTGGTCGATCTCGGTTTGTCCTCGGTTCGACTCCTGTTCTAAACGGTTTGAAGGACTGGGCTCAGGACCTTGTAAGGTGTTTATAATTAACTACAAACAACTAGCGCTCATTTAGAATTGCGCCCCCGCCCCAATCCCCCCATCGGCCCCGCCCCTCCGCGCCTACCGCGCGCTCGGCGACGGCACCCGGAAGATCGATCCCGGGAACGTCTGGTTCAGCTCAATCTTCTCGAAATTGACCGTCACGGCCTGCTCTTCACCCTTCGAACTCTTCGCGGTCGTCACGATGGTGCGCGGAAAGCGCACGCCATTGACCATCATTTCGCCCGTTTCGCGGATCGTGCCTCCGCCCTCGGTCTCCGTCAGCACCAGCTTGCCGGTTGCGACGTCGAAGTACCGAATGAAGATGATATTGGAGCTATGGATGAAGGCGATCTTCTGGCAGGTCACGCCATTGATCTGTTTTGTCCCCTGGTCCTCCACCCGTCCGCCGATACGCTCGATCCCGCGGAAGTAGTACAGATTCTCCCACGCATTGGCCCGCAGTCGCTTGATCTGCTCTACTCCGAGCAGCATCTGGCGCCAGTTGGTCGCGACGTTCGGGTCCTGCCGCCGGAGCCAGCCTTCGTAGCCGTCGAGCCCGGTCGTTTCGATCTCCGTGTTGGAGGTCATCATGATCCGCTGCTGGTCCGGCTTCTGGAAGATGATTTCGAGCGCCGTGGTCACCTGCTTGGTTGGGTCCTTGGCATCGGGCGCGGTCAGGGTGCCGGTAAACTTCACCGAGGTCACAGCCTCGAGCGTAGCTTCGGCGCCCACGAACGCCCGCGCCTTCGCGATGATCGCCGGCTCGGCCGCCTGCGCCACGGCGGCGAAGAGAACAACAACAGGGGCCAACGCGAGACGGCGCAGTACGGAATTCATGATGGGAGAGGAGGGAGAAGCGGGAGGTAAGACGGTGCCGTGTCTCGAGCCGGCTAGCAACGCCAACCTGCGCCGCACGGGCAGGGGGATATTACTCCCATTCGATAGTCGCCGGCGGCTTCGAGCTCACGTCGTAGACCACCCGGCCCACGCCACGCACTTCGTTGGTGATCCGGCTGGAGATCTTCTGCAGCACCTCGTGCGGCAGCTTCGCCCAGTCGGCCGTCATCGCATCCGTGCTCTCTACGATACGCAGCGCGATCACGTAGTCATACGTGCGCTCGTCGCCGAAGACCCCAACGGTCTTCACCGGCAGGAAGACGCAGAACGACTGCCACACCTTGTAATAGTAACCGCTCTTGAGCATCTCCTCCTGCAGCACGTAGTCGGCATTGCGGAGGATCTCGAGCTTGTCCGCCGTGATGTCGCCCATCACGCGCACCCCGAGGCCCGGACCGGGGAAGGGCTGGCGCCACACCACCTCGCGCGGCAGGCCGAGCGCCTCGCCCACGCGGCGCACCTCATCCTTGAAAAGTTCGCGCAGCGGCTCGACGAGCCTCAGCTTCATCCGCTCCGGCAGCCCGCCCACATTGTGGTGCGTCTTGATGAGAGACGCCGGGTTGCCCTTGATGGAGACGCTCTCGATCACGTCGGGATAAAGCGTCCCCTGCCCGAGGAATTGGGCGCTGCCCTTGATGGACTTGAGGGATTTCTCGAACACTTCGACGAAGGTGCGACCAATGATCTTACGCTTCTGTTCCGGCTCGCTCACGCCCTTCAGCCGCTTGAGGAAGAGTTTCGAGGCATCGACCACGCGCAGGTCGATGTGGAAGTGATCGCCGTAAAGCTTCTCGACCGTCTCGCGCTCGCCTTTGCGCAGCAGGCCATTATCGACGAAGACGCACGTCAACTGCTTCCCGATCGCCTTGTGCAGCAACGCCGCCGCCACCGAGGAATCGACGCCGCCCGAGAGCCCGAGGAGCACGCGTCCCTTGCCCACCTGCGCACGGATGGTTTCCACGGAGTGCGCGATGAAGTCCTTCGTCGTCCAATCCTGGCCCATGCCGCAGACGCCGATCAGGAAATTGCGGATCATGTCTCCGCCGCGCTCGGTGTGAAAAACCTCGGGGTGAAACTGGATGCCGTAGAAGCCGCGCTTCGCGTCCTCGATCGCCGCGTAGGGCGAGTTTTCCGTCGTGCCGATCGCGCGGAAGCCCGGGGGCAGCTTCGTGAGCTTGTCGCCGTGCGAGTTCCACACCCGCAGCGTCTTCGGCAGGCCGGCGAAGAGCTTCCCCGGCTTCTGGATCGACAGCACGCCGTGGCCGTACTCGCGGGCCTTGCTGTGCTCGACCTCGCCCTCGAGAAAGTGCCCCATCAGCTGCACGCCGTAGCAGATGCCGAGCATCGGCACGCCGAGCTTGAAGATCTCGGGGTCCGGGTGCGGCGCCTGCTTGGCGTACACGCTTTGCGGTCCGCCGGAGAGGATGATGCCGGCCACGCCGTCCTCCCGTAATTTCGCCGCAGGCGTCGAGTAATGATAGATCCTCGAGTAAACCTGGCACTCGCGAATCCGGCGCGCGATGACCTGCGTGAGCTGCGAACCGAAGTCCAGAACGGCAATCGTTTGTGGCATGTGCGGCGTGGGAAAACGTGCAGCACACCTAAAGCCAGGCGGCGCGGCAAGTGCGAACCTCAGAACGTGTTTTCGAAATGCCACGACAGGCGCGAAGCGAGTTGTGGAGCGGCTTTATGCCGCGACCTCAGGAGGCGAATCGCATGGTAGGCTGCCCGCTTGCGGGCGCTCGTCCGAATTACGCCAAACGCCCGCAAGCAGGCAGCCAAACGATTCACACTTTGGCCTAACCCGTACCACCCGCAATCATTCGCATTCATTAGCGTCATTCGCGGGCACTCCTCCGTTCCAGCTTTGCCTCCTCCCTCAACCTGTTTCAATCCGCCCTCGCGCATGCCCCTCCCACTCCGCCTTGCTGCCCTGCCCGCCCTGTCCGCTCTGCTAACCCTCGTCCTCGCCTCCAGCCTCCAAGCTGCGACCGGCAACGCCACCGTCGTCGAGCGCATGCCCGGCCTCGTCGCTTTTTGGACTTTCGGCGAAGACTCCGGCCAGCCGCGCCGCTCCACGGGCACGAAGAATCCCCACCCCCTCACCGAAGTCGGCGGCCCGATCCCGCGCGTCGCCAGCGGCCCCTTTTCCGGCTACGCCGCCGAGCTCGACGGCAAGCACTACTTCGCAATCCCCTACGCCGAGACGCGCGACCTGAATATCTCCGGCCCCAAGGCGCAGGTCAGCATGTTCGCCGTCGTGCGCATCGTGAATCTCAAGCAGAGCCGCACCATCGCCGGCATGTGGGCCGAGGGCAAAGGCCGCGACGACGACACCGGCACGCGCCAGTACGGCCTCCTCATGAACATGCCGACCTACGGCGGCCCCAACAAACTCGTCCCCCACATCTCCAGCGAAGGCGGCGTCACCCGCCGCGCCGATGGCAGCGCGTTCCCGTGGTGCGCCGACTACGCCGTCTCCGCCCGCGAAGTCCCCAGCGAGAGGTGGTGCACCCTCGCCTTCACCTACGACGGCGAATACATCCGCGCCTACATCGACGGCACGCAGGACGAACTGAAACTCGACCCCGTCGCCCACAAGCGCAATGACCGCTACTTCACCAAAGAAGGCCCCGGCGGCGCCGACCGCGGCATGAACCCGTACTACCACGGTCGCGGCATCTTCACCTACGACGCCGCGAAGCACACCCAGACCAAGCCCGGCGGCGGCAGCGACTTCACCGTCGGCGCCCGTTACGCCGTCGGCAAGATGCTCGGCGAAGCCACCATCGGCCGCTTCGGCGGACTGGCAGTTTTCAACCGGACGCTCAGCGCCGCGGAGATCAAGGCGCTGCACGATGCAGCGAAGATCGAGACGCTGAAGTAGGGCGGGGTCTCTGACCCGCCCTTTCGCACATACGACCGCAACGGAGGCCTCGCCCTTCCTCACCAATCCGTCCAGTGCCCGGCTTGGAAAAGACGGGATAATACGGCGCCGTCACTTCAGGGCTTTGATCTCAATCTTACCTTCCTGCCTGCGCTTCAGATAGCCTCTTCTGCTTTCTTCAAGCAGGGCAAACGTGGAGGGCGTGAGATTCCCGAAGCCCACCGCTTCGCACATTATGATGGAAACGTTCGCCTTTGGCGGAAGCAGGTAGTCGACGTTCTTCGCGTAGAAATCTTTCCCCCGAATCGTAAATCCAAACACCTGTTCTCCTCTGGAGAAGAGGATATCGATGCGGTCTGTACCTTGCGGATGAACACCACCCGCCCGCTCAAGCAATTCAGAGAGTGTAGCCTCTTCCTTCTTTAAAACATAGACGCCAGGCGTAACGGCTCCAT
>JAZKEV010000157.1:0-3307 GCA_040386765.1 Verrucomicrobiota bacterium | reverse complement strand
AGTCACCGGCGCCTCCGCGCGCAGCACCGTGAACGCCAGAGCGATGACCATCAGGATACGCACGGACTGACACTGAAAACCGCCCCGCCTCGGCGCGAGGTCAAAAACTAGCTCCGCCCAATCCACAATTATGAGCTGAGAGTCCCCCGACCTCTTCAGCTTTGCCAGCCATACGAACTCACGCCAACACCTTCCCCGCATGCCTCTCCTGCCCCGCCTAGGCGCCTGTCTTGCCCTCGCTTCCGCCCTCTCTGCCGCGCCCGCAACAAAGCCTGCCCCCGACACCGACTGGCGCGAGTACCTCGGCGGCGCCGACCGCGCGCATTACTCGCCGCTCGCGCAGATCGACCGCGCCAATGTCGCGCAGCTCAAGCCCGCGTGGGAGTACCGCACCGGCGAGCCCGGCGAGGTGCAGGCCAATCCTCTCATCGTCGGCGGCGTGCTCTATGGGCTCACAGCGGCGGGTAATGTCTTCGCGCTCGATGGGGCGACCGGGCAGGAGCGCTGGCGCTGGACCGACACCGCGAGCGCCACGCCCGCGCGCCGGATCGTCCGCGGCCTCACGTATTGGGAAAGTGGAGACGATCGCCGCATCCTGGTTTCCGCCGGCGCCTTCCTCGTCGCCCTCGATGCGCGAACGGGCACGCCGATCGAGAGCTTTGGCCAGAAAGGCCGCGCCAGCCTCAAGCAGGGCCTCGGCGCGACCGCCGAGAAGAAGCACGTCATCTCCACCACGCCCGGCACGCTCTGCGGCGATCTCATTGTGATGCCCCTCCGGCTCTCCGAGGGCCCCGATGCCGCGCCCGGTTACGTGCAGGCCTTCGATGTCCGCACCGGCAAGCTCGCGTGGGTCTTCCGCACCATCCCGCTGCCCGGTGAGTTTGGCTACGAGACCTGGCCCGCCAACGCCCACCGCAACTCTGACGTGGGCGGCGCCAATTGCTGGGCCGGCATGGCCTACGATGCCGCGCGCCATCTCCTCTTCGTCCCCACCGGCTCAGCCGCGCCCGATTTCTGGGGTGGCGCGCGCGCCGGCTCCAATCTCTTCGCCAATTGCCTTGTCGCCCTCGATGCCCGCACCGGCCAGCGCGTCTGGCACTTCCAGTTCATCCACCACGATATCTGGGACCGCGACCTGCCCTCGCCGCCCGTGCTCCTCACCGTGCGCCACGCGGGCCGCGCCGTCGCTGCGGTCGCGCAGACCACCAAGTCGGGGCACGTCTTTCTTTTCGACCGCGCCAACGGCAAGCCGCTCTTCCCGGTCGAAGAAAAACCCGCCCCCAAATCCACCGTGCCCGGCGAAATCTCCTGGCCCACACAACCCGTGCCCGCGAAACCCGCGCCCTTCGCCCGCCAGTCGCTCGGCGACGACGACATCAGCCCGCACGCCGAGAACCGCGCGGAGTTGCTCAAGCGCTTTCGCGCCGCCCGTCGCGGGCAATTTGAGCCCTTCAGCGCGGCCGATGAGACCGTGATCCTTCCCGGCTTCGACGGCGGCTCCGAGTGGGGCGGTGTCGCCGCCGACCCCCAGGGCATCCTCTACGTCAACGCCAACGAGATGGCGTGGATGGCCCGCCTGAAAGAAGTCCCCGGCGTCGATGCCCTCGCGCACCTCAGCCCCGGCCAGCGCACTTACGTCGCCACCTGCGCCGGCTGCCACGGCACCGAGCGCCAGGGCAACCCCGCCGCCAACCTCCCGCCGCTCCTCGATGTCTCCACCCGCAAATCCCGCGAAGAAGTCGCCCAGCTCACCATCGCCGGCAAGGGAATGATGCCCGGCTTCCCCGCGCTCTCCGCGAGCGATCGGCAGGCGCTCATCGACTTCCTTTTCGGCACCGAGAAAACCGAGACCGTCGCCCCCGCCGCCGCCGCTGGAGCAACCGCCGTGGCCAACGCGGCCACCGCCGCTCTTCGCGTTCCTTACCGTCTCGATGGCTACAACCGCTTCATCGACAGCAAGGGCTACCCCGCCATCACTCCGCCGTGGGGCACGCTCACCGCCATCGACCTCAATACCGGCGAGCACCGCTGGCAGGTCGCCCTCGGCGAGTACGCCGAGCTCACCGCCAAGGGCATCGCCCCCACCGGCACCGAAAACTACGGCGGCCCCATCGTGACCGCCGGCGGTGTGCTCTTCATCGCCGCCACCAAAGACGCCAAGCTCCGCGCTTTCGACGCCGCGACCGGCAAAACCCTCTGGAGCGCCGACCTCCCCGCCCCCGGCTTCGCCACCCCGGCCACCTACGCCATAGGCGGCCGCCAATACGTCGTCGTCGCCGCCGGCGGCACCAAGCTCGGCACCAAAAAGGGCGAGAGCTACGTGGCGTACGCTTTGCCCTGAAAATAATTGGATTAGGAGTAGCCCGCGAATGAACGCGAATCCCAGAGTCCTAATCGGGATCTCGGTCATTCGCGTCCATTCGCGGGCGAGCCTTTAACTTTCGCTTCGACTCCCGCCCGTCATCTTCTCTCCATCTCCTCCGTCTCGCTCCCCGTCCGCCTTCCCCTTTTCCCTCCCCATGCTTCCCCTTCACCCGACGCGTCGTAATTTCCTCAAGAGCACCGCGCTCCTCGCGGCCGCCCCCCTCATCCTCCCCAGCCGCGTCTGGTCGCAGGAGAGCGCCCCGAGCAAACGCCTCACCTTGGGTTGTATCGGGATGGGGAAGCAGATGAAGGGCCACGTCGGCAACCTCATCAACCGCGACGATGTCGAGATCGTCGCTATCTGCGATGTCGACACCACCCGCCGCGACGCCGCCAAAAAACGCATCGAGGATAAGTATACCGAGAAGGCCGGCGGCACCTACAAGGGCCTCACCGCCTACAACGATTTCCGCGAAGTCCTCGCGCGCAAAGACATCGACGCCGTCGTCATTGCCACGCCCGACCACTGGCACGTCATCATCGCCATCGCCGCCGTGAAGGCCGGCAAGGATGTCTACTGCGAGAAGCCGCTCGCCTACGATGTCCACGAGGCCGTCGAGCTCGTGAAGGCTGTGCGCAAGACCGACCGCGTTTTCCAAGTCGGCTCGCAGCAGCGCTCGTCGAAGGAGTTCCGTGTCGCCGCCGAGATGGTGCGCAACGGCATCCTCGGCCGCGTCGCCGCCGTCGGCGTTTCCTTCGGCGATCCTGCCACCAAATACAACCAGCCGGCCGAGACGATGGAGCCCGGCCTCGACTGGGACCGCTGGTGCGGCCCCGGCCCGCTCGTCGCCTACAACCCCATGCTCAGCCCGCGCGGCGTGCATACCCACTTCCCGAAGTGGCGCGATACGTGGGAATTTGGCGGCGGCATGATCACCGATTG
>JAZKEV010000156.1:0-10747 GCA_040386765.1 Verrucomicrobiota bacterium | reverse complement strand
ATGGGCGGCGCGACCGTTTTTTCACCGGTGTGGTGATGACCAATGGCGCCGGCTCGGCGCGCACCGGCCGTTATGCCTCGACGACGGATGCGGAGATGCAGCAGATCCGGAAGCAGGAGCAGCGCACCGCCGCGGACATCGGCAAGTACAACCTCCAGCTCCAGCTCAGTCACCCGAGCAGCGACGTAAAACGCGCCGGCCATCCCGGCGTGAGCGCCGATCTCACGGCGATCTTCGCGGGCTGCGCGCAGACGGTGCAGACGGTTTATCTCCACCAGCCCTGCGACAAGCACGACACACATGTCGCGTGTTTCCTGCGCAGCCTCGAGGCGATCCGCGCACTCCCGCGCGACCAGCGCCCGAAGCGGGTGATCGGCGTCGAAGGCTGGCGCGACCTCGACTGGCTGGCCGATGCGGACAAGATCCCGATGGATGCGAGCCCCAATCCTGCGCTCGCCGATGAACTCGTGAAGGTCTTCGAGTCGCAGATCGCGGGCGGCAAACGCTACGACCTTGCGGCGCTGGGGCGGCGCGTAGCCAACGCCACGTTCTTCGCCTCGCACTCCACGGACGCCGCGACCTCGCTTTCCTTCGCGATGGACCTCACGCCCCTCGTGCAGGACGAAATGCTCTCGCCGCTGGACTTTGCGCTAAAGCATGTTGACCGTTTGCGGTCCGACGTCGCGACGCGGCTCAAGCAAATGGGTGCTTGAGCGTGGCGCACGGCGGCGTGCGTTATGCCCAAGCTCATTCGTGCCCGAGATAACCGCAACATCCCCCTGCTGGAACCCGGCCCGCGCGACCCCGGCCTGATCTATTTCAACCTGCTTCGCCTCCGCGCCGGCGAAGCCGTGACGCTGGATGTGCCGCGCTGCGAGCTATTGTGCGTGGTGCTCTCGGGGCGGGCCGATATCGCGGCGTGCGCACAGGAATTCAAAAACATCGGACGGCGGAACGATGTGTGGGAAGGTCCGGCCGACTCGGTCTACTGCGGTACCTGCCCGCGGGTAACGGTGCGTGCGCTGCGCGACGGCACGGAGGTAGCGGTCGCTGGCGGCGTGTGCGAGCAGCCCTTCACGCCCTTCCGCATCACGCCCGAGGAGGTGGAGATGGTGGAGGTGGGATCGCGAGAGACGCATTCGCGGCGGAGGATTTTCCATGTGCTCGGGCAGAATGGCGTAGGCCGCGCGGGCCGGCTGCTCGTGAGCGAACTGTACGGCGACGAGGGCTGCTGGTCGGGGTATCCCCCGCACAAACACGATTCCGAACGCCCGCCGGACGAGACGGATTTCGAAGAGCTGTATCATTATCGCTTCCGGCCGGAGCATGGCTTCGGCGCGCAGTTCTGCTACGATGGTAATGGCGACGAGCCGCACGCGGTGCTGCTGCGCCATGGCGACTCCTACCTGATCGACCGTGGTTATCACCCGACGGTGCGCGCGCCGGGTTATGAGGGATACGTGCTCACGATTCTCGTGGGCCGAACGCAGCGCTCGCTTGTGCAATACTTCGAGCCCAAGCATCACGCGCTGATGGAAAAAATTCCCGGCATCCAGGCGATGCGCGACGCGTTCAAGTGAGGCGATGACGGCTGGTTTAGCCCGGCTTGGATTGAAAAGCCCGAAGGGGACAGAGTCTATAACGCCGAATCCAGCAAGGAGGGCGGGCCTTCCGTTGCTGCCGAAGATGCCAAGGGCGGGTTAAAAACCCGACCTACCTCAGACGGCTAGCGTTGCATGGCGGTGGCGGGCGTGCGAGCGATGAGGGATGGAGAATAACCCCACGCTCTTCGATTTGCGCGGGCGCACGGCGCTCGTCACCGGTTCCTCGCAGGGACTCGGCCTCGCGATCGCGCGTGGGCTTGCGCAAGCCGGTGCGACGTTGGTGATCAACGGACGCGACGAAGCAAAGCTCGCCGCCACGGCGGAGCAGTTGCGGAGCGAGGGCGTGAACGTGCTCACGGCCGCCTTCGACGTGACGGAGGGTGCGGCCAGCATGCGGGCGGTGGAGCGGCTCGAGGCAGACGGGCGCACGATCGACATCCTTGTGAACAACGCCGGCATCCAGCGCCGTGCCCCGCTCGCCGAGATGACGGAGGAGCAGTGGCGCACCGTGATCGATACCAATCTCACGAGCGCCTTTCTCGTCGCCCGTGCCGTGGCGCCGCGGATGATCGCGCGCGGGCGCGGCAAGATCATCAACATCTGCTCGGTGATGACGGAGGTCTCGCGGCCGACGATCGCCAACTATGCGGCCTCGAAGGGCGGCCTGAAGATGCTCACGCGTGCGATGGCGGTGGAGTGGGCGAAGCATGGCCTGCAGGCCAATGCGATCGCGCCGGGCTACTTCGTGACCGAGCTGAACAAGCCGCTGGTGGAAAATCCGGAGTTCAACAGCTGGATCTGCAAGCGCACGCCCGCCGGCCGCTGGGGCCAGCCGCACGAGCTGGCTGGGGCTGCAATCTTCCTGGCCTCGTCGGCGAGCGATTTTGTGAACGGGCAGATCTTAACGGTGGATGGCGGGTTGCTGGCGGCGTTGTGAGGTGATGTGAGGTCGTGTGGCGGGGTTGATTTGATGCCGCGAGGGGTCCAATTGCGTGGCGGGCCGCTCGCTTGCGAGCGCTCGTCCGAATTGTCACAAAGCGCCAGCGAGCTGGCTGCCTACATGGCGGTCGACGGCGGAGCCTCTGCGCGTGGAGCACAGTGGAGGGAAAATTCCCGCGGGGCTGAAAATCGGTTTTGCATTTCGGAATCCGACGCGCGACCGTGATTCATGGCGGACGCATGCAAGATGTCTTCACCGGAAAAACAACCTGCATCAAAGGCCGCGCCCTCCTCGGCGCGGAAGAGCGCGACCGACTTCAAGACGCTCACGAGCGCCGACTGGAGGCGCTCGGTCACCTCGGCGCGGCAGCAGAAGAATGCGGTCTCCGAACAGATTCGGACCGCGATCTCATCCTCCTCGCCGAAGACGAAGTAAGCCTGCTCGAGGTCGCGGGTGGCGCGTGGGCGGAGCTGGGCGATGCGATTCGCGAGCTGCGCACGGTGCTGCCGCTGCTGCGGCTGGAGGACTTCGGTTTTCACGCGGAGATGGAGCACCCGCTCGAGGAGCCTAATCCACGGCTGCGCTACCTGCACAGCGGCGTGGAGGCGTCGGCCTTCATCTCGGTGGAGTGCGGCTCGGTGTATAAATTTTTCATCCCGCGCGAAGAGAAGCTGATCGGCAGCGTGTTCGGCTTTCGGCGCGGCGATGAGGCCTCGCTGCTCGCCGAGGCGGAGCAGGGCGACTATCGCGGTCTGCTTGAAAAACTTCTGCTCGTGCATGCGCTCGGCGGCATGGCGACGGAGGTGGTGGCTGTGACGCATGAGGGAATTCTCGTCGCGAAGCAATCGCTCGGTGAACCACTCACGCAGGGGGCCGACACCTCGGGTTCGCTGCCGGCGCCGCTGATCGAAATTCCTTCGCGCTTCATGCGCGCCAATCGCGACCATCCGCGGCTCTTTTTCCATGGCGGCGATCCGTGGCTGGTGGCGGACCTGCACGCGCGGAATTTCGTGCGCGATGGGAGTGGGACGCTCCGGGTGATCGACCTCGTTGCGGCGCCGTGGCCGAGCGATCACGATGCGCATGATGGACTGATGTTCGACTGGCTGGAGCGCGTGCGGAGCGATCCGACGTCGGGTGGACTGCCGTCTTCGCACGACGATGAGTTGTGAGGGCGAGGGCGGATGGCGTGGGCTGCACGTAGCGCGTGCCATGGGCTATAAGTTGAGTCTCATCGTGTGTCGCCCCTTCAGGGCTCTTTCTTTTCTTCCGTCGTTACCCAGGGCGTTGCCCTGGGCTATCGACTCCCGCCCCGTTGGGGCTGTTCGGATTTGAAGCACAGTCTGGCGAGGATGCCTCGCGATTACAGTGTTCTTCGTCTGCGCAAAAAAAGCCGCGCTTTTCAGCGCGGCTGGGAAAGAGGAACGTGCGAAAGAGTTAGGGAGCAAACGATCTCAGCTCTTCTTCGACTTCAGGAACTCGAGGACTTTCTCGGCCTGCTTGTCGGTCTGCTTCTCGTCGTGGTAGACGACCTTGCCGCTACGGTCGATGAGGTAGGCCTCGCGGCTGGCCATCATGGCGCCGGATTGGCCGAAGGCCTTGATCACGGCTTTGTCGGTGTCGGCGAGGAGAGGGAAGGGGAAATTATTCTTCTCCTTGAACTCCTTCTGCTTTTCAACCGGGTCGGTGCTCACGCCGATGACGGCGACGCCGTGCTTCTTGAGGTCGGTGCTGGCATCGAGCAGCCCTGCTTGGTGCAGCCGCCGGTGAGAGCCTTGGGATAAAACCAGACGAGCGTGTAGTCGTTTTTCTTGTACACTTCGCCGAGGTTGAGGGTGGAGCCTTCGTCGGTCTTGGCCGCGAGGGTGGGTGCCGTGTCTCCGACTTTGAGCGCTTCGGCCTGGGCAAAGCCAAAGAGGAGCGAGAAGAGGGACATGAGGGCAAGGGTGCGGGGAAGTTTCATGGCGGAGAGGAGCTTAGCGGATGTCGGAGCCGGCGCAAGCGGTCCGTGGCATTGGCAAAATATGTCACCGCCGCATCCCCGCCGCGACCGGACCTAGCACCTTAAGGTGGAGCTTGGCGGTCCGCATGGATGTAGTCGGCCAACCGCGCTCGTTTTACCAATTATCCGAGCGAAACGGCGCCGCGGGCAGCCCCGAGCCGTTGTAAAGATTGGCCACCGGAGCATTGCTCCAGGCGTAGCGGACGGCGACGGGGTCTTTCACGGCGCGCGAGGTCACCACCAGCGTATCGCGGTCGATGCGCGCCTCGGCGGGATGGAAGACACGATCTGCGCCGGCAAGTTGGAGCGATTGCACGGGTTTTTGGTAGGCGATCAGGCCATCGACGGCATGAGTGAAGCGGACACGCAACGCGGCGCCTTCGCGCGCGATGCCGGCGAAGACAGGGCCGGAATCGTCGCCGGTAAAATCGTAGACGCGGTGGCGGGCCAGCAGGGCCAGGCGGCGGCCGACCTCCTGCTTGTTCGTCGGGTGGATGTCGGTGGGATGGCCGATGTCGATCGCGAGTGCCTCGCCGGTGTTGGGCAGGGCGAGGGTTTGGTTCTGCGCTTCGCGGAGGGCGGCGGCCCGCACGCCGGTGGGATCGGTCGGATAGCCGAAGGCCGCGAGGTTCACCCAGAAAAACGGTAGATCGCCCTGCCCGAAGTGCGCGCGCCAGTGCTCGATCATGGTCTTAAAGAGCGCGTGGTACTCGCCGGGCCGGTCGACGTTGTTCTCGCCCTGATACCAGATGACGCCGCGGAGCGCGTAGGGGAGGAGAGGGTTGATCATGCCGTTGAAGAGGCCGCGGGGCGTCCACGGATGGCCGGGGCCGGGCGGTTCCCACTGGCGCGGGTTCTTTTTGAGAAACGCGTCGTGTGCAGGCTTGCCTTGGGCCTTGGCGGCGGCCTCGGCCTTGGTCCACTCGGCAAAGGCGGTGTCGAAGGCGGCTTTTTTCGGCAGGTGCTCCGCCATCATCTGCGCCCATCGTTCGTCGACGAGGCGAAAGGCCGGATCGGCCGCGAGCGCCGCCGGACTCATCCACGCCTCGACCGGCGTGCCACCCCAGGTGGAGACGACGATGCCGATCGGCACCTCAAGCTTCAGGTGAAGATCACGCGCAAAGAAATACGCGACCGCGCTAAACGCGCCCGTGGTCTGCGGCGTGGCTTGCTGCCAGCCGGTGGTCTTCGCGGTCTCGAGCGGCGTGAGCGAGACCGTGTGGCCGATCTTTACGTGACGGATCAGGGGAAACTCGGCTGCAGCGATTTCCTGCGGGCCATTGGCGGCGCGCGAGACGGGCCACTCCATGTTGGACTGGCCGGAGCAGAGCCACACCTCGCCGACGAGGACGTCGTGCAGTGTGAGGGTATTTTTGCCCGTGAGTGTGAGATTGGAGCCCTGCGCCGTGGCGGGCAAAGGATCGAGAAACGCGATCCAGCGGCCATCGTGCATCGCGGTGGCCTCACGCGTCTGCCCGGCAAAGGTGATGACGATCTTTTCGCCTGCGTCGGCGCGGCCCCAGAGCGCGACCGGCTTGTCGCGCTGCAGCACGGCGCCGTCGCTGAAAAGCGGTGCGACGGTGATGTCGGCGTGTCCGAGTGCCGCGCACGAGAGGGCAGCGAGGAGAGCGAGGACGCGGGAGAGCGGGCGTGACATGGGCGGGGCGGAAGTTAGCGGGTGATGACACGTTTCCGAGAGCGAAGTGTCGCGGCCTTGCGTGCCGCCGTGAGCCTGCCACGCTGGCGGGCATGCCCCTCCGCCTTTCCCTGCTTTCGTTCTGCCTGGCCGGTGCTTCGCTCGGCTTTGCGGCCGCCGTGCCCGGCCATGCCGACTCCAACTACGACGAGGCCAAAGTCCTGCCCTACACGCTGCCCGATCCGCTCGTGCTCAACAACGGCAAGCGCGTGACCGATGCCGCGACATGGGGGAAGCAGCGGCGTCCCGAGCTGCTGGAGATCTTTGCCCGCGAGGTCTATGGCCGCACGCCCGCAGGCCGGCCGGCGAAGATGCACTGGGCGGTGACTTCTGAGGACCGGGCCGCACTGGGCGGTAAAGCAGTGCGGAAGGAGATCACCGTTTGGTTTACCGAGAAGAAGGATGGGCCGAAGATGCACATCCTGATTTACCAGCCGCCGGGCAAGGCGGGCGCCCACGTGCCATGGCCGACCTTCCTCGGACTGAACTACTACGGCAACGAATCGGTTAATGCCGATCCCGGCATCGCGATGTCGACGGCTTGGATGCGCCAGACGGCCGATTTCAAGATCGTGAACAACCGCGCCACCGAGGCCACGCGCGGCACGCACGCCAGCCGCTGGAACGTGGAGACCGTTGTCGCGCGCGGCTACGCGACCGCGACGATCTATTATGGCGACCTCTGCGAGGATCAGGCCTCGGGCCTTACGAAGGATGTCGGCAGCCTCTTCAACACCAAGGCCGTCAACGACCGCGCGCCCGACGAATGGGGCGCAATCGGCATCTGGGCGTGGGGCCTCAGCCGCGCGCTGGATTATCTCTCCAGCGACGGGGAGATCGATGCCCGCCGCGTGGCGGTGCATGGTCACTCCCGCCTCGGCAAGGCCGCGCTCTGGGCTGGCGCGCAGGACGAGCGTTTCGCCTACGTGATTTCCAATAACTCGGGCTGCGGCGGTGCCGCACTGAGCATGCGGAATTACGGCGAGACGGTGGCGCGCATTAACACCTCGTTCCCGTTCTGGTTTGCGAAGAGTTTCCGCGCCTACAACGGCAAGGAAAGCACGCTCCCCATCGACCAGCATGCGCTCATCGCCCTCATCGCGCCGCGGCCGGTGCACGTCGCGAGCGCCGAGGACGACAAGTGGGCCGACCCGCGCGGCGAATTTCTCGGCGCGAAAAATGCCGAGCCGGTCTACGCGCTTTTCGGTAAGAAGGGCCTCGGCGTTGCCGACATGCCCGCGATCCACCAGCCAGTCTACGGCGACGCGATCGCCTACCACATCCGCGCCGGCAAGCACGACATCAACGAATACGACTGGGCGCGGTATCTCGACTACGCGGACAAGGTGATGAAGAAGAAGTGAGGGGCTTGGGATCGGGGCATTTTTAGTGGCCCTGCGCGTGAGCGCCGGGAGGGCGAGAGGTTGGAGGCAGGGCGAGGCGTTTCCGCTCCCGAGGTGTCGCGCTTTGAGCAGGCGAAAGTGATATGTTTTTCGCAGGTGTGCGGCGCGACGGCTCACCGAGGACGGTTCGCTCTACCTCATGAAGCTCCTCGTTCGTGGCTCCGCTTGAGGCTGAAGGTTTGCGTCTTCCCGATTCCGCCTGAAGGCGGAACTACAAACTCAAGCCCCTGTGCCCGCACTTTACGGCTCTTGTTTCCGTCCGTCTGGTTCTCCCTGTCCCGATTCCGTCTCCGGCTCGTTCTCGCCTTCGATTATTAACTCTTCGTCGGCGGACGCTCCTTCAGTGGGCCCGTCCTCCGTCGCTGTTTTCGGCCGGTTCAAAAACCCATGCAGCTCCGCTGCCATGCGGGGTCCGAAGCCTGCGACCTCGGCGATCTCCTCCACGCTTGCGCTGCGCAGGCGGTCGATGCTGCCGAAGTGCGCGAGGAGCGCGGCGCGGCGCACGGGGCCGAGGCCTTCGAAATCGTCCAGCACGCTTTCGCGGATCTTCTTCGAGCGCAGGTTGGCGTTGTAGGTATTGGCGAAGCGGTGGGCCTCGTCGCGGAGCCGCTGCAACACGTTTAAGCCCGGGTGATTCAGCGGCAGGTTGAGGGGCGGGCGCTCGTCGGGAAAAATGATCGTCTCGTGCTGCTTCGCGAGGCCGATGAGCGGCGGCGGCGTGAGGTCGGCGGCGATGAAGGCCTTGAGCGCCGCGCCGATCTGGCCGCGGCCACCATCGATCACCACGAGATCGGGAAAGGGCCGCTGCTCCTCCGCGAGCCGGCGATAGCGGCGGCCCACGACCTCCTCCATGGCGCGAAAATCGTCGTTGCCCACGAAGCTCTTGATCTGGAAGCGGCGGTAATTGTTTTTATCCGGCCGGCCGTCGGCGAAGTACACCATCGAGGCGACGACGAAGGTGCCGGAGATGTGCGAGATATCGAAGCACTCCATGACGCGCGGTGGTGTGGGGAGCTGCAAGGCGCGCTGGAGCGCCTGCAGTGCCTCCTCGTCGCCCTGCGGGCGGGTGTGGTCGACCCGCTCGAAGCGCCGGGTCTTGCGCAGGGTTTGCTCGAGGGCGAAGACGACGTCGCGCAGCTCGGCGGCCTTTTCGAATTCCTGCCGCACGGCCGCCGAGGTCATCTCGGCCCGCAGTGTTTCGAGCCACTCGTGGGACTTGCCCTCCAGGAAGGTGCAGGCGTCTTCCACGCGGCGGCGGTACGACTCCGTGGTGACGATATTTTCCGTGCCGTAGAGCTCCTCACGCACGTCGTCGTAGAGCCGCCACGTGCCATCGGGGAGCTGTTGCGGCTGCCCATCGCCGAGCAGGATGCCGAACTGGCGGCGCATCTGCGCCAGCGTCTTGCGCAAAAGCCCGCTGTGCGCGAAGGGGCCGAAATAGCGCGAACGGTCCTCCTTCTTGAGCCGGGTGAGCCGGAAGCGCGGCAACTCTTCAACCAGGTCGACGCGCACGAGCAGGAAGCGCTTGTCGTCGACGAAGTCGGTATTGTAGCGCGGGCGCCACTGCTTGATGAGCTTGCCTTCGAGGAGCAGCGCCTCGGGCTCGGACTTCACTTCGATCGTGTCGAAGTCGACGATGAGGTCGATAAGCGCGCGGATCTTGGGCTGGTCGACGGTGCGGGCACGGCCGCGCTGGAAGTACGACGATACGCGCTTTTTGAGGCTGCGGGCCTTGCCCACATAAATAATTCGGCCCAGCCGGTCCTTCATTAAATAGACCCCCGGCTTGTCGGGCAGCTGCCGGACCTTCTCTTTGAGCGTGATCGGCTGGTTCTCGTCGTTCATGCGCGCAGGGGGAGGCCAGCCGGGCGAGGATGTTTCGCCGGCTTGGTTTTGAGATCGAACGAGATGGCGACGCAGCGCATTGGGTTAGTGACAGGAACCGGCGACGGGCCTAAACGTCGCTGGCAATTTCGCAGAATCCGCCTAATTTCCAGTCTCGCAAGTATGGTTTCAGCACACAAACCCGATGGTGAAGCGCCTCGCCCCGCGGCGCGCCACGTGCGTTTCGAGCTCCTCACGCTTGGAGACGAACTGCTGCTTGGCCTCACGGCCAACGGTCACCTGACCTTCATTGGCGCCCAACTCGGCCGGCGCGGCGCGCTGCTCCAGCGCAATGTGACGATCACCGACGAGGCCGATGCGATCGCGGAACAGTTTCGCGAAAGCTGGGCACGCGCGGATGTGGTGATCACGACCGGAGGCCTCGGGCCCACCTGCGACGATCGCACGCGCGATGTGGTGGCGGAGATGCTGAAGCAGAAACTGATTTTCGATCCCGCGATCGAGCAGGCGATTGTCGAGCGGTTCGCGAAGTTTGGCCGCAAGATGACATCGAACAATCTGAAGCAGGCCTACGTTTTCGAGCGCGGCGAGGTGCTGCCCAATGCCAATGGCACCGCCCCCGGCCTGTGGGTGGAGCAGGATGGCAAGGTGCTCGTGATGCTGCCCGGGCCGCCGAATGAGCTGCAGCCGATGTTTATCGATCAGGTGCTGCCGCGGCTCGCCGCGCGCGGGCTCCTGCTCGACCGCGAATCCTATGTGCAGCTGCGCACCGCTGGCGTGGGCGAGTCCGCGCTGGAAATGAAATTGCAGCCGATCTTCGACCGCGCTGGCCCGGGCTTGAGCGTGGCGTTTTGTGCGCATCAGGGCGCGGTGGATTGCCGCGTAAGTTCGCCGAGCGACGCGCTGTCGCAGGCACGGCTCGAGGGCATCGCAGGCGAGTGCGCGCACCTGCTCGGCGACGACTTCGTGTGCTATGGCCACGACTCGCTCGCGCGCGTCTGCGCAGAACTGCTGCGCGCGCAGGAGAAGAAACTCGCGGTGGTGGAGACGGCGACGGGCGGCCTGCTCGCGCATGCCTTCACCGAAGTATGCGGTGCGTGCAAATTTTTCGCGGGCGGCGTCGTGTGCTGCTCCAACGATGCGAAGATGCAGCTCCTCGATGTGCCCGAGTGCCTCCTGCTCCAGCATGGCGCCGTGAGCGATGAAGCCGCGGTAGCGATGGCGACGGGCGCGGCGGAGACACTTGGTGCCGACTAC
>JAZKEV010000155.1:473-2849 GCA_040386765.1 Verrucomicrobiota bacterium | reverse complement strand
TGGATGGTTGTTGGATGTTTTTCCTGCCTTCAACCAAAGGAGGACGCCTGACGCGGCGTGCAGATCGGCGGGGAAGATCGGCCAGAGGATGCGCAGGAAGCCGTAGACGCCCATCTTCGACATGATGGCGGTGAGGAACATCGTGGCGCCGGTAGGCGCGGCGGCATACGTCGGAGCCTGCCACGTGTGGAAGGGCCAGAGGGGAGCCTTGACGGCGAGACCGAGGAGGATGCCGAAGAAGATGGGAGCCGGCCAGCGCGCGCCGTCGGCGGCGAGCCGTGCAAGCGTGGCGAAATCAAGCGTGCCCGTGTAGGCATAGAGCGCGGCGAAGCCGAGCAGCAGAAAAGCGCTGCCGCCGATGGTGTAGACGAAAAACTGATACGCGGCACGCGTGGCGCCCGGGCCGTCCCAGAGTTTGATCAGGAAAAAGGCCGGCACGAGGCTGAGCTCCCAGAAGAGAAACCAGTGGAAGAAATCGAGGGCGAGGAAGACGCCGAGCGCGGAGCCTTGCAGGAGTAGCAGCAGGGCGGCATGAAGTCGTGGGAGCGTGGCGGCGTGCGCCGGGGAAAGCGGGGAGGCAAGAATCGCTACGGGCGCAATGAGGCCGGTGAGCAACACCAGGACGAGGCTCAGGCCATCGAGACCGAGATGATAGTAGACGGAGAGAGAGGCGATCCAGGCGCGATGCTCGACGAGCTGGGGCGCGGTGGTGGCGGGGTCGAAATGAGCGAGCAGCGGGAGCGAGAGGAGCAGGCTCGAAAGGCTGAAGAGGACCGCGAGCCCCCGCGCCGCGGAAAGGGAGATGCGGCGACGCAGCAAGACGAGCAGCACAGCGCCGAGCCAGGGGACGAAGATGAGGAGGGAAAGGAGGGGGAGTCCTCTCATCGGTAAGCTCCGAGCATGACGATCAGAACGATGACGACGAAGCCGGCGGCCACGAGGCGGAGGTAGCCGTGGGCATCGCCGGACTGTGCGTACGAATAGGCCTGGCCGGTGCGGCGGAAGGCGGCGCTGGTGCGGTCGAAGTTGTCGTTGAGGACGGTCTCATCGGTTTCGCGGTGGACGAAACCAGCGAACTCACCGAGCCGGGCGAGGAAGCGTATCGCAGCATCGAATACGTGCCGGTCGAGGGCGTCGGCCAAGCCAGCGATGGCCTGCGTGAGGCGGCCGACGGTGACAGCGTAGAGTTCGTCGAAGCCGAGTCGGGCCTGAAGTGCGAACCAGAGGCGCGGGAGCGCGCGGGCGAGCGGGTCGGCGGCACTGGCAGACACTCGAGGGCGGCGACCGTAGAGCGCCCAGCCCGCGCCGAGGCCGAGAGCGACGAGCGCACAGGAGAGCAGCGTGAGGCCGGGAGAAAACTCGGTGTGGGCACGGGGATCGAGCGTGTGCTGGAGCCAAGGCCACCACGGCGTGCCGAGCGCGCCGAGGAGGATGGCGCAGCCGGCGAGGAGGATGAGGGGGAGCGTCATGACCCGCGGAGATTCGTGGGCTTTGGCGGCGCAGGTGCTACGGGCGGTGCCGAAAAAGACCTCGGCGACGAGGCGGGTCATGTAGAACGCGGTGAAGACGACGGCGATGAGCCCGATGGCGAACGGGAGTTGCGATACGGGCCAGAGGTGGGCGGCGTGGAGGATGGATTCCTTGCTCCAGAAACCGGAGAAGAGGAAAGGCACGCCGGCGAGGGCCATGGTGCCGATGGCGAAGGTCACGAACGTGACGCGGAGAGGCCCACGCAGGCCGCCGAGCTGGCGGATATCCTGTTCGTGGTGCGCGGCGTGGATGACAGAGCCGGCACCAAGGAAAAGGAGTGCTTTGAAGAAGGCGTGGGTGAGCAGATGGAAGATCGCCGGGACCCAGGAACCGACGCCGAGGGCGAGCATCATGTAGCCGAGCTGGGAGACGGTGGAGAAGGCGAGGATGCGCTTGAGGTCGTTCTGCGCGAGGGCGAGGACGGCGCCGAGGAGCGCAGTGAGGGAGCCGATGGTCGCGACGACGAGGAGCGCGTCGGGCGTCATGAGCGGGTACACGCGCGCGATCAGGAAAACACCGGCCGCGACCATGGTCGCCGCGTGGATGAGGGCGGAGACGGGCGTGGGACCCTCCATGGCGTCGGGGAGCCAGACGTGGAGAGGGAACTGGCCGGATTTGCCGACGGCGCCACAGAAGAGGAGGAGCCCGATGGCGGTGGGGGCGGCGAGCGTGGCGAGGATGGCGGGCTCGAGGATGCCCTGGCCCCCATCGTAGAAGAGCAGCGTGCCGGTGGCATCGTAGAGCCAGAGCATGCCGAGCAGCAGGCCGAGGTCGCCGAGGCGGGTGACGATGAAGGCTTTCTTCGCTGCCGCCGCCGCCTCGGGTTTGTGGAACCAGTATCCGATG
>JAZKEV010000155.1:0-459 GCA_040386765.1 Verrucomicrobiota bacterium | reverse complement strand
CAGCTCCCAGCAGATGAAGAGCAGCAGGAGGCTGTTGGCGACGAGGATGCCCAGCATCGCGGCGGCGAAGAGGCTCAGGAAGCAGAAGAAGCGCGGGTAGTTGGGATCGTCGTGGAGGTAGCCGGTGCTGAAGACGAAAATGAGCGTGCCCACGAAAGTGACCATCACGCACATGAGCGCGGTGAGGGGATCGAGGAGGAAGCCGAGGCGGACGGCGGAGTGGCCGAGGGCGAACCAGTCGAAATTGTAGGTGAGGTGCGCGGAGGGATCGCGCAGGGCGGTGACGAGGGCGCCGCAAGAAAGGAGGAAGGAGGCGGCGAGCGCGGAGATGGCGAGGGTCGAGGCGAAGGTGCGGACGTGCTGGGGGAGAAAGGCAGTGAGGGCTGCAGCGAGGAGCGGCAGCGCGGGGATGAGGAAGAGGAGATGAGCGGGGAGGCTCATGGGGCGGGCGCCGCCGGG
>JAZKEV010000154.1:8171-10639 GCA_040386765.1 Verrucomicrobiota bacterium | reverse complement strand
ACTAAACTAACCAAATCAACCCTAGCCACTGTCCGAAAAATCGGGGCAAGCCCAAAGTGACTCCCGTAGTATGGAGTCTCTCTCTGACCTCATCACTCGCCTGCGCAAGGAGCTAACCTAAGGCACGTCGAATCATTGGCTGGTACTTCATGATGGGCATATTCGATGCCTGTGACAACTGCGGTGTTCGCAGCGGCATCATGAAGGTTATTCTCACGCCGCCCCCGTTGGACAAGTCCTAGGTATCGGTGCCGGAGGGTTTGGGGCATCGCGGATAAGTTGTGAGGCTCCGACCCGGGTTCGGGCAAGTCTCACAGATGCACCAACGACTGACGAATTTCCACCGCGCCGTAGGGCTAGATTGCCCCGCCAAACCGTAACCCCACTTGTCGAGTTAGGGCTCTGTTCGCAAAGCGCCGCTCAAGAGGTTCGCATCCCGAGAGCGCGGCGATCACGCCACCGCCCGCTCCACCATCGTGGGCACTTCGCGGGCCACGCCCTTTTCCCGCGCCAGCGCGTCGAAGGTCGTCACGCGCACATCTCTCCGCGCGGCCAGGTACTCGGCGACCTGATGCAGCACGTTCACGAAATTAGTGTCGGTCTGTCCGTTGCGGAAATATTCCCACCAATGCGTCACCAGCACGGTCAATTCCTGCCGGTCGATCGCCTGCTTGATCGCGTCCATCATCGTGTCGTAAGGCCGCATGTAGCTGAGCAGACAGCCCGGGTGGCTTAGCAGCAGCGTGTCATCCGCCCGCCAGTGTGGCGCGCCCGAGAGCTTCCGAACGATGTAGCGCGGCCGCCATGCCATGGGTAGCCGGCGCCACTCGAACCATCCGGTGGAGATCACTCGAAAGCGCGCGGCGATCTCCTCGTAGGCGACGCCCGAGATCTTGTCGTGCGGCGCCACGAAGGCCTGCACATCCTTGAAACCCGCTTCCTGCAGTCGTCGTGTGCCGCGCTCGAGCCGGCGCACAATCTCTGCGCGATCGGTGCGGTCGAATTCGAACGTATCGTGATAGCACCCGTGCTGCACAATCGAGTATCCGCGATTTGCGTGCAGATAGTCCACCAGTGCCTGATTTTCCCCAAGCGCGACGGTCTCCACAGCCGGATTGCCCTGCCGCGGGAGAAATCCCTCGCGCACGCCCTCCGGCGAACGGGCGTCGCAACGCACTTCCGGCACCGTCGCCAGATTCACCGGCAGCCCGCGCTCGAGAAAGGGCCGATAGAGCATCTCGAGACACGGGATCGGCGTCAGCGCATTCGTATCGTCGTCCCTGATGATGACCGTGTGCATGGAAAGTCTTTTAAACCGTTATCTCGAAACCGTTGTCTCAAGTAACGCTGCTCGTGACGGGTGGGACCGCATACTTCTCGTTGCGCACGCGTCCGCGCCCTGCGCACAGCTCTTCGTAGAGCCCCTTCAATTTCGCCGAGAGCACGCGGGTATCGTAGTCGCGGATCACACGCAGGCGCGCTGCCACCATCATGCTCTTCACCCGATCCGGGTCGCTCATGACCGCCGCGATACCGGCGTGATAATCTTCCGGCTTGTTGAGATCGAAGAGCCAGCCCGTCTTGCCGTGCTCGATCAACGCACTCGCCCCCGAAGTGCGACTCGAGACCGCTGGCGCACCCGCCGCCCATGCTTCGAGAATCACGAGGCCAAAAGTCTCCGACACCGACGAGAGCAGCGCCACGCGCGCCTCCTGCATCAGGCCGATCAGCCGCGGATCGGATGGCGGCAATTTCCCCGTGAGCAGCACATGCCCGCCGAGCCCGAGTTCCTGGATCCGCCGGTCGAGCGCAGGCCCATACACCTCATCAGTGCAGGGTCCAGCGAGCACGAGCAGCGCCTTCGGAAAACGCCGGATCGTCTCCGGCATCTGCTCGACGAGAAAACTCTGGTTCTTCACCGGATCGATCCGGCCCACGGAGAGCAACACGTCACGGCCCACGATCTGGGGAAACGCCGCGCGCGCCGCGGCGCGATGATCCGTCTCGTAAATTTCTGCGCGCACCCCGTGCGGGTGCATCACCACGCGTCGATCCGGGTGCCGCTCGCGCATCAGCTCCGCTTCGCGGCGATTGCAGGTCAGAATCGCATCCGCCTCCTCGATCACACGCCGGGCCCGCAGGAGCACGCCAAACACGCGACCCCACTCAAAGCCTTTCGCCTGCGGCGTGTTCAGCGCCTTCTTCAATCCCGGCGGCAGATCGTACAACCCGCCATGGATCGTTACGACAAAAGGAATCTTCCTCCGCCGCGCCACCGTGAGCCCGATGCCGCCCACGCGGCCCAGCGCATGTGTATGCACCAGCGACAGGTCGCGTTCGCGCCACAGCGACCGCAGCAGGTGAAACGACATCAAGTTTCCTCCCACGGAAATCATCTGCCGCCGCTGCTCGTCGGAGATGCCCCAGATCGGCACGCACGCATCGAAGCGCTTCACATGGCAGCCAGC
>JAZKEV010000154.1:0-8161 GCA_040386765.1 Verrucomicrobiota bacterium | reverse complement strand
AGATTGGCGCGGGCGATGAGTTTCTTCGCTTCCTCCAGCGCCGGGCAATACACCGCCGACTCCACGCCGAGCCGGCTCAACCCTCCGGTGATTTGATGGATGACCGTTTCAGTCCCGCCCCACTCGGCCGGGTTGTACTTTCGCAGGAGATGAGCGACGCGCATGACGAATTAGCGGGAGACGTAGGTGGTCGAGACTTCCAGCGGCCGGGCTTCGACTTCGGTTTCGTTCTCTTCAACGACATCGAGATCCTTCGGATCCGGCGCCGTCGGATACGGGTGAAGGCGTGTCCATTGCAGACTCGCGAGCGCGCCCATCAGCAAGTGGAACATCAGGAAGATCGTTGACCCGCGGTAGACCCATTCGGTGACGCTCTGCAAAAAGATGCCGCAGATCGCGAAGAAGAACCCGATGCCCATGCGATGCATCGGGTCGTCGTTCAGCCGCTTGATCAGAAAGCCCGCCCCCATAAAAAAGAGGCGTGCCCACACTAGTCCGAAGAGCGCCAGTCCAGGCAGGCCCAGCTCGCCCGCCGTCAGCGCCGCGAGGCTGTGCGCGGGCGCTGCGTAATTGATCGACGGCAGATCCGCTTTCTCCGGGTTGCCCTTGATATCGTCGTAATCTTCGTAGCGGAAACCCGACTCCGGGCCGTAAGTTTTGCTCACCGCATAGGACCAGTTGTTGAGACCAACGCCGTAGCGATGATCGTCGAGAATGGCCTGGGCCCAGCGGATATAAACGCCGCGGCCCTCGTTCTCCTTGTCGAGATACTCTTCGGCAAACGACGCCTCCGCGTAGCGCGACGCGATCTGGTCCCACATCTTTGCCAGCACGATCACGCTCACCGCGAGAAGCGAAGTGCAGATCACCACCTTTTTGAGCGTGACCTTAAAGCTCGTGCTCATGACGACCGTCCCGAGCATCACCATCGCGTAGATCGGCAAACCCGCCCGCGAGATCGTCAGCAACACGCCGCCCGTGGCGGCGAGGGCGCCGATGCCGGCGGCGATGCGCACCCACTTCGACCAGTTGGACATGAACCCCGCCGCGAGCACCGGCCCGATCGTGCAGAGATACATCGAAAGACTGTTCGAGTGATCGAGTGTGCCCGCCACGCGGTACATGCCGTCGGCGTAACGCTGCTTGAAGCCATACAGCGCCTCGACACACGCGGTTAGCGCCAGTGCGACCACCAAAAAACCCAGTTCCCGGCGCGACCGGATGTAGGCAGCGCCCGCCAGCATCACAAGCACACCGCGCGGGATGTTCGCCAGCTCCCAAACCGCGTAGAGCGGCACGAGCGCGTTGAACGTCATGTAAACGCAGTAGAGAAAATACAGCCCAATCACAAAGAGTCCCGCCGGCACAAATCCCGGCCGCCGCACGTATTTCGGCGTGATCAAGCTCGAGATCAGGATCGCCCACGCGAGCACGTCGGTGATCGAGATGCCCACGCCGCGCGAGGTGCCGCGATACCAGTATTGCCCGAAGAAGTTCACGTCGAACCTCTCCGCGTAGATCGAAAACACCACCATGCAGATGAACGCCAGATCGCGCAGGCGTCGCGAAAACGTGGTGGCTAGAATCGCACCGCACCCGAAGGCGGTGAATAGCATTAATGCCAGGATGTGCTTGGTCTCCATGGTACTCGAACGAAAATCTTTTTCTTACCGCGAGGCCGGCGTGGTGGTCGCGTCGTTCACCGCCTGCGGCACGGTCAGGATGGTTTGCCGGTTCGCCTTGGGCCAGTAGTTCACCATCCCCTTGCACAGCGCCTCGTGCGCCCGCGAGCACGCGACCATCGTCACCGCAAAACCGGCGCACGCCGCCGGCACTTGCTTGATCTTCCGCAGGCCGCGCGCCGCCGCCAGTCGCTTGAAGCGGAAGGTCAGCAGTCCCGGGAAAAGCTGCCAGAAGCGCGGCCGCGTCTGCAGGTGCGCCGCGATCAGCTTGCGCAGCCAGTCCGGATCGCGCGCCTCGTGCCGTTTCAGCGTGTCGGCGAGGTTGGCCCGGTCCTTCCACGGCAGCGTCTTCAGGTACTCGATCAGCACGTGCACGATCGTCTGGCCCATCATCTGCCGCTTCTGATTGTTCAGCACCTCGCGCGGCGAGACATACGCCTCGAAAATATGCGCCGCATCCGGCGCGAGCACGATCCGCCCGGCATCGCTTTCGCGAGTGAGAAAATCCGTGCAAACCATCGCCTTGATGAACCCATCCTCGGTCGCACTCAGATCGCGCGGGATGAAGAGATTCCGCGCCACCGCGGCCCGCAGGCAGTAAAGCTGCCCGCAGATCTTACCGGCCTCGCCGCCATTCATGGACGTCGTCGCCAGCGAGATACGCTCCCGCAGTGTCTTGTTTTCCTTAAAAATCAGGTCCTTGCACTGCCGGCCCGTCGAGGCCGAGGCCTGCGGCCAGCGCTCCAGTGCCGCCATCAGATTGTAGACGGTCTCCCGGTGGTGAAAGACGATGTCCGCATCCATCGAGCAGATATAGCGCGTCTCGACCGCGGAAAATTCATGGATGAATCGGTTCCAAGCGTTGGCCTTCCCGGGCTCCGGGATGTCGATCACTTTCGTCACGAAGCTTCCGGCCCAAGTATGCTCGCGCTCCATCCGGTCGAAAAAGGCCCGCGTCACTGCCGCCGTCGCATCCTTGCAGGCATTCGCTACGACAACGATTTCGCAACGCTGGTGATGCCCCGCGAGCCGCTCGAATACCGACTGGCGGAACAGCGATTCCAGCGTCGTGCAGATCGAGTGCGCCTCGTTCCAAGCCATGATGCCAATGGAGAGGACGATGGGATGGTTGTTTTTAGGCTGCGACATGGATGTGCGCTTTCAGGAAAGCGCTGGGTAGAACCATACCGGGCCGGACGTTTTTCGTTTAGTGGGTCGGGACCTACGCCGGGGAGGGCATATACCCCATGTCAGGCGCTAGCCCAACGCGTTACCCTGCCGGAGCCACTTATGAGCAGCGATCCGCGCGTCACCATCATCATGCGCTCCTACAACGAAGCCTGGGCGCTTCGCGATACTCTGCCCGCCCTTCGCGCGCAGGATTATACCAATTGGGACCTCCTCGTCTTCGACTCCGGTTCGAGCGACGGCTCCGTTGACCTCATCCGCGCCGCGCAGCCCACCCGCTTCATCCAGCTGCTGCCGCACGATTATCAGCCCAGCCGCGTCATGAATCAGGGCATGGAGCTCGCGCAGACCGATACCGCGATCTTCCTCAATGCAGACGCCACGCCGCAAAGCTCCAACTGGCTGCGTCCGCTCGCGACCGCCCTGCACGATCCGCGCAATGCCGCCGTGTTCGGCCGCCAGATTCCGCGCCCCGATTGCGAGGCCGTCTTCGCCCACGACTACGAGCGCTGTTTCGGCGAGAAACGCGAGTCAGCCTCCTGGGATCACTTTTTCAGCATGGTCAGCAGCGGTCTGCGCAAAGACGTCTGGTCCCGCCGCGGTTTCCTCGAGTCGATGCAGTATTCCGAAGACGATGAGTACACCCGCTGGTGCCGCGCCGAGGGCTATCGCATCGCGTACTGCCCCGATTCCGTGGTGATGCACTCGCACAACTACACGCCCCGCCAGGCCTACAAGCGCAGCTTCGGCGAGGCTTGGGCTCTCGCCGCCGTCTTCAAAGGCCGCCCCGCCGACCTCACCGCCCCCAGCCGCCTGGCCCTCGGCCTCCTCGCCGACGCCAAGCGCGACCTCGCCTACTGCCGCCGCGCCCGCCGTCTCCGCGAGTGGCCCCGCGCCGTGCGCATCCGGTTGGAACAACGCCTCGCCCGCCGCGCCGGCTTCAAGGCCGGCTGGGCCATGCACCGCGAAACCTTCGCCACATGACCGCCATCGAGTCCCCTGCCCCAGTCGCCGCCGCTTCGGAACGCCGGTCGCTGGACCCTTTGCCCTCGTCCGCTGCCGACACTGCCTCCGCGCCGCGCTTCACCGTCGACGGCAGCGCGCAGCTTGAGGAGCACCTTGCACGCACCTGCGCCAAGATCGGCGCCGGCATCCGCGGCCTCGTCCCCGCCGCGAAGCTCGAGGCCGTTCTCCTCGGCGGCGGCTACGGTCGCGGCGAAGGCGGCGTCCTCCGCACACCCGCGGACGACCGCCCCTACAACGACCTCGAGTTTTACATCTGCATTCGCGGCAATCGCCACCTCAACGAGCTCCGCTTCGGCCACGCGCTGCACGTCCTCGGCGAGATTCTCACCCCGCAGGCCGGCATCGAGGTCGAGTTCAAGATCACCTCTCTGCGCGAACTCGCCGCCGCGCCCGTCAGCATGTTCTCGTACGACCTCGTCATGGGCCACCGCTGGCTCGTTGGTGACGAGTCGCTCCTCGACGATTGCGACCACCATCGCGCCACCGAGGATATCCCGCTCGCCGAAGCCACCCGGCTGCTGATGAATCGCTGCACCGGCCTGCTCTTTGCGCGCGAGAAACTGGAGAAACGCGAGTTCACGCCCGCCGATGCCGATTTCGTTCGGCGCAATATCGCCAAGGCCGAGCTCGCCCTCGGTGACGCGCTGCTCGTCACCTATCTTCACTACCACTGGAGCGCCCGCGAACGCCTTCGCCAGCTCCCGCTCCTGTCTCGCCTCGAAGCCCTTCCGTGGATGGCGCAGGTCCGCCACCGCCACGCCACCGGCGTCGCCTTCAAACTCCACCCTGAGCGCAGCGATGCCTCGCGCGAGACGCTCCTCGACCGTCACCGCGACCTCGTGGAGTTGTCGCGCCACGTCTTTTTCTGGATCGAAGAGCACCGCCTCGGCACCGGCTTCGCGAGCCCTGCGGACTACGCTCTCTCCACGCAGAACAAGTGCCCCGAGCAATCCGCCACGCGCAATGTCCTCATCGGCACCCGCGCCCTCGGCCTCCGCCCCCTCCTCGAAGCCCGCGCCGGCCGCCACCCCCGCGAACGCATCCTGAATGCCATGGCGCTCCTCCTCTGGGATCCCGCCGCCCTCAGCACCCCTCGCCTCCGCGCCCGCCTCCACCGCGACCTCCAAACCCGCGGCACGACGTTCCCCGAAATCCTCGCCGCCTACCGCAACCTCTGGTCCCGGGTAAACTAGCCAGGGGTAGGACGCGTTGTTCTAGCTCGACCCCGCCGCAGCCGCGACCTCCGCGAGCATCGTCTTCCGCAACGCCGCATCACGCTTCCGGTCCGTGCGCAATTCGAGCACGCGCATGCCGTGGGCCGGGAGATTCTCCATGTAGTCGATGAAGTGACCCCAATCGTACACTTCCACGTGCTCGATCTCGTACGCCGAGCAGAGTCGCCCGAAATCCACTTCCTGCGGCGTCGCAAAAAATTCCTCGAACGGCGGGTCAAACTGCGCCACCGGCAGGTGCTCGAAGATACCGCCGCCGCGATTGTTGATGAGGATGATCGTCAGCGAGCCGCCGAACTTCGCTTTCAACAAAAATCCATTCGTATCATGGAGCAGCGCGAGGTCACCCGTGAGCAGCACCGAGGGCCGGCCCGCCGCGTGCGCAACACCCAGCGCGGTCGACAGCGTGCCGTCGATGCCATTGGCCCCGCGATTCACGTGCGGCTGGATCCGGCGCGTATTCGGCGGCCAGAAATACTCCATGTCCCGCACCGGCATCGAGCTCGCGATGTAGAGCGGCGTATCCTCGGGGAGGTGTTTCGCGAGCATCCAGGAGACACGGCCCTCGAAGAGGTGCGTCGTCGCCTCCAGCTTCGCATCGAGCGCCGTGCGCGCCCGTTCCTCATAGCGCAGCCACATCTTGGTATAGCCGTTTTCGTCGAGCGCCTCCGGCAGCAGCGTCGCCAGCGTCGCGACTTCCATCGTCACCTGCCGCGTGCGCCCGTGCAGGGCGTCGCGGTTGCCCGGACGCGAGCTGATGAGCCACGTCTCCGCATCGCTCGCCTGCAGCCACGTCCGGAGCACCTTGCTCGTCGGCCAGTCGCCGATACAGAGCACGACCTCGGGCTTCAAGCGCTCGGCCACCGCGGGATTTCTCAGCACCGCGTCGTACGTCGTCACGAGATTCGGCACCGTTTCCTTGTGATTGCGCACCGGCGATAAACCGTCGCTCAACACCGGCCAGCCCAGCCGTCGCCCGACCTCCGCCACGGAAGCGACAAACTCATCGGGATTCGCCGGCTGCACCGGCCCCACGACGATGATGCCATGCACGTCCGGCCGGAGCAGCGGCTCGGCCACGCTCGCGAGCTGCGGCGTCGCGGTCTCGATGTGCGAGAAGAACAACGCCCAATCGACATCCTTCACCGCCGTGGCGATCGCGGGATTGGCGATCGGCGGCAGCGGATCGCGGAACGGGATGTTAACATGCACCGGCCCCGCAAAGGGCATGCGCGTCCGGCTCAGCGCATGCAATACCGTCTGCCGCAGGTAGCGCAACGCCACAAGGCTCGGCGCCGGCAGCCCGAGCTCGTGGAAAAAGTTCACGTACCCGCCGTACAGCTTCAGCTGGTCGATCGTCTGCCCCGAGGCGCACGCGCGCATTTCCGGCGGCCGATCCGCCGTCAGCACGAGCAGAGGCACGCCGCTCTCGCTGGCCTCCACGATCGCCGGCAGGTAGTTCGCCGTCGCCGTGCCGCTCGTGCACACGAGCACCACGGGCTGCTGCCGGAGCTTGGCCAGCCCCAGCGCGAAGAAGGCCGCCGAGCGCTCGTCCAGCACGGGGATCGCCTCGATCTCGCTATGCGCCGCGAAGGCAAACGTGAGCGGCGTCGAACGCGATCCCGGCGATACCACCGCGCGCGTCACACCGGCGCGCGCCAGTGTTTCCACGAGGACGCTCGCCCAGAGCGAGTTGACGTTGCGGAGGTCGAGCGTGGGGTTCTGCATTCAGTTACTTGGCTGCGGTCGGCTTGGCCGGAAATTGCTTCACTACATACGCCACCAGAGAGTCGACCTGCGCGTTCGTTAGCGGTCCGCCATGCGCCTCGCCAAAGGCCGGCATCAGCGAGCCGACGCGGCCCTCGACGATCAGCTTCCGCCAGAATGCCTCGTCGCGCACTTCGCCCGGTATGCGAGCCACCGCGAGATCCGGCACCATCGCGGCACGATGCTCCGCCGCGTGACAGATGGCGCAGGAGGCGGTGAAGAGCTCCGCACCCATCTTGCCCACGCCGGGCGTGGTGTGGCACGCGGCGCAGTCTCCCTTGAAAACGGCCTGCCGGTCCACGGCCGCCATGCGCTGATTGCGCATCCGCCGCGTCTCCTCCGTGTCGGGAATATTCACCGTCACGCGCAGGGTCTGTGATCCAGCCGTGGTCTGCACCTCGATGGTCTTGGAGACGACACCCTCCTTGCCCTTGAAATCGATCGTCGCGCGAAAACTCCCCTTCTCGCCCGCAGCCAGCACCCACGGCACCGCGGGCATCTCCGGCACGGTGCAGCCACACGAAGGTTGCAGTCCCAACACCTCCACTTTGGCAGCTGACTGGTTGCGCACCTTGAAAACAAACTCCGCGACCTCATCCTTCGGCTTGGCGTCGTAGGTCTGCTCCATCGCCTCCCACACCAGCGGATGCGGAGCCTTCTCCCTCTTGGCGGCGGGTGCGGCCTGCGCAGCGGTGAAGACCGCCGCGACCAGGGTCGCGACCATTCGAAGGAAGAAAGCGGCTCGCATGTGAGTAAGTGAGATGGGCCTGACGTTTACGCAATCAGGGCGTCGCGCATGGCCTTAAACTTCAGCTCAGTTTCCGCAAACTCCTTTTCGGGCGTAGATCCCGCAACGATTCCCGCTCCCGCATATACCCGGGCCCGAGCGCCTTCCACGAGTGCCGACCGGATGCCTACGAAGAACTCGCCGCCGCCCCGCGCATTCACCCAACCCAACGCCCCGGCATACAGCCCGCGCGGAAAGCCCTCCAGTTCGCGGATGCGTGCCACCGCCGCCGCGCGCGGCGCGCCACCCACCGCCGGCGTCGGGTGCATCGCCGCCACCACATCGAGGAGACGAACCCCGTCCGGCACGGGCGCCGTAACCGGCGTGTGCAGATGCTGCACATTGGCCAGCCGCCGCACCTGAGGCTGCGCCGGCACCTGCGGCTCGATCCCCAGCGGGGCCAGCCGCGCCACGATATCGTCGATCACCTGCCGATGCTCGCGCTGGTCTTTCTCGCTGCGCAGCAGCGCCCCCGCCAG
>JAZKEV010000153.1:0-3379 GCA_040386765.1 Verrucomicrobiota bacterium | reverse complement strand
CCATCGGCTCAGTCGCCGGTTTCGTGCTTGAGCCGATCCAGGGCTGGGCCGGCTCGGTGATGCCGCCGGACGATTTCTTCCCGAAGCTCCGCAAGTTTTGCGACGACCGGAAAATTCTCCTCATGGCCGACGAAGTGCTCACGAGCTGGGGCCGCACCGGCAAGTGGCTGTGCATGGAGCACTGGGGCGTCGTGCCCGACATCGTCACGCTGGGCAAAGGCTTCGGCAACGGTTTCCCGGTGACGTGCGTCGCCGTCCGCGAGCCGTTCAAGGAGAGCTTCGAAAGCATCTCCGCCTCCAGCAGCTATGGTGGCAACCCAATGGCCTGCGCCGCCGCCCTCATTTCGACCCAGGTGATCGAGGAGGAAAATCTCCTCGAACACGCCACGCACCTCGGCGAGATCGCGCTCCGCCGCATGAAGCAGATGCAGGCCTCGCACAAGATCGTCGGCGACGTCCGCGCCAAGGGCTGCCTCATGGGCATCGAGCTTGTGAAGGACCGAGCAACGAAAGAGCCGTTCGACAAGGCCGGCGCCCTCGTCTACCAAAAGGCCTTCCGCAAGGGCCTCGCTTGGATCCCCGCCGGCCACATCCTGCGCATGAGCCCGCCCATCGTGATGGATGAGCCCACGCTCCTCAAGGGCCTCGACATCATCGACGAGGCGATCGGCGAAACCGCCAAGGAGCTCGGCTTCGCCGGTTGAGCGTGCGCCCGCCCTCGCCCTTACCTTAACCTAAAATTTCCACATGAAATCCTTCCGTCTTAACCGCCTCTTCCATCCGCGTTCGCGCCGTTGCTTCGATGTCGCCATCGACCACGGCTTCTTCAACGAGCACTCGTTTCTCGGCGGCATCGAGAATCTCGAGCGCGCCGTCGCCGTCGTCGCCGAGGCCGGCCCCGATGCCATCCAGCTTACCGTCGGCCAGGCCCGGCATCTGCAGAAGCTGCCCGGCCGCTTCAAGCCGTCGCTCGTGCTCCGCACCGACGTCGCCAATGTCTACGGCAAAAAGCTCCCGCGCACGCTCTACAGCCGCATGATCGAGGATCCCGTCGATCAAGCCGTGCAGCTCGATGCCGCGTGCATGTGCGTGAATCTCTTCCAGATTCCCGACCAGCCCGAGGTCGGCGAAGCGTGCGTCGAAAACATCCTCCGCCTGAAGCCTCTCTCGGATCGCCTCGGCATGCCAATGATGGTCGAGCCGCTCGTGTTTCAATCCAACGAAAAGGCTGGCGGCTACATGGTCGATGGCGACGAGAAGAAGATCATCCCGCTCGTCCGCCAAGCGGTCGAGCTCGGCGCCGACGTCATCAAGGCCGATCCCACGGACGACGTGAGCCTGTACCACAAGGTCATCGAAGTCGCCTGCGGCATCCCCGTGCTGGTGCGCGGTGGCGGCAAGGTCAGCGATCGCGAGATCCTCCAGCGCACCGCCGCGCTGCTCGAGCAGGGCGCGTCGGGCATCGTTTACGGGCGTAATATCATCCAGCACGCCAACCCCGCTGCCATCACCAAGGCCCTCATGGGCATGGTCCACGATGGCCTCACGGTCGACGACGCGCTGAAGCTGGTCACCAGCTAACGCATCCCGGTCCGCTCCGATGCCCTTGCTCCTCATCCGCAACGCCGCCTTGGTCAATCCAAGGCGGCAGATGGTCGTTTCGCCACGTTCTCTGCGGTGGGGGTCCGGCAATCTCCTCCTCCGCCGCGGATGCAGGGAGACCTTCGGAGCGGTTCCTGCTTTCGCCGTCGCCGCCGCGCTCGCGGACGGCGATGTCATCGAGCCGCGCAGGCACGTCGGTTACTGAGCGCCCCATGCCGCCCGACGTCTCTCCGCTGCCTCCTCCCGCTTCCGGCACGACGCCGCTGCGATTGCCGCGCGTCGCCGATGTTGACCTCGCCCGCGCGGTGGAAGGCGCCGAGTGGCCGCCCGTCTCCGCCGCCACCCTGCCCCTGCGCCAAAACTGGTTGCCGCAAACGGAGCCTGCCTTCCTCCCCGGCACCGTCGCGCTCGCAGCGAGCGAGCAGGCCCTGCTCGTCTTTGCCGATCTCACCGACGAATCGATCCAGACCACGGCCACCGCCGACCAGGAGCCGCTGTGGGAGCGAGGCGATGTCTTCGAAATCTTCCTTCAGTCGTACGGCGCGGAGTTGTATCTCGAGTTCCAGATCGCACCCAACGGCCGCCGGCTGCACTTGCTCTACCCGGGACTAGGCTTCTCCCGCTCTGCCGGCCTCGAGCCCTACATCCGCCGCGACCGCTCGATCGATTTCGCGCTCAAGCTCGATCCGGCCAATTCACGCTGGCGCATCGCGGCGCGGATCCCGATGGCGCCTCTCGTGCCCGCCCGACCCCGCCTGAATGGCCAGGAATGGCGCATGGCTTTTTGCCGCTACGACTACGATGCCGCGGGCCAGTTCTGCCTCTCTTCGACCGCGCCGCTCACCAAGCCGAGCTTCCATCGCATCGGCGAGTGGTCGCGCATCACCATCCCCGGGGGCTTCCCCGACTCGACTCTCGCTCCGTAGGCCGGGCCGCAATGCCCCATAAAACATGACCACCCCCGCCAAGTCGTCTCTTCAAGCCTGGGTGGTTGTGGCTCTGCTCTGCGTCGTCGGGTGCGATCCCCGGTATCGCGCCACCGGATACGGCGTACTGAACTTCCTCTCCTGCACCATCGGCGGCATCGGCATCTACGCCGGGGGCGCCCTCCGCGATGCCAACGTCGACCTCGGCAAGCTCTTCCTCTTCGTCTCCTTCGCCATCGCCGCCTGCGCCGTCCTGCTGTTCTTTCTGAAACCGAAGCAAAATTCCGTCACCTCGGCGTGAAATTCTGTTGCGCTACCTGCATCGCTCGAAATGACGACCACAAACGCCCGGCTTCCCCTTGCAAATGAAACGCACGCCGAAATTCTTTTGCTCAAAAATTTGGCCGCGTACGTCCACCAGCATCTTCTTTTCCCGTGACCTCACCTCTCCTCCCTTCCAGCAACATCGGCCTCGGCTGCGTGACCTTCGGTCGTGAAATCGACGAGGCTGGTGCCTTTGCCATGATGGACCATGCCGTCGCCCAGGGTATCACTTTCTTTGATACCGCCGCGGCCTACGGCGGCGGTGCGTCCGAGACCATCGTCGGCAAGTGGCTCGCGCTGCGGGGCACTCGCGACCGTGTCGTCCTCGCCACCAAACTCCTCCCGCCCTTCACGCCCGCGGCGATCGAAGCCTCTGTAAACACCAGCCTGCAACGGCTGGGCGTCTCTCACCTCGATCTGCTCTTCCTCCATCGCTGGGATGCGACCGCCGAAACCGAGCCCGCCCTGCGCGCGCTCGATCACTTGGTCAAAACCGGCCGCGTGCGCGGCATCGCAGCCAGCAATTT